>DASYGS010000133.1:0-10707 GCA_035999465.1 Blastococcus sp. | reverse complement strand
AGCTGCCTGAACCGAAGTGCGACACATGTCGTGAGACATCACCACGACAGATGTCCGGAGACAGAACATGACGGAAACCGTCACCGAGCGACTCCATCAGCGCTGCGACGACGCGTCACCTGCCGCCTCGCTGAGCAACGCGCGCCGTTCGTGCAGCGCGGCGCCGAACACCGGACCACCGAGCATGACCGCACTCGCGGCAACCAGCCACGTCATCAGCAGGAAGACGATCCCGAGCGGGCCGTAGTGCCCGTAGTTGTACGTGACGCCCGACGACAGGAATATTCCCGCGGCCGCCCGCAGGGCGACCAGTCCCGCCGTCATGGCGAGGGCGCCGGCGAGCAGCAGCCCCCAGCGGACCGCGCCACGGAGCAGGAAGTACTGCGTCCACCAGGACCACAGGAAGACGACCGGGGCGCCGAGCAGCAACAGCAGGAGCGTGCGCCACGGCTCGGCCAGCAGGTGGGACGTCGGCAGCTCGATGAGCGCGGCCCCGACGGCGAGGAAGACCGTCAGCCAGACGAACGGGCGCCAGAGCCCCCTCCATCCGCGGGAGTCCACGCTCCACGCGATCTCGTAGCCGCGCTGCAACGCAGTGGGCCACGAGTACGCGGACACCACGGTGAAGGCGACCCCGACGGCGGTGGACGCACCGCGCACCGTGGAGCTCTGCGGGAACAGCTGCTGCAGGTCCCTCGCGGCGCCCGCGCTCAGTCCGAGGCGCCCGGCCACGACCGTGGGCAGGGAGTTCGTCCCGTTGAGCGGCAGCACCGCGGCGAGCGTCACCAGGACGGGGACCAGCAGGGTGAATGCGAGGGCGGCCAGGATCAGTGCCTGGTTGGCCAGGTCGGCCTGCACGAACCTGCGCTGGACGTGCCCGACGCCCGAGGCATTGACCCGGGTCCAGGTCTCGTCGAGCCGGGCCTTCACCCGGTGGTGGAGGGTCGGTGACGGCACCAGCTCCACGGGGCCCGCGTCGCCGTCCGGCGGTGTGGTGTCCATCGACGTGGCCGTGTCCCCTCGGTCGGTCCACCTGACGTCGCCCGGATGGTCGCGCGAAAGCCCCGACCGCGACTCACCTGCCGGGGATGACCGTCGCTTCATCCATCGGGGGCGAGGCGGGGGTGAGGCCGGATCGGCGACAGTGCATCGACGCCGACCTGAGGAGGCCGTATGACCGCCGGTGCGAGGGCGCCCAGTGCAGCCGATGCCGGGCGCCGTGTGTTGATGCGGTCGTTCGGCACACCCAACGCGGTGCTCGACGAGTTCGACTTCTGGGACCGGCGCTACGAGGGACGGCGCCTGTTCTCGGAGCTGTTCGGGACGTTCCTGCTCGTGCTGGTCGCGGTCGGCGGAGGCATGGTCAACGCGCGTTTTGGCGGTTCAGCCGTCCCCTACGGCGCGCTCGTGGTGGCTCCGGCGCTGATGGTAGCGGCGGTCATCCTGTTCATGGGTGCGGTGTCGGGGGCCCATCTGAACCCGGCCGTGAGCATCGCCTTCGCGCTCCGCGGCGACTTCCCCTGGCGTCGGGTTCCGGCCTACATCGTGGCCCAGCTGCTCGGGGCCGTCACTGCCACGCTTCTCCTGGCGGCCCTCATCGGCACCCAGGGCAGCGCGGGTCTCACGCTGCCCGGCCACGGGATCTCCCCGCTCACCGCCATGCTGTGGGAGATCGTGCTCACGACCGGGCTGGTCAGCACCATCCTCGGGTCGTCGTCCGGCGCGCAGCAGCTGGGACCCATCGCCGCCGTCGCCGTCGCCAGCTACATCGCCCTGGCCGGCCTGTGGGGCTCGCCGGTGAGCGGCGCCTCCATGAATCCCGCCCGCTCCCTGGGCCCGGCGCTCGTCCTCGGAGACTGGACGGCGTGGTGGGCCTACCTCCTCGGCCCCCTCGCGGGCGCGGTCATCGCGGTGGGGATCGCGTACGTCCTGCGCGGCCCGGGTGGTGGACACGCCGAACGGGTGGCGGCCGAAGGAGGACTCGGCAAGGGAGACGGCGCCTGACATTCGGGGCCGAGCACGGGAGTGAACGCCTGCTTCCGGGTATGGGTGCCTCGGCGGTCACCCGGAAAACAGCTCCGGCAGGCTCCAGCCGCCAGGAATGTGACCATGCCCAGCCCTGCTGAACTGATCGCCGACCTCGACCAGCGCATCCTCGCGGCCCACACGTACCTGCGCGTCGTCCGAACGCTCTTCCGCAACTGTCCGACGGGCCAGGGCGTCACGTCCTGCGAGACCGGCGAGGCCCAGCTGAACGAGCTGCTGGAACGCCGGTTCGCCCTGACGTCGGGGGCCTGGAGCGACAGCGTCGCGCGGCCGCTCCCCGGCTAGACGTTCGCCTCGGCCACGATCCGCCCGGAGGCGATCGCCTTCAGCAGGGCGCGGTGGTCCTTCTCGTTCTGGTCGGCGTAGGCCTCGGCGAAGTCCCGGATCGCCAGGTCGAAGGCCGCGCCGCCGCCCAGGTATGCCGCCATGGCGACCCGGTCCCCCGACCGCGCGTGCGCCCTCGCCAGGGTCCAGCCGCACACCTCGCCGTAGGCGAGCATTCCCTCCGGCCGGAGGGTCTCGATATCCGCCGAGCCCTTCCAGTCGCGCAACTGCCGGACGTAGAAGTCGCGATCGGGGCCGTCGGCGATCGGCACGCGGATCCAGCCGAGGAAGATGTCGCTGACCGCCTGCATGAGGCGCTGGCCGACGACGACGCGCTGGCCGGCGTTGTCGAACTCGCTGTCGGCGGTGAACGCCTCCAGCACCGACGGGCCGGCTTCCTTCGCCTGCAGGAAGAGCGGGTCACTGCCGTCCTCGAGGAAGAGCATCATCCACGAGCGCGTGCCGACGCTGCCGACACCGACGACCTTCCGCGCGATGTCCACCAGCCGGTACCGGTCGAGCAGGACGCGCCGCTCGGGCTCCAGGGTGCCCCGATAGGCAGCGACGAGGTCCCGCAGTGCTTCCTCGGTGCCCTCGCCTTCACCCTCGCCCCGGTCCAGGTCCCGGAGAGGGACGACGAGCGGTGGCTCCGCCTTGAGGCGCGGCACGCCGTTCTCGACGGTGCAGAACCGGCCGAGTGCACCGAGGTTGTCCTTCGTCCGCGCCTTCGCAGCCGTCCGTGACACCGCCTTGCGCTGCTTGCCGCCCAGGCGTACGCGGGTCAGCCCGCTGATGTCCGCCACGTCGGCGTGCGCGTACCAGACGGCCAGCCCGTCCATGCCGGCGAACTGCCGCATCGCGCGCCGGTAGGCCGCGACGGCCGAGACGACGATGTCGCGGCGCTCCTTGGCCGAATAGCCGTTGGTGCGGGCGGCGATCTCGAGGCTGGTGGTGAGCCGTTTGACGTCCCACTCCCACGGGCCGGGGAGGGTCTCGTCGAAGTCGTTGATGTCGAAGACCAGCGTGCGCTCCGGCGAGGCGAACAGCCCGAAGTTCGCGAGGTGGGCATCCCCGCAGACCTGCGCGGTGAGCCCGGACCGCGGCGTGCGGGCCAGGTCACTGGCCATGGGCAGTGCGGCGCCGCGGAAGAACGCGAACGCCGACGACGCCATGCGTCCGTACCGGATGGGCAGCAACTCCGGCACGCGGGTGAGGCCCTGCGCCTCGAGGAGGGCCAGGGGGTCGGGTCGCTCGGCCCCCGCGCTGAACTCTGCGTGGCTCTCGCGTGGCACCTCGCTGCGCGCAGCCTTTCCGCGCGCCACTCGCTGGTCGCGGGAGAGTTGCGCAGGCGCAGCCGCCCGCACATCGGCGTCGGTGGTCGGGCCGGTCGTCAGAGTCATCTCTCGTCCCTCGCGGTCGGACATGCCTGGTCGGGGTCGTCCACGTCCCCCGCTGCCCGGCCGCATGTGATGCGGCGCCGGCCCGGCGATCGATCACCCCGCCAAGTCTGGGAACACCCATCCCCCGCCGGCATCACCCGCTGAGTAGGACCGCGGCCCTCGGCGCAACCATTCCCGCGCAACCATTCCCGAAGGATGAGTCCGCGCCGCCGGGCCGCCGCCAGCATCGGGCCCATGACGCTGGAGAGCAGGACCGAGTCCGTCCACGAGGCGGCACACTGCTGCAGTCCGGGGCGTCCCTCGGGCCCCGACGGCGTCCAGATCGACGAGTCGGCTGTGGCGGCCGAGGGGGTCCGGCCCCCACCCCGGGCACTCCTCGACCTGCCCGGTGGCACGTTCCTGATGGGGTCGGACGAGCAGCGCTATCCCGACGACGGTGAAGGCCCCCCGCGCCGGGTGCACGTCGAGGGGTTCCGGATCGCCGACTGCACGGTCAGCAACGCGGAGTTCGCCCGATTCGTCGAGGCCACCGGCTACTCGACGACGGCGGAACGGGAGGGGTGGTCCTTCGTCTTCGGCGGCCTGCTCCCCGCCGGCTTCCCGCCCACGCGCGCGGTGGCCCAGGCGCCCTGGTGGCGCCAGGTGCACGGCGCCACCTGGTTGCACCCCGAGGGCCCGGGCTCCGACCTCGACGGCCGCGACGACCACCCGGTCGTGCACGTGTCCTGGATCGACGCGCGGGCCTACTGCCGGTGGGCAGGGGGGCGACTGCCGTCGGAGGTCGAGTGGGAGTACGCCTCGCGCGGCGGCCTGGAGGGCCGCCGGTTCCCGTGGGGCGACGACCTGACGCCCGCGGGGAAACACCGGATGAACGTCTTCCAGGGCCGGTTCCCGGCTCATGACACCGGCGAGGACGGCTTCGTCGGCACCGCGCCCGTGGACTCCTTCCCCCCGAACGGCTTCGGCCTCTACAACACGACCGGGAACGTCTGGGAGTGGTGCGCCGACCGCCGGGCACCGGGGCAGATCGACCGCGTGACGCGGGGCGGCTCCTACCTGTGTCACGAGTCCTACTGCTGGCGCTACCGCTGCGCCGCCCGCTCGGGCAACACCCCCGACACCAGCACGGGCAACATCGGCTTCCGCCTGGCGGCCGACGCCGGGCAGCCGACGGTCACTCGCGGCTGAGCATCGCGGCGGCCTCCCGCTCGAGGTCGACGTAGGGCTCACCGCTCACATCCACCGCGACCCGGCGGATGCTCCCGCCGGTGAAGGCCCACGGGGCCGATCCCGGGTAGTCGTCCGTGATCGGTTCACCGCTGTCGCGGCCGATGCACAACCCTTCCCCGGCCAGCGAGAACTTCCCGGGCTGGGTCTTGATCCGACCCTCGCCGACCTTGTGGTCGCCGTGCCACAGCTCAAGCTTCCCCTCCGCCACGCCGGGCGCCGCCTCGCCGTCCTTGGTGAAGCTGGCCGACAGGACGAGCCGGCTGCCGGTGGGCAGCTCCTCGGTGGCATCGACGCGCTGCTCCACGATGCCCACGAAGCTGTTGACGTAGTGCAGGCGGTTGTCCTTCAGGTAGAGGGCGTGGCCGCCGAAGCGGCTGCCGTGGGCGAACAGCACGCCCTGCGCTCCCGCGGCGGGGAGGTCGACCACCGCGCCGATGATGAAGGACCGGTTGCGCAGGTTGGGGGCGACCGACTCGGGCACCTCCGCGCCGCCGGGCCGGAAAAGATAGCGGTCCCGCGGCGCGACCAGCTGCGGCCTCGGCGTGAGGATGATCTCCAGCGCGCCGCGATCGTCCAGCGGGAAGGCGCCGTTCACGCCGGCCTCGAAGAACCACAGGCCGATCAGATCCCGGAGCCGCTCGGGGTTCTCGGCCGCGACGTCGTGCACCTCGGACCGGTCGGTCGCTGTGTGGTACAGCTCCCAGGAGTCCTCCTCGTAGTGGCCCCAGCCCGACAGCGCGGGGTGGGTGGTGACGGCCTGCCAGCCGTCGTGCCAGATCCCGCGCGTCCCCAACATCGAGTAGAACTGCGTCGTCCTGGCGCTCGGGATGGTCGCCGCGTCGAAGCTGTACCGCATGCTGACGCCCTGCACCGGTATCTGGGTCACGCCGTTGACCGTGGCCGGCTCGTCGACCCCCAGGCAGTCCAGCAGCGTCGGCACGATGTCGATGGCGTGGTGGTACTGGTCGCGCAGCTCACCGCGGGCCTTCAGACCCGCCGGCCAGGAGATGACGCACGGGTCGGCGGTGCCACCGTTGAACGAGTAGCGCTTCCACATCTTGAACGGGGTGTTGAAGGCCATCGCCCACCCGTTCGGATAGTGGTTGTAGGTCCTCGGGCCGCCCAGCTCGTCCAGCATGGCCAGGTTCTGGTCCAGGTCATCGGGCAGCCCGTTGGTGATCTTGTTCTCGTTCACCGACCCGTTCGGGCCGCCCTCCCCACTGGCGCCGTTGTCGGACACGAGCACGACGATCGTGTTGTCCAGCTCCTCGATCTCCTCGAGGTAGTCCAGCAGTCGCCCGATCTGCGCGTCCGCGTGCGTCAGAAAGCCCGCATAGACCTCGGCCATCCGTGCGAACAGTCGCCGCTCCTTGTCGGCCAGGTCGGCCCAGGGGCGCGTGTAGTCCATGACCGGCATCGGCTTCCCGTCCGGGCCCGTCCGGTTCTCCGGCGTGCCGATCGGGTTCAGCGGCGGCAGCTCGGTGTTGGACGGGACGATGCCGAGCTCCTTCTGCCGCGCGAGGATCTGCTCCCGGGCCGCCTCGTACCCGGCGTCGAACCGTCCCCGGTACCGGTCCGCCCATTCCCGCGGCACCTGGTGCGGCGCGTGCGCGGCCCCGGGAGCGAAGTACATCAGGACGGGACGGTCGGGGGCGATGGCCTTCACGTCGCCGAAGTACTCGATCGCCCTGTCGGCGAGGTCCACGGAGAGGTGGTAGCCCTCCGCCGGGCTGCGGGGCTGGTCGACCGTGTGGTTGTCCTCGACCAGGTCGGGATACCACTGGTTGCTCTCGGCCCCGAGGAAGCCGTAGAACCGCTCGAAACCACGGCCCAACGGCCACGCGCGGCGGGTGGACGCCAGGTTCATCTCGTCCTCGGCCGTCAGGTGCCATTTGCCCACCGCCGCGGTGCTGAACCCGCGGTCGACGAGCATCTCGGCCAGCGTCGCGCAGGCCGCGGGGATGTGGCCGTTCCCGTTGGGGAACCCGGCAGCGGCCTCGGTGATGCACGCCATCCCGTTCACCGTGTGGTTGCGGCCGGTCAGCAGGCACGATCGCGACGGCGAGCACAGCGCCGTGGTGTGCCACTGCGTGTAGCGCAGCCCGGCGGCCGCGATCCGGTCGATGTTGGGGGTGTCGACCATTCCCCCGTAGCAGCCGAGCGCCCCGAATCCGACGTCGTCCAGGACGATGTAGAGCACATTGGGCGTGCCGTCGGCAGCCTTCGGCTGCTCGAACGGCGCCCAGTCCGGCACGGAATCGCGGATGTCGAGCTCGACCGAACCCCGGAACGGCTGACTCATGGTCTGCTCCCTGCGACGACGGTGGTCCCGACTGTCGACCCGGAGCGGCATCGGGCAATCACCTGTAACGGGTGGCCGGCCTCCGCGTCCGGAAGTCAGCTCGGCAGCGAGCCGTTCAAGTTGGCGGCGCCCCGGACCGATGACAACACCTGTGGAGCACTCGCGCGGAAGCACCGGGGTAGGCGTGCGGGCGCCCGTCGCGACGCGTTCGCAGGTCGCAGCCCCCCTCCCGCCGGACCAGGAGCCTGCCTCCGAGCCGCGGCGAGTGCCCGTCTGGACCGCCCTGGCCGTCGCCACCTCGCTGGCCGTGCTCGCCGCGTCGGTCATCGTGGGGGCCGACACCATGTGGCTCGTGGCTCTCGGCGACGTCGTCCTGCGCACGGGATCCGTGCCCGTCGGCCTGCCCTTCGCCGTCGTCGACACCACAGCGTGGCCGCCGGTGCCCGCGCTGGGCGGGGTACTGCTGGCGCTGGTGGATCACCTGGGGCCGCTCGGGCTGCCGGCGGTCGAGCTCGCGGCCGCCGTCGCCCTGCTGTCGCTCCTGGCCGTCGCGGCGCGACGCCTCGGGGCCACGGACGGCGCCACGGCGGCAGCGGTGTTCCTCGTCGCGCTCGGCACCTTCCCCGCGCTCATGGTGGTGCGCGCCCAGCTCCTGTCGTTGGTGCCGTTCGCCGTGCTGCTTCTGATCCTGCGGGGCGAGAGCCGGCGTCCGTCCACCCGGGTGTGGTGGCTCGTTCCGCTGGTCGCGGTCTGGGGCAACCTGCACGGCACGGTGCTGCTCGGCGTCGCGGTCGGCGCCTGCTACCTGCTGGTCGGGCGGCTGCGCCGCGACCCCTGGACGGCGGCCGGCGTGCTGGCCTCCATGCTGGTCGCGCTGCTGCTGAACCCGGCCGGGCTGCGCACCCCGGCCTACTACTACGGGGTGTTCACCAACGAGACCGCGCGGCAGCACATCCTGCTGTGGGCGCCGTTGCAGTTGAGCGCGCCGTTCGACCTGCTGCTGGTGGTCACCACGCTCCTGCTGCTCGGTCTGGCCCTGTTCTCGCGCAGGCCCGTCTGGGAGTACGTCGCGGCGGCGGGGCTGCTGGTGTCCGCCGCGTCGGCGGCCCGCAACGGCATCTGGCTGAGCATGTTCGCGGTCGCGCCCGCCGCCGCCGGCCTCACCGCACTCCTCGGGCGCCGCACCCGCTCGCGACCCGCGGGACTGCTGCGGGCGGTGGCCCTCGTCTGCACGGTCGCCATGGTGTGCCTGAGCGCGGCGCTGCTCGTCCAGCGCGAGCCGGCCTTCGCCGCGGACGCCGACGACGCGCGCGCGATCGCGCGACTCGCCGCCGGGCGCACCGTGCTGGCCCCGGAACCGCTGGCCGAGGCGCTGGCCGCCGACGGCTCGCGCGTGTGGATCGCCGATCCGCTCGACGCCTTCCCGGCGGCCGACCAGGACGCCTACCTCGCGTTCCTCGCCGGTCACGGCCGGCCGGCCGACCGCGCGCTCGACGCGGCCGTCGTCGTCGTGGTCGTCGACGGCTCCCCCGCGGCCGCCCTCGCCCGGAGGGACGGCTTCGTCCCGATGGCCCGGGTAGGCGCCGACGACATCGACGTCCGGAGCCACTGAGCGCGGCCGGGCCCGGACCGGCGTACAGGTTTCCGTGTCAGGCTCGTCGGTCCGAGGGTGCGGACCGGACGGGCGGACCGCGCCCCCCGACCCGGGAGGGGGTGGCAGGTGGTGGGCGGAGCAGGCATGCCGCGCGATGTCCGCGGCTGGGGTCCGCCGCGCCCTGAACCCGACCTCCCCGGGCCGCCCGGACGACCCGCCGTCCCGCCGCCGAGGCCGCCCTTCGGTCCTCCCCCGGGATGGGGTCCGCCGCCGCCCGGCGACGGGCCCGGCGGCGGGCCGGTCGCGCGGCCGCGACGGCACCGGCGGCTCCGGCGCGTCGTCCGTCGCGTGCTTCTGACGCTGCTGATCCTGCAGGTGGTGCTCGCCGTGTTCCTGGGCAGCCTGCGCTGGTGGACCCCGTCGACGACCGCGTTCATGCTGCAGGACGGATCGTCGGTCACCTACCAGTACGTGTCGCTGGACCACGTCAGCCGGTACCTGCTGGCCGCGGTCATCGCCCACGAGGACGAGCGGCTCGGCACGCGCGCCGGCGCGTTCACGCTCGGCGACTTCACCGCCCGCATCACGGCCTACCTGCACGGGAAGCCGGATCCGTCGGGTTCGACCATCCCGCAGCAACTGGCGAAGAACGTGTTCCTCTGGTCGCACCAGGACCCGGTGCGCAAGGGCGTGGAGGCCGTCCTCTCCTCCGAGATGAGCCTGGCGCTGTCGCACCAGCGGGAACTGGAGCTCTACGTCAACTACGCCCAGTTCGGACCGCACCTGTACGGCATCTGCGCGGCCAGCTGGTACTACTTCGGCGCCGCGCCCGACGAGCTCACCCAGTACCAGGCCGACCAGCTGATGGGCGTCCTCCCCGACCCCGACCTGGTCACCCGGGCGCCCGGCGGTGGCCTCGACGTGGGGCCGAGCGCCAACCCGCTGGCGGTCAACCTGATCGACGGCGCGGCCAACGTGCACGTCCCCCGCGAGCTCGCCGGCATGGGCGGCTGGCGGGCGGCCATCGCCACGGTCGGGTTGCACGACACCGCGAGCGACCACGCGTCCAGCCGGGCGAACCCCGACGCGTGCTCGTCGGCACCCGCCGCGGTGACGGCCCGGCTGGGATCGTCAGGGCACTGAGATGTCCAGCGCCCGGGTGATCACCGCCCGGGTGCCGGCGGGGTCGATGACGTCGTCGAGCTCGAACGCCGCGGCCGCGCTGAGGCCCTTGCCCCGCTCGTAGGCCTCGGCGATCAGCTCCTCGTAGCGCGCGTTGCGGGCGTCGGGGTCGTCGATCGCCTCGAGCTCCTTGCGGTAGCCGAGCCGCACCCCGCCCTCCAGGCCCATGCCCCCGAACTCGCCGGTCGGCCAGCTGACCGTGACCAGCGGGGCCTTCAGGTCACCGCCGGCCATCGCCATCGCACCCAGGCCGTAGCCCTTGCGCAGGACGACGGCGCACAGCGGCACGGTGAGCCGGGCGCCGGCCAGGAACATGGCGCCGAACCGGCGGACCGTCGCGGTGCGCTCGGCGTCGGGTCCGACCATGAACCCCGGGGTGTCGCAGAGCGAGACGACGGGCAGGCCGTGCGCCTGGCACAGCTCCAGGAAGCGGGCCGCCTTGTCCGCGGCGTCGGCGTCGATCGCCCCGCCCAGGTGGCGCGGGTTGTTGGCGAGCAGGCCGATCGGGCGCCCCTCGATCCGCGCGAGGGCGGTGACGATGCCGACGCCGAAGCCGGCGCGCAGCTCCAGCAGGCTGCCGGTGTCGACGAGGGTCTCGATCACCGGCCGCACGTCGTAGCTGCGCAGCC
>DASYGS010000080.1:0-2428 GCA_035999465.1 Blastococcus sp. | reverse complement strand
GATCGCCGCCTCGGCGTGGTCGGTGGTGTGCAGGTTGTGCGACCAGTCGACGGTGGTGGTCACGCCGGCCTCGAGGGACTCCAGCGCCGACAGCCGGTTGCCCGCGGCGATGTCCTGCGGGCGGAACTTCCGCCCGTGCTCGAGGTAGTTCCAGACG
Source organism: Blastococcus sp. (assembly GCA_035999465.1). Taxonomy (GTDB): domain Bacteria; phylum Actinomycetota; class Actinomycetes; order Mycobacteriales; family Geodermatophilaceae; genus Blastococcus_B. Next base: position 2,271 of record DASYGS010000080.1, on the reverse strand, counting down.
AAGTACTGGGTGAGCGTCCAGTCCGCGCCGTAGCCGCGCATCGCGGTCTGCCACATGTGCCGGTGGGTGTCGATCATCCCGGGCATCACGATGCCGCCGCGGGCGTCGATCTCCTGCGTGCCCTCCGGCACGTCGAGCCCCGGCCCGACCGCGGCGATGCGGTCGCCGACGACGAGCACGTCGGCGTCGGTCAGCACCGTGCCGGCGTCGTCCATGGTCAGCACCGTCCCGCCACGGAACACCACCGGCCGGCCGGCCTCCGGGGCGGTGGACCCGGCGTCGGAGTGGGTCATCGTCTCCTCCTGCACATCGTCGTCAGCAGTGAGCGGACCGGTGTCCGTATGCCGTCACCCGGTCGACGGGGTCACCATTCTCGGGCTCTTCCGGGCATGTCAAGGTCCTGCTTCCCCGTCGTGGAAGCGGCCCGTCCAGCCTCTTGACACCGTCGAGCGGCGGCACCGAGACTCCGGGGGCGGCGCTGGCGGACGGCTGTCCGTATCGCGGCGAGATGCCGATTCGAAGGGTGGGCCCGGGCCATGGCTGATGGACAGGCCCTCCCCCCGGCACCCGGCCGCGGGCCGCTGGCCGGCCTGCTGGTGGCCGACTTCTCCCGGATCCTCGCCGGGCCGTACGCGACGATGCTGCTCGCCGATCTCGGCGCCGAGGTGGTCAAGGTCGAGGGCCCCGGCGGCGACGACACCCGCACCTGGGCGCCGCCCGTGCGCGAGGGCGTCTCCACCTACTACCTGGGCGTCAACCGCAACAAGCGGTCGGTCGCCCTCGACCTGAAGGACGCCGACGACCTGGCCGCCGCCCGCGAGCTCGCCCGTCGCGCCGACGTGCTGGTGGAGAACTTCAAGCCGGGCGGGCTGGCCCGCTTCGGGCTCGGTTACGACGACGTCGCCGCCACGAATCCCGGCATCGTCTACGCCTCGATCAGCGGGTTCGGCAGCGGCCCCGGCGGAGCGGCCCTGCCCGGTTACGACCTCATCGTGCAGGCGATCTCGGGGCTGATGAGCCTCACCGGCGACCCGGCCGGCGAGCCGTACCGCGCCGGGGTGGCGGTGTTCGACGTCATGGCCGGGCTGCACGCGACGATCGGCGTCCTGTCCGCGCTCAACCTCCGGCACGAGACCGGCCGCGGCCAGCACGTCGAGGTCAACCTGCTCGCCTCGGCGCTGTCGGGGATGGTCAACCAGACCAGCGCCGTGGTCGCCGGGGGCGTCGTGCCGTTCCGGATGGGCAACAGCCACCCGAGCCTGTTCCCCTACGAGCCGCTGCCGTGCTCCGACGGGGATCTGATCGTCACCGCGGGCAACGACGGGCAGTTCCGCAAGCTCTGCGAGGTGCTCGGCGTCCCCGGCCTGGCGGCCGACCCGCGCTTCCTGCGCAACGAGGACCGCACGGCCAACCGCGACCAGCTGCGCCCGCTCCTGGTGGAGCGGCTGCGCACCCGCACCAAGCTCGAGTGGTTCCGCGACATCATCGCCGCCGGCGTGCCGTGCGGGCCGATCAACACCGTCGACCAGGGCGTGGCCTTCGCCGAGGAGGTCGGCCTCGACCCGGTGGTGACCGTGGGCGAGGGCGCGGCGGCCGTTCCGTCGGTGCGCAATCCGATCACGTTCTCCGACACCGCCGCGGACTACCGTCTGCCGCCACCGGCGCTCGACGAGCACGGCGCCGAGATCCGCCGCTGGCTCGCCGGGCCGGCCGCAGACGCGCACGAGGAGACGGCGTGACCGAGGGGCGACCCGAATACTCGACGGCGCTGGGCGCCTCGAGCGTGGAGCGCATCACGCTGCTCGGCCACGACCTCGCCGACGACGTCATGGGCAACGTGGGCTTCGGTGAGCTGGCGTTCTGGCTGGCCACCCAGCGGCGACCCACCCGGGGCGAGACCCGCGTGTTCGAATCCGTGCTGGCCGCGCTGGCCGACCACGGCTTCACGCCCACCGCGATCGTCACGCGCCTCACCTACCTCTCCGCGCCCGACTCGGTGCAGGGTGCACTGGCGGCGGGGCTGCTCGGCGGCGGGTCGCGGTTCCTGGGCGTGACCGAGGACTGCGGCCGGTTCCTGCACGACGTCCTGACCGGCGTCGAGGGAGACCTGCCGTCCGACGACGCCGGCTGGGACGCCCTGGCCCTGGAGACCGTCACCGCGCAGCGGGCCGCGCGGCGCTTCGTCCCGGGCCTGGGTCACCACGTGCACAAGCAGGGCGACCCGCGGACGCCGCGACTGCTGCAGATCGCCACCGAGGAGGGGCTGTTCGG
>DASYGS010000128.1:0-13657 GCA_035999465.1 Blastococcus sp. | reverse complement strand
CGGTGTCCACGGCGGCCCGCTGCGGCACCTCTGCGGGCTGCGACCCATGCCGGAACTCGAGGTGCAGGCGCCCCCGCTGCCCCGGGCGGGCGAGCAGCCCGGGAGCACCGACGGCTGGATCGCCTCGCTCCTGACCCGCCGCCGCACCTCCGCCGAGGGTGACGTCGACGCGCAGCGCTACCTCGACGTCGTCACCGCCGCGCTGGCCGACGGCCGGCTGCTCGGCGGCGAGTCCGGCACGCTGGCCCGGCTCGCCGCCTCGGCCGGTCTGGACGCCGCCCGCGTCGAGGCACTGCACGACCTGCTCCTCGAGCACCTGCGGGCGGCGGCGCGGGCTGACCCCATCCTGACGACGGGGCAGCTCCGGCAGCTCCGGACGGCGGCCGCGGCCCTCGGCCTGCCGACCTCCTTCGACGACCTGCGCCCGACCTCGCCGCAGGACCTCGTGGCGCGCCGCTCGCTGGCGGGCTGACAGGGGCCACTCCAGGGGTGTTGTGCGCGCTCCGGGAGTCCTGCAGGACCCCGAGTGCGTGCACAAGACCCCCAGAGCGGGCCGGAGGACGGCGACCTCAGCGCGGCGCCGGGATCCGCGGGCCGGGGTCGATGTTCTGGTTGATGTGGAACAGGTTGCCGGGGTCGTAGCGCCGCTTGGTCTCGCGCAGCCGGTTGTAGTTCGCCCCGAAGTTGACGGCGGCCTTCGACTGGTCGTCGGCCGAGGCGAAGTTGATGTAGCCGCCCGGCTCCGAGTGCGGCGCGATCGCCGCGTAGTAGTCGCGCACCCAGGCGGTGTTGGCCGCGTTGTCCGCCGGGTCCGGCCACATGCCGGCGATCACGGCCGCGAAGGTCGCGTCCCGGTGGCCGAAGGCGGTGGCGTCGGAGGCGACGTCGTGCACGGCACCGTTGATCGGGTAGAGGTGCATCGTCGAGTTCACGCAGGGCACCTTCGAGCCGTGCTCGAGGTGCGCCGCGATCGCGTCGTCGGTCAGCTCGCGCACGAACGCGGCCTTCCAGTAGTGCTGCAGCCCCGGCGGCAGCAGGGCGTCGAAGGCGCTGTTGAGCGCCGCCAGCGGCATCACGCCGACGTGCTCGGCGACGGGCCGCGAGATCTGGCGGAAGCCCTCGATGATCTGCTCGCCCTCGGCCACCGAACCGGTCCAGCACGGCACCATCAGCAGGAACGGCTTGCCCACCTTGTCCTCGGGCACGAACGGCAGCGGCGGCGCGATCTGGAAGCCGGGGAACCCGCCGAACTCCCGCGGGGCGGTCGCGATGAAGTCGCGGAAGTAGGCCAGCAGCGCGGGGGCGTCGGCGAGGTCGAAGAACATCGGGCCGCCGAGGATGTCGGTCACCGGGTGCAGCCGGTAGGTGAACCGGGTGACCACGCCGAAGTTGCCCCCGCCGCCGCGCAGCGCCCAGAACAGGTCGGGGTTCTCCTCGTCGCTGGCCGTCACGATCGACCCGTCGGCGGTGACCACCTCGGCCGCCAGCAGGTTGTCGCAGGACAACCCGTAGCCGCGGCTGAGGTAGCCGATGCCGCCCCCGAGGGTCAGGCCGCCGATGCCGGTGCTGGAGATGATCCCGCCGGGGGTGGCCGCCCCGTGCGCCGCGGTGACGTCGTTGAGGCGGTGCCAGGTGGTGCCCCCACCCGCGGCCGCGGTGCGCGCAGCGTCGTCCACCTCCACCGACTGCATGCCCGAGAGGTCGGCCACGATCGCGTCGTCCGCCGTCCCGAAGCCGGGCACGCTGTGGCCGCCGCCGCGGACCGCCAGCGCCTTGCCGCTCTCCGCGGCGTACCGCACGGTGGCCGCCACGTCGGCGGCGGTCGAGCAGCGGACCACCGCCGCCGGGCGCGCGTCGATCATCCCGTTGTAGACGTGCCGCGCGTCCTCGTAGCCGCTGTCGCCCGGGCGGACGACGGAGCCGGCCACGCGCGCGACGAGGGTGTCGAGTGCTGGCATTGCCATGAGGTGCTCCTCGAGAGGTTCCGGTGCTCCGGCGCTCCACCGGAACGTCGCCGACGCTAGGGCGGCGCGAGGGGCCCGCACATGACCAGAACTGCGGAACCGTGCGGCCGCCCGGCATGACCAGATCTGGTCATCGACGCGGCGCGGCGGCGGGTCTAGCCTCCGGCCATGTCCGGCTGGACGTCGCCGCCCCTCCCGGTGCGCTGGACGCGGCCGGAGCGGCCCGCGTTCGTCGGCCGGCGCGCGGAACTGGCCACCTTCGAGGAGGTCTGGACGGCGGTCCTCGCCGGCAGCCGGCAGGTGGTCTTCGTCGGCGGCGAGCCGGGCGCGGGCAAGTCGCGGCTGCTCGCCGAGGTGTCGATGACGCTGCGACGGCACGGTGCCGCCGTCCTGCTGGGCACGTGCGCCGCGGAGTTCGGGCCGCCGTACCAGCCCTTCGTGGAGCCGGTCGAGGCGCTGCTGGGCCGGGTCCGGGACGACGACGAGGGGAACCGGCTGCGGGTCCTCGCCGGCCGCGGACCGGCGGACGGCGACGACGAGCGGTCGCGGGCCGACCGGCGGGGCCTCTACGACGCCGCGGTCGGGGCGCTGTGCGACGTCGCCGCCGAGTGCCCGCTGGTCCTGGCGCTGGAGGACCTGCACCTGGCCGGCCCCTCGTCGCTGCACCTGCTCGCCCACATCGTCGAGCGGACGGCGGACACCCCGATGCTCGTGCTGGGCACCCACCGCACCACCGCCCCCGACCGCTCGGCCGGCCTGGTGCGCACCATCGCGCAGCTCTACCGCCTCGACGGGGTGCGCCGGCTGGACCTGGCCGGCCTGGCCACCGAGGACATCGCCCAGTACCTGGTGCGGGTCGGTCACCTGTCGCCGCGCGGGGCGCGGAGCGCGGCGACCGTGCTGCGCGACCAGACGGGCGGCAACCCGTTCTTCCTGCGCGAGCTGTGGCGTGACTTGTCGCTGCGGGAGGGCGCCGTCGCCCGGAGCCTGGCGGCGGCGCCGGCGTCGATCCGCGACACGATCCTCGCCCGGCTGGAGCGGCTGACCGCGCCGGCCCGGCAGACGGTCGAGCTGGCCGCGGTCGTCGGCGAGGAGGTCGACGTCGCCACGACGCTCGCCGCGGCCGACTGGAGCCGCGAGACGACGCTGGCCGCCCTCGACGAGGCGGTCGCCTTCGGCCTGCTGGAGCCGGTGCCGCCGTCGGACGGCGTCCTGCGCTTTCCGCACGCCCTCAGCCGCCAGGCGGTGCTGGACCTCATGCCGGCCTCGCTCCGGCTGCAGCGGCACGCCCGCATCGCCGAGGTGATCGAGGCCCGGGCACCCGCGTCGGAGCGGCGGGCGCAGCAGCTCGCCTTCCACTACGGGCAGGCGCAGGCCCTCGGGCACGCCGCCAAGGCCGTCCGCTACCTCACCGAGGCCGCCCGCGCGGCCGAGCGGAGCCTGGCCCACGAGGATGCCGCCGGCTGGTTCGAGCAGGCGGCGGCCCTCAGCGAGGAGCCGGCGGTCCGGGTGGGGCTGCTGCGCGCGGCGGCCGGCAGCCATCTGCTGGCCGGTGACTTCGCCCGCGCCCGCGCCCTCGACGAGCAGGTGGCCGCCTCGGCGGGAGACGCCTCCGACCGCCTGGAGGCCGCGATCGGCTACGAGGACGCGTCGTGGCGGCCGGGCCTGCCCGGGCACCGCGCGGTGGAGCTGCTCACCGACGCCCTGGCCCGGATCGAGCCGGATCCGGACGACGCGCGCTACGTGCGGGCGCTGGCCAGCCTCGGCCGGGCGCTCGCCTTCACCGGCGCGACCGACCAGGCCGGCGCGCTCGGCCGGCGGGCCATCGAACTCGCGCGCGCCGACGGCGACCCGGACCTGCTCGCCCACGCGCTGCAGGCCAGCCTGTGGAACGGGCTGCGCCCGGCGGATGCGGCGGCCAAGCTCGAGCGGGCCGACGAGCTGTCGCGGCTGGCCGACCGCACCGGTGCCCTGGGCCACCTGGGGCCGGCCGCCTACTACCGCGGGGTCATCTCCTACCTCCGGTGCGAGCCGGCCGCCCTCGCCCAGGCGCACAGCGACCTGGTGCGCATGGCGCGGGCAACCGGACAGACGTTCTTCGACTACATGGCCGGGTGCATGACCTACGCCCGGCACTTCCTCGCGGGGGAGTTCGCCGCCGCGCAGCGCACCTGCGACGCGCTGCTCGAGATGGGCACCTCGTTCGGCAGCGACGACACCGAGGGCCCGTCGGCGGTGCAGAGCTACATGATCCGGCGGGAGACCGGCGCGGTCGAGCAGGTGCGGCCGTTGATCTCCGGCACCGAACCGCCGGAGGCGCACTGGGCGCCGGGGCTGCTCGCGCTCTACACCGAGCTGCGCATGCCGGGCCCGGCGGCCCGGCTGCTGGGCTGGCTGCTCGACGGGCACCTCGAGCGGTACGAGGCCTCCGCGCAGTGGCCGTGCGTGCTGGCCTTCGCCGTCGAGGCGGCGCTGTTCCTCGACGACGCCGGCGCCGCCGGCAGGCTGCGGCCGCCGCTGGCCGAGTACGCCGGCACCAACCTGGTCGCCGGCCAGTTCGTCGCCGTGTTCGGCAGCGCGCAGCGGTACCTGGGGGCCGTCGACTCGCTGCTCGGCGCGCCCGGTGCCGACGACGAACTCGACGAGGCGCTGCGCATGGACGAGCGCATGGGCTCACCGGTGCACCAGGCGCACACGCTGGCCGCGCAGGTGGCGCACGCCCGGCGCGTCGGTGCCGGCGCGCAGCGGATCGGCGAGCTCACAGAGCGGGCGCTCGGCCTGGCCCGGCCGCTCGGGCTGCGCCCGGTCGTGCGGGCCCTCGAGCTGCCCGACGCGCGGCCCCGGATCCCGCGGCAGGCCGGAGCGCGGGGCGAGGCCCTCCCGGCCGGCCTGACCGGCCGCGAGCAGGAGGTGCTGGTGCTGCTCGGCGAGGGCCTGCTCAACCGGGAGATCGCCGAGCGGCTGGTGATCAGCGAGAACACCGCCGCGAACCACGTGCGCAGCATCCTGGCCAAGACGGGCTCGGGGAACCGCACTCAGGCGGCGATGTTCGCCGCCGCGCACGGCCTGCTCCCGTAGCCGGCCCGCTCGGAGCGGGACCGGCTCAGAGCGGGACCAGCGACCCGTCGGGGTGGAGCGTGCCGGTCATCTCCATGACCACGTCGGCCGGTAGTCCGGCCCGCGCCGCGGCCCGGCGGATCGCCTCCGCCGACGGTGCCTCGTACAGGCAGTACGTCTTGCGCTTGTCGGCCGACAGGAACGAGTACAGCCAGCGCACACCCTCGTCGTCGTTGATCCGGTTGACGCCGTCGGCGATGTCGGCGGTGACCTCGAGTTCCTCGGCGTAGCGGCGCTCGATCATGAAGACGGGCATGGGGGCGGCCTCTCCACGGGGGGCCGACCGTACTCGCGCGCGCGGCGGGCAGGGTAGATGTTGCACATGAGCGAATCGGCCGCCCAGCGGCGGGAGTCCGGACTGATCGTCGAGACCCGCGGGCACGTCCGCGTGCTCACCCTCGACCGGCCGGAGCGGCGCAACGCCCTCTCCTCCGCGGTGCAGGCCGACCTGATCGAGGAGCTGCTGACCTGCGCCGAGGACGCCGACGTGCGTGCCGTCGTCCTCGCGGGGAACGGGCCGGCGTTCTGCGCGGGGTTCGACTTGAAGGAGATCCGGGAGGCCGACCAGCGGGGCGACCGCTTCCGGCCGCCGATGAACCGGCCGCTGCGCACGGTGTTCGAGGTGGTCACCGAGACCCCGGTGCCGGTGATCGCGGCGCTGACCGGTGCCGCCGTCGCCGGCGGTTTCGAGCTCGCGCTGGCGTGCGACCTGCGGATCGCCGCCCCCGGCATCCCGCTGGGGCTGCCCGAGGCGAAGATCGGCATGGGTGCCAACTTCGGGTCCGTCGTCCTGCCCAAGCGGATCCCCATGGGCATCGCGCTGGAACTGCTGTTCACCGGCGAGTACGTGACCAGCGAGGTCGCCGAGCGGTGGGGCCTGATCAACCGGATCGTCGAGCGGGACGACGTCCTGCCCACCGCGCTGGCGCTGGCGGGGAGGATCGCCGCCAACGCGCCGATCTCGATCCGCCGGATGAAGGAGACCGCGGTGAAGGGTCTCGAGCTGCCGCTGTGGCAGGCGCTCCGCCTCGACGTCGGCCCCAACCCCTACCGGAGCGACGACCGCCGCGAAGGGATCGCCGCCCACCTGGAGAAGCGGCCCCCGAACTGGACGGGCCGCTGACCTCCGGTCAGGTCGCGATCGCGGGGAGGTGCAGGTCGAGGCCGAACAGCACCGCGGGCCAGAGCACGACGGCGATGATCAGCGACAGGATGTCGGAGAGGGTCGCGACGCTGTTGTAGCCGTGCCCCAGCGCGACGATCAGTCCGATGGCCAGATAGATCAGCCCGAACAGCGAGATGCGCACGGTTCCCCCTTCGTTACAGCGGCAGCACCGACGGCGTGCCCGGGGGCAGTCAACACCGGCTACCTAAGCGTTCCCTGGGCCGCCACGCCGGAGGAGCTGTGCTTACGGTCGCAGGATCCACAGCATCTGGGTGCGCGTGCGGGGCGTGTTGCACTCGCCGACCAGCAGCGCCCCCACCCCGCCGCTGCCGGGGAACATGGCGCGCAGGTCCAGCCCGGGGCAGCCGACGTCGACCGGCGCGGAGACGGTGCCGCGGGTCAGGTGCACGGCGCGCGCGCCCGTCGGTGCGGGCAGCAGGCCCCAGACCTGGGCCGGCTCGACCAGCAGGGAGTAGTCGTAGGCGGAGTCCCCGAGCTGGACCAGGACCGGCCCCGCACCGCCGCCGTCGGGCACGGCGAGGATCCACGACCCGGCGGACACCCTGACGGCCAGGAACACCGTGCCGTCGACCCCGGCGGCGACGGCCTGGGTCTGCGCCGCCTCCGCCGCGCTGGTCACCCGCACCGGGTCGCCCGCCGGCCGCAGGGTCGCGTCGTAGGTCAGCAGGGTCGGGATCCGTTCCGGCCGTGTCGCGTCGGGCGTGGCGTCGAGCACCACCGTCACGCCGCCGCCCGGGCGCGGCACCAGCCCGGCCACGTCGTGCCCGGCGACCTCCCGGGACGCGCCGGCCACGTCGTTGCTCAGATCGCGGTCGGAGAGCACCACCCCCGTGAGCGCGTCGGCGGCGACGAGCCGCTCGCGCGGGCCGGCTCCCGCCTCCACGGAGAGGAAGAGGAACAGCGTCCGGCCGTCCCGGGAGAGCGCCGACCGGCCGGTCGCGAGGGCCGGCGGCGGCCCGAACGACACGATGGCCGTCGATCGCGCCGCCCCGGTCGCGGGGTCGACGACGGCGAACCCGTAGCCGGTGGGCGCGTCACCGGTCGGGTCGAGCGGCCCGGTCAGCGCCACCCGGCCGTCGGCGAGCAGGTGCAGGCCCCACACCTCGAGGAGCGGCACCGGCACCGAGCGGGTCACCCGGTAGCCGCCGGCGGCCCGGCGCACGGTGCCCAGCCGCTGCGGCGGTCCACCACCGTCGGGGCCGAGGACGACGTAGGCGCCACCGTCCGGGGTCGCCACGGCCAGGCGGGCGCGCGGGAGGCCGCCCGGCGCGGCGGGCGTGAGGTCCACGGCCGCGGCGAGGGTGCGGATCGGGCCGGCGCTCGGTGGTCCACCGGCCGGCGGCCCGGTATAGGCGGGCAGCCCGATCGAGGCGTCCGTGCCCAGCGCCGGGCGGGGCGCCGTCGGCGGCTCGGCGGGGGAGGGGGACGGGCGCGGCGCGGACCGCTCGGCGGACTGGTCGGCGGCCGGGCATGCGCTCAGCAGGAGACAGGCCGAGAGCGTGGCGAGCACGAGCGGCCACCGGCGCCTCATGACCTGAGGTGTAGCACTGCAGGGCGCCGCGCGGACGTGCCATCAGCCCCCGGAGAAGCGCTGCTCCAGGTCCTGTATCTCGGGCAGCCCGATCAGGTCGGTGAACTCCCCGAAGGAGGGCAGCCCCGGCATCGCGGCCACCGGCGTGCCGTCGGCCTTCAGCGTGGCCAGCAGCGCGCGGATGCCCGCGGTGGCGGCCAGCAGTGCGCCGATCGGGTAGATGACGAGGGAGAAGCCGAGCTCGGTGATCCGCTCCAGGGACAGCGGTGGGGTGCGGCCGCCCTCGGCCCAGTTGAACACCAGGGGGGCGACATCGCGCAGCCCGGTCGCCACCCGCGTGATGTCCTCCTCCGACGTCGGCGCCTCGACGAACAGCACGTCGGCGCCGGCCTCGGCGAACGCGCGGGCGCGGGCGATGGCGTCGTCGACACCGGTCACGGCCACCGCGTCGGTGCGGGCGATGATCAGCAGGTCGGGGTCGCGCCGCGCCGCGACGGCGGCCCGCACCTTGCCCACCATCTCGTCGGCGCCGATCAGCAGCTTGCCGCTCATGTGCCCGCACTTCTTGGGCATGACCTGGTCCTCGAGCTGGATGCCGGCGATCCCGGCCTGCTCGTAGAGCTGCACGGTGCGGACGACGTTGATCGCGTTGCCGTAGCCGGTGTCGGCATCGGCGATCACGGGCACGTCGACGGCGGAGACGATCCGGCGGGCGTTGTCGACCATCTCGGTGCCGGAGAGCAAGCCGACGTCGGGCCGGCCGATCAGCGACGCCGTCGTGCCGAAGCCGGTCATGTAGACCGCCTCGAAGCCGGCCTGCTCGATCAGCCGCGCACTCAGCGCGTCGTAGGCACCCGGCGCCACCAGCGGTGCACCGGCGGTCACCAACGCGCGCAGGCGGGCCCTCGGCGTGCGCCCCTCGCTCAGCAGCTCCGCCATCGTTCGGCCCCCTTTGTATGCAGTTGCCCGGAATTTACGCCCGGGCGTTGCCTCCCGGAACCTCGCGGCCCTAGGTTTGCACACAATTCCCGAGGGGGTGTGACCGCTGACACAACCGGTGACGTCGGCCGAGCGCGCGCTGCGCGAGCTGCGCGACCTCATTCTCGGCGGTGCCCTGCCGGCGGGGTCGCGCCTCGGCGAGGTGGAGCTCGCCGAGCGCCTCGGGGTCAGCCGCACCCCCGTCCGCGAGGCCCTGAGCCGGCTCGCCGCCGAGGGCCTCGTCGAGCTGGTCGCCAACCGGGGGGCCCGGGTGGCCACCTGGACCGTCGCCGAGCTCGAGGGCGTCTTCGACCTCCGGGTCACCCTCGAGCCACAGCTCACCGGGTACGCGGTGCCGCACGCCGCACCGGCCGACGTCGACGCCCTTGCCGAGCTCGCCCAGCGCATGGTCGACGTCGGCAGCCCCGGCCCGGCTCAGGACCTCGACGCGCTCGTGCCGCTCAACCGTGCCTTCCACGACCGGCTGGTCGCGCTCGCCGGCCACCCGACCCTGGCCGCCGCGCTGGCGGCGGCGATCCACCCGCCGATCGTCCGGCGCAACTTCCACGCCTACGACGAGGAGTCGCTGCGGCGCAGCCTGGCCCACCACGTCGAGATCGTCGCCGCCGTGCGCGCCGGCGACGACACCTGGGCCCGGGCGGTCATGACCGCACACATCTCCAACGCCCGCGCCGTCATGGTCCGCGCCGCGCAGGCGGCCGCCCAACCCGCCCGCACACCCCACGAGGAGGCCTCATGAGTTACCGGCTCGGAGTCGACGTCGGAGGCACGTTCACCGATGTCCTGCTGGTCGAGGAGGGCAGCGGCAGCACGTGGCGGGCCAAGACCGCCTCGACACCCGCCGACCAGGCCGTCGGGGTGCTGGGCGGCATCGGGCAGGTCTGCGCGGCGGCGGGGATCGAGCTGTCGGAGGTCGCGCAGGTGCTGCACGGCACGACGGTCGCGACCAACGCGATCCTCGAGGGCAAGGGCGCTACGGTCGGCCTGGTCACCACCAAGGGCTTCCGGCAGGTGCTGCAGATCGCCCGGTCCTACGTTCCCGGCGGTCTGGCCGGCTGGATCATCTGGCCCAAGCCCGAGCCGCTCGCCGACCTGGAGAACACCGTCGAGGTCGAGGAGCGGATCGCCAGCGACGGCGCGGTCATCCGCCCTCTCGACGAGGACGACGTCCGCGCGCAGCTGCAGAAGCTCGCCGGCCGCGGCATCCAGGCGCTGGCGGTCTCGCTGATCAACTCCTTCGCCGACCCCGCGCACGAGAAGCGGATCGCCGAGCTGGCCGCCGAGATCCTGCCCGGCGTCCCGGTGTCGCTGTCCTCGGACGTGCTGCCCGAGATGCGGGAGTACGAGCGCACCCTCACCACGGTGGCCAACGGGTACGTCCAGCCGCAGGTCAAGCGCTACGTGCAGACGCTGTCGGGGAAGCTGGCCGACAGCGGCGTCGCGGGCGAGCTGGCGATCCTGCGCAGCGACGGCGGCCTGCAGTCGGCCACGGCCGCGGTCGCCGCGCCGGTGACGATGCTGCTGTCCGGGCCGGCCGGCGGCGTGACCGGCGCGGTCTGGGTCGCCGAGCAGTGCGGCTACCGCGACCTGATCACCTTCGACATGGGCGGCACCTCGACCGACGTCGCCCTCGTCCAGGACCTCAGCCCGCGGATCGGGCGCGAGACCAAGGTCGGCGACCTCACGGTGCGCGCCTCCAGCGTCGACGTGCGCACGGTGGGCGCGGGCGGCGGATCGATCGCGCACGTGCCCGAGCTGACCAAGGCGCTGCGGGTGGGGCCGCAGTCCGCCGGCGCCGACCCCGGCCCGGCGGCCTACGGCAAGGGCGGCACGGAACCGACCGTGACCGACGCCAACGTCGTGCTCGGCTACCTGCCCACGTCGCTGGCCGGCGGCGAGATCACCCTGGACGTCGACGCGGCGCGCACCGCCGTCGGCGCCGTCGCCCAGGCGATGGGGCTGGAGTCACCGGAGGCCGCGGCGGCCGGAATCGTCGACATCGTCAACGAGAACATGCTCGGCGGCCTGCGCCTGGTCTCGGTGCAGCAGGGTTTCGACCCGCGGGATTTCGCGCTGGTCGCCTTCGGCGGCGCCGGCCCGCTGCACGCGAACGCGCTCGGGGTGCTGACCGGGGCCTGGCCGGTGATCGTGCCGCCCTCGCCCGGGGTGCTGTGCGCGCTCGGCGACGCGACCACCAGCCGCCGCGACGAGTCGGCCCGCACCGTGCTGCGCCGGTTCGCCCAGCTCGAGGGCGGTGAGCTCGGGCAGATGCTGCGCGAGCTCGCCGACGAGGCCGGTCAGCGGCTGGCCGAGCAGGGCCTGCCGCGCGAGGAGCAGACGGTTGGTTACCAGGTCGACGTCCGCTACCACGGCCAGGGCTTCGAGATCCCGGTCGACGTCGACGATCCGGACGCGTCGCTGGAGGCGCTCGGCGAGCGCTTCGACGCCGAGCACGACCGCCTGTTCTCCTTCCTGCTCGACGTCGACCACGAGATCGTCAACGCCCGCGCCACGGTCACCGGGCCCAGGCCCGACGTCGCGCCGGTGCACCTGGAGGCCGGCGACGGCGACCCGTCGGGCGCCCGCGTGCAGGAGCACGAGATCTACGTCGGGGGCGAGTACGTGGCCGCCGGCGTCTACGACCGCGCGCGGCTCCGCGCCGGCGACGTGGTGCGCGGCCCCGCCGTCGTCACCGAGATGGACTCCACCACTCTCGTCCTGCCCGGGCACGCGGCCACCGTGCACGCGTCGGGCTCGCTGCTGATCACCCCGGAGGCGTGACCCCATGGCACGGATCATCGAGAGCGCGACCGGCACGATCGAGAAGGGGGAGGTCGACCCGGTCACCCTCGACCTGATCGAGAACGGGCTGCGCAACGCCCGCTACGAGATGGACGAGGTGCTGTTCCGGACGGCGCTGTCGCCGGGCATCCGCGAGCAGCACGACGAGTTCCCGCTGATCGCCGACCCCGCCGGGAAGATGGTCGTCGGCCAGTTCGGCCTCTCGATCCCCGACTTCCTCGACGGGTTCGACGACACGATCGAGGAGGGCGACGTCCTCCTGACGTCGGACCCCTACGCCTGCGGCGCCGCGATCAGCCACGCCAATGACTGGCTGATCGTCGTCCCGATCTTCAAGGACGGCCGGGTCGTCGGGTGGGCGGCGATGTTCGGGCACATGTCCGACGTCGGCGGCAAGACGCCGTCGTCCATGCCGACCGACGCGCGGACGATCTTCGAGGAGGGCGTCGTGATCCCGCCCTTCAAGCTGTACTCGAAGGGGAAGCTGAACGAGGACGCGCTGCGGATCGTGCTCAACCAGGTGCGCAAGCCCGACTGGAACCGCGCCGACCTCAACGGCCTGGTCGCCGCCTGCCGGACCGCGAGCCGGCGGGTGGTCGAGATGTGCGACCGGTTCGGCACCGGCACCTATCTCTCGGCGCTCGACGCGCTGCTGCAGCGCAACTACGACGCCATGAAGGTGCTGCTCGGCATGGTGTTCGAGGAGGGGCGCACGCTCAGCTTCACCGACTACATCTGCGACGACGGCATCGGCAACGGCCCCTACGAGCTGAAGCTGTCGCTGACCCGCACCGGCGACAAGGTTCACCTGGACTTCACCGGCTCCTCGCCGCAGGCCGCCGGGCCGATCAACTACTACATCAACGAGAACCTGACCCGGATGTTCTTCGGCATCTACATGATCACCGTGGCCGACCCGCAGATCCTGTGGAACGACGGGTTCTATCCGCTGGTCGACGTCACGATCCCCGACGGCTCGTACTGGAAGCCGAAGTTCCCGGCCGCGTTGTCGGGCCGCAACCACGGCATCGGCCGGGTCTTCGACCTCTTCGGCGGCCTGCTGGGACAGACCAACCCGGCCCTGCTCAACGCCGCCGGATTCTCCTCCTCGCCGCACTTCATGTACTCCGGCTTCTACTCCCACGGCGAGCGGAAGGGGGAGTGGTTCCAGCTGTACTCGATCGGCTTCGGGGGCATTCCCGGCCGGCCGCTCGGCGACGGCCCCGACGGCCACTCGCTGTGGCCGAGTTTCGTGAACATCCCGTGCGAGTACCTGGAGTCCTACTACCCGCTGCGGATCGAGAAGTGGGAGACGGTCGCCGACACCGGCGGCGCGGGGCTGCACCGCGGGGGGAACGGCGTCGACGTCGCGTACGTGTTCGAGGAGCCGGGCGCGATCGCGATCCACGACGACCGCTGGCTGACCTATCCCTGGGGCGTCAACGGCGGGCACCCCGGTGCCCGTGGCACCAAGTGGATCGAGCACGCCGACGGCACCCGGCAGGTGCTGCCGAGCAAGTGCCACGACGTGCCCGTCGCGGCCGGTGACGTCCTGCACTTCGTCACCTGGGGCGGCGGCGGCTGGGGCGACCCGCTCGAGCGCGACCCGGAGCTGGTGGCGAAGGAGGTGCGGCGCGGCCTGGTGACGGCGAAGGGCGCGGAGCGGTACGGCGTCTGCGTGGACGACGACGGCACCGTGAACGCCGAGGCGACCGAGAGCCTCCGCGACCAGATGCGGGCCGACCGGCCCGCCGAGCTGCCCGTCTTCGACATGGGCCCGCCGATCGAGGAGCTGCTGGAGCGCTGCGAGGAGGAGACGGGGCTGCCCGCGCCGAAGCGCCCGGTCTGGGTGTGAGGCCGGGGCCGCACGGGTCGGCGTTCTCCGGGCGCGTCGGCTGGGGGGAGCGGCCGGCGGTGCTCGTGGTCGACCTCGTCCGGGCGTACACCGACCCGGGGGGACCGTTCGAGCTGCCCGACGCCGGGTCCGCGGTGGCGGCGACGGCCGCGCTGGTCGACGCCGCCCGCGAGGCCGGGCGGCCGGTGGTCTGGACGGCGGTC
>DASYGS010000028.1:0-24762 GCA_035999465.1 Blastococcus sp. | reverse complement strand
AGACAGCACTGTGAGCGGACAGGGGCGTGAGCATCGCAGCGAGGAACGAGCGAGGAGCGGAGCGCCCCGCGGGAGCGAACCAAGCAGCACGGTGAGCGAGGCGGTCGAGCGGGTGGTCGCGGCGCTGCGGGCCGGCGGGATGGCCGCCGACGTGCGCCGGTTCGACGACCCGGTGCCGACGGCGGCCGCGGCCGCGGCGGCTCTCGGCTGCGATGTCGGCGCGATCGCCAACAGCCTGGTGTTCGACGCCGACGGCGAGCCGCTGCTCGTGCTGGCCAGCGGCGCCCACCGGGTCGACACCGCCAAGGTGGCCGCGCTGGTCGGCGCGCAGCGGGTGCGCCGGGCCGACGCGGCCTTCGTGTTCGCGGCCACCGCCCAGGAGGTCGGCGGCGTGGCTCCCGTCGGGCACCCCACCCCGCTGCGGACCGTCGTCGACGTCGACCTGGCGGCCTACCCGGTGCTGTGGGCCGGCGGCGGCGATCACCACACGATGTTCGCCGCGACCTACGACGACCTGCTGCGGGTCACCGGCGGCGGGGCCGCCGCCGTCGCCTGACCACGAGAGGAGTCCCGCGATGATCGCCCGGATCTGGCGCGGGTGGGTGCGCACCGCGGACCGCGAGGCCTACGCCGGGTACATCGACCGGACCGGGATCGCCGAGTACCGCCGCACCCCCGGGAACCAGGGCGCGTGGATGCTCGCCCGCGACCTCGGCGACGGCCGGACCGAGATCGTCACCTTCAGCTTCTGGGCGTCGCGCGACGCGATCCGCGGGTTCGCCGGTGACGACATCGAGCAGGCCGTCTTCTACCCCGAGGACGACCGGTACCTGGTCGAGCGCGAGACGACGGTGACCCACTTCGAGGTCGTCGCCGGCGGCTGACCCCTCGCCCGCCCAGGGGGTGGGTGCCGCTTGTCAAGAAAGGTTGACAGGCTCGGGGAAAGCAACCTAGGTTGACAGGCATGGCGGACACAGCAGCGGTGGCATCGGCCGCCGGCAGCCGGGACCCCGCGGTGGGCCTGTCGGCCGTGCGGTCGCTGCGGACCCTCGTCGAGCGCCTGGAGACCCTTCAGGTGCAGAACGCCCGCGACCAGGGCTGGACGTGGGAGCAGATCGCGCAGCGGCTCGGCGTCTCGCGGCAAGCGGTGCACAAGAAGCATGCGGGCGGCCGCGGGCCGCTCCGGCGAAGGGGCTGAGGGCATGTTCGAGCGATTCACCCAGGAGGCACGCCAGGTCGTCGTCTCGTCCCAGGACGAGGCCAGGCGGTTGCACCACAACTTCATCGGCACCGAGCACCTCCTCCTCGGGCTGCTCGACCAGACCGGCTCCCCCACCTGCGCGGTGTTCGAGCGGCACGGGCTGACCCGGACGGCGGCGATCGAGGTGCTCCGCCGCTTCGCCGGTCAGGAGCAGCTGGATGCCGCGGCCCTCGGCACGGTCGGGATCGATCTCGACGCCGTCCGGGACAGCGTCGAGGCGACGTTCGGAGCCGGAGCGCTCGACGTCCCGAGCCCGGACAAGGGGCGCGAGGTCAAGGGCCACATCCCGTTCACCCGCCGCGCGAAGAAGGTGCTGGAACTGAGCCTGCGGGAGGCGGTCGCCCTGAAGTCGGGCGCCATCGCCGATGGTCACATCGCCCTGGGCATCCTCCGGGACGGCGAGGGCGTGGCCATGAAGATGCTCGCCGATCGCGGCGTGGACCCGCTGGTCCTCCGCCAGGAGATCACCGCGGCGCTGGCGGCGTCCTGAGCAGCACGGCCGCCGCCACCGCGGCCAGCCCGGCGGCGATCGCGGCGCCGCCGAAGACGGTGTGCAGCTGGGTGAGGATCGCGGCGCTCGTCGCGGAGTCGTAGGCCGGGCAGTGGGCGGGGGTCTGCGGGCACAGCTGGACCGGTGACCCGATCGCGGCGACCTCGGCGGTGAACCTCCGCAGCGCCACGGCGGTGAGCAGGGAGAGCCCGACGAGCATGCCTACGGTGCGGGCCACCACCGCCAGCGCGCTCGCGCTGCCGTGCACGTCCGACCCCGTGCTGCCCAGCAGCACCGTGTTGACCGGCGCGATCGCGAGGCCGAACCCCAGGCCCGCGGCCAGCAGCACGACGGTGGAGGCGGCGCCGTCCAGCGACGTCTCGCCCCAGCCGGTCATCAGCGCGAGCGCAGCCGCCGTCAGCGCGGTGCCCCCGGCCGCCACGAAGCGCGCAGGCACGTGCCGGCAGAGCCAGCCGCCGGCCACGGCCCCGACCGGCACCGCGACGAGCAGCCGCAGCAGCACCAGCGCCGCGCCGAACTGGTCCCCGGGCGTGGTGGTGTGCCGCGCGAACAGCGGCACGTCGACCAGCGCCGCCACGAGCGCGACCCCGACCAGCAGGTTCACCACCAGGGCGCCCCAGGCCCCGACCGGGCGCAGGGCGCGCAGGGGCAGCACGGGCTCCGGCGTCCGCCGCTCGTGCAGCACGAACGCCGTCCCGGCCACGACCGCGAGCGGCAGCAGCACCGGGCGGTAGGCGACCACCTGCGTGGCCGGGTCGGCCGCCGCGAACGCCCACACGAGGCTGCCCAGGGTCACGACCACCAGCGCCGAACCGAGGACGTCGACCTCGCCGGCCAGCCGCCGCATCCCCCGGACCGGCACCAGGGCTCCGTGCGGATGGACGACGCCGCGGACGACGATGGCGAACACCGCCAGCGCGGCCGTCAGCACGAGCGGGGTCGACAGCGCGATCGACGGCACGACCGGCACGTAGAGCAGGCCGAGGGTGACGTCCTCGACGAGCGCGACCGGGGCGGCGAGCTGGAGACCGAGAGCCACGACGCCGACCACGGCGAGCACCAGACCCACCGCGTCGGGCCGGCGGACCCGGCCACGGACGGCGACGCCTCCCGCGAGGGCCAGCCCGAGCAGCAGGTTGAGCCAGAAGATCGCCCGCCAGTCGGCGACGGCCAGCACCGCCGCCCCGGCCAGCGGCCCCAGCACGGCGCCCGCCTCCTGCACCGCGCCGACCACCCCGAGGGGCAGGGAGCGGCGCTCCGGCGGCCAGCGGTCGGCGACCAGCGCGAGCGTCGCCGGCACCAGTCCCCCGGCGCCGATCCCCTGCAGTCCCCGGCCCAGCACGGCGGGCCCGAGCGAGACGGCCGTGGCGGTCAGCAGCGAGCCGAACGCGAACACCAGCAGGCAGCCGACCAGGACCGGCGCCCGGCCCCGCAGGTCGGCCAGTCGCCCCAGGAGCGGCAGCGTGGCGGTGTAGCCGAGCAGGAACCCGCCGATGACCGGGGTGGCCCGCTGCAGCTGGTCGAGACCGACGCCGACCCCGGTCAGGATGTCGGGGAGCGCCAGGACCACCACGTAGGTGTCGGCGGCGGTGACCAGGACGGCGAGCGTCGCCAGGACGACGACGGACAGCGCCGGGCCGCTGGCTCGGGCCGGGGCCGCCGCCGGGTCAGCCGGTGGGTGGCGCGGTGATCGAGACATGGGCCCCGAACTTGCTCAGCTCGAGCGTGAAGGTGGCGTCCTGGGTGGCCGAGAAGAACGGCCCGGTCAGGACGGCGCGGCGCAGCTGTCCGCTGTCGGAGGCGATGGAGAACTGCGCCGTCACCGGGTTGCTCGGGTCCTTGCTGGCGAGGACCTGCTGCACGAGGGCGCCCGGCAGGTCGGCCGACACGTCGCGCACCACCTCGCCGCCCACCCTCTTCTCGCTGCCGAGCTTCGCCGAGGTCGCGCCCTTCAGCAGCTGCGAGATGCCGGTGCCGGGGTCGAGGAGCGCACCCGGGTCGCCGAACCCGAACGCCTTGGGGTCGACGACGCTGTAGGTCGTGGTGAACGGGAGCTGGGCGTAGACCCGCTTGTCGACCGAGATGACCTTCAGGTCGACGGTCGCACCCGAGGCCAGCACCTTCAGCGTGCCCTGGAAGGACGACGGGCGGGCGATGTCGCCCTCCCCGCCGACGAGCGCCGTCCCCGTGGTGGGGGCGCCCGCGCTGGTGAGCACGAAGTGCGCGCTCGAGGCCTTGTCCAGGGTGGTCTTGGCGCGGGCGAGCAGCTGCGGGGCGGTCACCGCGGAGCCACCTCCGCCGCCTCCACAGGCGCTCAGCCCAGGCACGACGAGCACGATCAGGGTGAGCAGCGCGAGCACAGCGCGGCGCGGTGCCATGGCAACCTCCCCGTCGGCCGGGGCGTCTCCTCGGCGTATCGCGGCGGACAGTAGCGCGCCCTCCCGCTCAGACGCGCGAGCCCGCCCGTGCCGCGATCCTCGCCGCGAGCCTGGGCTGGTCCTTGACCGGCAGGAACTCCAGGGCCGGTGCCAGTTCGGGCAGCCGGTAGGGCTGGGTGGTGAGGGCACGGAAGACCAGCCCGGTGCTCACCTCGTGGTCGGGCCGCAGGACGACCTCGACCTCGTCGCCGGCGCCGACGTCGCCGGTCTCGAGGACGCGCAGGTAGGCCCCGGTCGCGCCGTGCGCGGTGAACCGCTTGACCAGGTCGGGCACGCCCCAGAACCGCGCGAAGTTGGCGCACGGGATGCGCGGCGCCGTCACCTCGAACAGCGCCGTTCCCACGCGCCACCGCTCCCCGAGGACGGCGCCGGTGAGGTCGAGCCCGGCCGTGCGGAGGTTCTCGCCGAACGCGCCCGGCGGCAGGTCGCGGTCGAGGTGGGCGGCCCACCAGTCGGCGTCGCCCTGGGCGTAGGCGTAGACGGCCTGCCCCTCCCCGCCGTGGTGCTTGCGGTTGACCTGGACGTCGCCGTCCAGGCCGAGCGGCGCGACGGCGACGCGGCCGGCCACCGACCCCTTGCGGATGCCACTGGTGTTCGGACGACGCCCCGGCAGGGGCAGCAGCTCCGTGCCGGAGACGCAGACGGCGAGCAGCCGCCCGGCGATCGGCAGGGTCACTTCTTGGAGGCGGTCGACTCGTTGGTGGAGAGCGCGGCGACGAACGCCTCCTGGGGGACCTCGACGCGGCCGACCATCTTCATCCGCTTCTTGCCCTCCTTCTGCTTCTCCAGCAGCTTGCGCTTGCGGGTGATGTCACCGCCGTAGCACTTGGCGAGCACGTCCTTGCGGATGGCGCGGACCGTCTCGCGGGCGATGACCCGCGACCCGACGGCGGCCTGGATCGGCACCTCGAACTGCTGGCGCGGGATGAGCTCGCGCAGCTTGCCGGCCATCATCACGCCGTAGCCGTAGGCCTTGTCCTTGTGCACGATCGCGCTGAACGCATCGACGGCCTCGCCCTGCAGCAGGATGTCGACCTTGACCAGCGACGACTCCTGCTCGCCGCCCTCGGAGTAGTCGAGGGAGGCATAGCCGCGGGTGCGTGACTTCAACGCGTCGAAGAAGTCGAAGATGATCTCGCCGAGGGGCAGCGTGTAGCGCAGCTCGACCCGGGACTCCGACAGGTAGTCCATGCCGCCCAGCTGGCCGCGCCGGCCCTGGCAGAGCTCCATGATCGCGCCTGTGTAGTCGCTGGGAGCGATGATCGTGGCGTTCACGATCGGCTCGTAGACCTTGTCGATCTTGCCCTCGGGCCAGTCGCTGGGGTTGGTGACGGTGAGCTCGGAGCGGTCCTCCATCACCACCCGGTAGACGACGTTGGGCGCGGTCGAGATCAGGCTGATGCCGGCCTCGCGCTCGAGCCGCTCGCGGACAATCTCCAGGTGCAGCAGCCCGAGGAAGCCGACGCGGAAGCCGAAGCCGAGGGCCGCCGAGGTCTCCGGCTCGTAGACCAGCGCGGCGTCGTTGAGCAGCAGCTTGTCCAGGGCCTCGCGCAGCAACGGGTAGTCGCTGCCGTCGATCGGGTACAGGCCGGAGTAGACCATCGGCTTGGGGTCGCGGTAGCCGCCGATCGACTCGGTGGCCGGCTTGTGCTGGAGCGTCACCGTGTCGCCGACGCGGGACTGGCGGACGTCCTTCACGCCGGTGATGAAGTAGCCCACCTCGCCGACGCCCAGGCTCTCGACCGGCTTGGGCTCCGGGGAGATGACGCCGATCTCCAGCAGTTCGTGGGTGGCCCCGGTCGACATCATCTTGATCTTGTCGCGGGCGGAGATGCGGCCGTCGACGACGCGGACGTAGGTGATGACGCCGCGGTAGATGTCGTAGACCGAGTCGAAGATCATCGCGCGGGCCGGGCCGTCGGCGTTCCCGGTAGGCGCGGGGATCTTCTCGACGATCATGTCCAGCAGCTCGGGGACGCCGACCCCGGTCTTCCCGCTGACCCGCAGCACGTCGTCGGGGTCGCAACCGATGATGTGCGCGAGCTCGGCCGCGTACTTCTCCGGCTGGGCGGCCGGCAGGTCGATCTTGTTGAGCACCGGGATGATCGTGAGGTCGTTCTCGATCGCCAGGTACAGGTTCGCCAGCGTCTGCGCCTCGATGCCCTGCGCGGCGTCGACGAGGAGCACCGCACCCTCACAGGCGGCCAGCGAACGGGAGACCTCGTAGGTGAAGTCGACGTGGCCCGGCGTGTCGATCATGTCGAGCACGTACTCGGTGGCGGTGTGCTCGCCGCTGCGCGGCGTCCACGGCAGGCGCACGTTCTGCGCCTTGATCGTGATGCCGCGCTCCCGCTCGATGTCCATGCGGTCGAGGTACTGGGCGCGCATCTGGCGCCCCTCGACGATCCCGGTGACCTCGAGCATCCGGTCGGCCAGCGTCGACTTGCCGTGGTCGATGTGGGCGATGATGCAGAAGTTCCGGATGAGGGCCGGATCGGTGGCAGCAGGAGTCGTCACAGTGCCGCCATCGTCCCACGGCCCCGGGCCGGGCCGGGCAACTGCCACGTGCCCGGCGTGGAGAAGCGTGCGGGTGGGGCGCCGGACGGCGGTTTGAGGTCTTCCCGACGACGCTGGTATCTTGGCAGACCGGTCCGTCGGTGCGTTGCCTGTGAGCAGTGCGCCCGGACGCATTGTCAGAAGTACTCCCTCCTGCGAGACACCCGAGGCTCACGCGTGGCGAACATCAAGTCCCAGATCAAGCGGATCCGGACCAACGAGAAGGCGCGTCAGCGCAACGTCGCGGTCAAGTCCGCCCTGAAGACGTCGGTCCGTCGCTTCCGCGCCGCTGCCGACGCCGGGGACGCCGCGGCCGCGACCGCTGCTCTGCAGGTCGCCAGCAAGGCGCTCGACAAGGCCGCCAGCAAGGGCGTCATCCACAAGAACCAGGCCGCCAACCGCAAGTCGGGCATGGCCAAGCAGGTCGCCGGCCTCTGAACCGGTGACGCCGCGGCCCCGGCCGGGGTGCGTGAACGAGCCCCCTCCCCCTGCGGGACGGGGGCTCGTCGCGTTCCCGGGCCGCGCCGGGGTCGGCGACCGGTTGGGCGCGCCCCGGTCAGCGGCCGGCGAGCGCCCGTGAGCCGCGGCCGGTCTCGGCCCGGATGGTGACGATCCGGCGGACCGCCCGCTCGAGCGCGTAGTCGGCGCTGGCGGCGGCCCCCTTCACGTCGGCGTTGAGCTCGGCGGCCACCCCGATCGCCTGCTGCAGCCCGTCGATGCTCCAGCCACGGGACTGGGCCTGCGCCTTCTTCACCTTCCACGGGGGCAGCTTGAGCACCCGGGCCAGCTCGCCCGGGTTGGTCGAGCTGAGGGAGCTCACCCGGGCGGCGGTGCGGATGCCGTCGGCGATGGCGTCGGCGATCAGGACGTGCGCGACGCCGCGCTGCAGGGCCCACCGCAGCATCTCCAGCGAGCCCTCGCGGTCGCCGACGAGAACCTTCTCGGCGACGGTGAAGCCGGTGACCTCGGCCTGCCCATGGTGGAAGCGCGCGACGTGGTCGGCGTCGATGGTGCCGCCGAAGTCGGAGACGAGCTGGGCCGCCGCCGACGACAGCTGCCGCAGGTCGGCACCGATCGCCTCGACGAGTGCCATGACGGCGTCGGCGGTGATCCGGCCGCCGGCCGAGCGGACCTCGTTGCGCACGAACGCCGCCCGGTCGCCCGCCGAGGTGAGCTTGGGGCATTCGTCGAGGGCCGCGCCGGCGGCGGTGAAGGCCTTGACCAGCGCGTCGTTGCGCTTCCCCCCGTTGTGGACGACCACCAGCGTCAGGTCGGGATCGGGATCCCTGACGTAGCTGGTCAGCGAGTCGGCGAGGGCCGCGGCGCACTCCTGCACGCCCAGGACCACCACGAGACGGTGTCCCCCGAACAGCGACGGTGCCAGCACGTCGGCCAACTGCCCCACCGGCAGGCCGGCCGCGGTGAGCTCGTGCTCCTCGGCGTCGGCGTGGCGGGCGAACACGGCGGCGCGGACGGCGGCGACCGCGCGCGAGCGAAGCAACTCCTCCTCGCCCATCACCACGCGGAGGCGCGACGTGGGCTCCACGGGATCGGCGGCAGGCATGTCTGCATGGTGCCACGCGGTACCGACGACTCCCGGTCGCCCGGCGCGTCCGATGTGCGGGTGGCAGCGGGCCGCCCGGCCGGCCCGGAGGCGGCACCGGCGCCGGCTCCGCCACGGCGTCGGGGCCACCGCCGCCGTGGGCGGCCACGCCCCACGAGCCGGCCCGCTCGGCGACCGCGAGATCCCCCTCGCGGTCGGTGCGGTGCACCGGGATCCCGTCCTGCGCGAGCCAGGTCAGCACCCGCTGCGTGGGATGCCCGTAGGTGTTGTGTGCCCCCACCGAGATCAGGGCCACCCGGGCCCCGGTCGCGGCGAGGAAGTCCGGATCGGTGTCCGCACTGCCGTGGTGGGGCACCTTGAGCACGTCCGCCCGCAGATCGACGTGCTCGGCCATGATCCTCGCCTCGGCGGTGGCGCTCAGATCCCCGGTGAGCAGCAGGCGCAGCCCGTTGACGGTGATGCGGACCAGCAGACAGAGGTCGTTGGGCGTCGCCGACGCCGTGGCCCACTCCGGCGCCGGCGCCAGCACCTCCACGGTCGCCGTCCCGACGGTCTGCCGGTAGCCGGGCAGCAGTACGGCCCGCGCCACCCGGGCCCGCCGGGTCAGCCTGTCCAGGGCGCCGACCCGGGTGTCGGACGGCGAGAGGATGCCGGTGGCCACGGCCCCGACGTGCCGGCCCGCCAGCGCGCCGGCCAGACCACCAGCGTGATCGGCGTCCAGGTGCGAGAGCAGGACCAACGGCAGGGTGTCGATGCCCAGCCGGTGGAGGCACCGGTCGACGCCGGTGACCTCCCGGCCGGTGTCCACCAGGATCCCCTGCCCCGGTCCGGTCGGCAGCACGAGCGCGTCGCCCTGGCCGACGTCGCAGGCGACCATGACGGTGGCCGGCGGGGGCCAGCCGCGGATCGTCTGCCGCACCGGCCAGCCCAGGACGGCCGCACCCACCACCGCGGCCAGCGCGACCGGACGCAGCCGCGGGAACCGCCACAACGCCCAGCCACCGCCCAGGATCAGCAGGGTCAGCAGCGCCGCTCCCCCACTGCCGGCCGGCCACCCGGTCGCACCGTCCGGCACAGCGGCCGCCCGGTCGGCCACCAGCACCAGCCAGCGCACCGGCCAGCCGGCCAGCCAGACGAGGACGTCACCGGCCGGCGGCAGCAGTCGGCCGACGACCGCGGCCATCAGCCCGAGCACCGTGGCGGGTGCCACGGCCGGTGCCGCCAGCAGGTTGGCCGGCAGCGAGACCAGGCTGACCGCGCCCGACAGCGCGGCCACGAGCGGCGCGGTGGCCACCCCGGCCGCCGCACTCACCGCGACGGCGTCCGCGAGCAGCCGCGGCCAGCGTCGCTCCTGCAGCCGCCGGGACCAGCCCCGCGCGAGCACGACGATTGCGGCGGTGGCGGCGACGGACAGCGTGAAGCCCGCATCGCGGGCGAGCCCCGGATCGGCCGTGAGGAGCACGCAGACCGAGCCGGCCAGGGCCGGCACGGCCGCCCGCGGGCGCCCCGCGGCCAGTGCCATCAGCGTGACCGCACCCATCGCGGCCGCCCGCACCACGCTCGGCCCGGGCCGGGCGAGCACGACGAAGCCCGCGAGGCCGAGGCCCGCGACCACCACCTGCACCCACGGGCGCACCGCGCGCCGGCGCAGCGGCCACAGGATGCCGGTGAGCACGATCGCGACGTTCGCGCCGGACACGGCGGTCAGATGCGAGAGCCCGGCCCTCCGGAAGTCGGCCGTCAGGAGCGGGTCCATCGCCCGGGTGTCGCCGACGACGAGGCCGGGCAGCAGCCCCGCCGGCCGCTCGTCGAGGGTCCGCGCGGCCGACGCGGCCAGGCCGTCACGGACGGCGCCCGCGGCCCGCTGGATCGGCCCCGGCCCGCCCAGCACCGAGGGCGGACCGCGCGCCGAGAGGACGGCCACGACGTCGTCACCGGGCCGTGGGGGCGAGGTTCCCACCCGCACCCGGACCGTCTGGCCGGGCGCGAGATCCTGCCAGCCCGCGGCCGGGGCGAAGAGCAGCACGGCCGCGTCCAGTCGCTGCGTCGTCGTGCCGTCGACCATGGCGGAGACGGTGGCGTCAGCGATCACCCGCGGCCCGGCGGCTCCGGACACCACCCGCGGATCGCCGTGCAGGGTGAGGGTCACCAGCACGCCGCGGTCGGCCTCGGCGGCAGCCCGCAGCGGGGAGGCCTCCCGCTCCGCACCCCGAACTGCCGCCACTGCGCAGGTGAGCGCGAGCCCGGCGAGCACCGCCACCAAGAGGCCGCCCACCGCTCCCCGGAGGCATCTGCCGGTGACCGCCGCGGCTCCACCGGCCAGCGCGGCGATCAGGCACAGGGCCGGGGTCGCGAGCAGCGGCGCCACCAGCGTCGTCGACCACACGGTCGCCGCCACGGGGGCCAGCCGCAGATCGGTCCACATCCACCGGGACCGTGGACTGCGCTGGACGACCGCAGGTCCCCTCACACGGTCACCAGCTTGGTCAGCTGCGCGAAGATGGCCGGCCCGATACCGGGGACGTCGTCGAGCTGGTCGACGGAGGCGAACCGGCCCTGCTGGTCGCGGTAGTCGACGATCCGCTGGGCGAGGACCGGCCCGATGCCGGGCAGGCCGTCGAGATCGGCCACCGTGGCGGTGTTGAGGTTGACCTTGCCCGGTGGCCCGGCCGGTCCCGCGGCGCTCGGTGCGGCGCCACCCGAGGCACCGGGCATCCCGACGGCCACCTGTTCCCCGTCGGACACGACGGCCGCCAGGTTGACCGACGCCCCGTCAGTGCCCGGCAGCAGGCCGCCCGCGGCGGCGATCGCGTCGGCGACCCGCGCACCCGTGGGAAGCGTGACCAGCCCCGGGGATTGCACGCGTCCCACGACCGACACCACGACCGTCGCGGAGGTCTGGGTCGCCTCGCCCACCGATGGCGCCGGCGGGGGCGAGGAGACGCGCCCTGGCCCCGCAGAGCTCGGCAGGGCCGGAACGCCGGAGACGGCCTGGACGCGCGGCCGGTCGAGCCACGTCCAGGCCACCAGCACCAGTGCCGCGATCAGGCCGGCGGCCCACAGCGACCACGCACCCCGCCGTCCCGGGTCGAGTCGCACGGCGGCGCCCGGCGCACGGTGTCGCCCGATGCCGTCGGGCAGCCGGACGTCGACCGCCTCCGGCTCGCCCTCCGGCTCGGGCGCCGACGGCGCGCTGTCGTTCCCGAGGTCGTCGTCCGGTAGCCAGCCGCCGGACCGGGACGCCTCCGCCAGCAGCACGCGCAATCGGGCACGGATGACGTCGGCGTCGTCACTGCTGCGGGAGGAGAGGCGCACCCGCCGGACGCTAGGGAGCGTTCAGCCGCGCGACCGGACGACGACGGGATCTGTGGACAGAACCCCCACCTGTGGACGGCCGACGGCCCCGAGCGCCGACGACGGGCACGCTGCCGTCCATGTCGTCGCAACCCCGCTCAGCCGGCCGGCTGCTCCTCGTGCGCCGGGTTCTCCGTCGGCTGCTCCGGCGACACCACGATGCCCACCGCCCCCGGCCCGACGTGCGCCCCGATCGCCGCGCCCAGCTCGCTCACGTACAGCTCGCGGATCCGGGGCAGTCCCTCGCGCAGGTCGACCGCCAGCCGCTCGGCCCGCTCGGGCGCGGCGAGGTGGTGGACCGCGACCGAGACCGGCCCCTGCCCCGCCGCCTCCACCGCGCGCTGCACCAGCCGGTTGAGCGCCCTCGAGAACGTCCGGACCTTCTCCAGGGAGACGACCCGCCCCTCCTGCATGTGCAGCAACGGCTTGACCGACAGCGCCGAGCCGAGCGCGGCCGCGGCGCTGCCGAGCCGGCCACCCCGGCGGAGGTGCTCGAGGGAGTCGACGACGAAGAACGTGCGCGTCGCCGCCGCGGTGGCACGGGCGATCCCCGCGACGGTGGCCAGGTCGGCCCCCTCGGCCGCAGCCCGGGCAGCGGCCAGGACGGCGAAGCCGCCACCCATCGCCGCCGACCGGGAGTCGACCACGGTCACCAGGTGCTCGCCGACCTGCGAGGCGGCCAACCGGGCGGCGTCCGAGGTGCCGGACAGCTCCGAGGACAGATGGATGGAGACCAGGCGCTCGGCACCGGAGTCCAGGCGGTGGCGGTAGGCGGCCACGAAGTCCCCCGTGGTCGGCCGGGACGTGGAGACCCGCTGGCCGCGGACGGCCAGCGTCCGGGCGACCTCGTCGGGTCGGATCTCGACCCCTTCCCGACCGGAGCGACCGGGGAGGACGACGTAGAGCGGCACCACGTCGATGCCGTACCGCTCGAGCAGTTCGGCGGGGAGATAGGCCGTCGAATCGGTGACGACGGCGACGGACACCCGGCGAGGCTAGCCCGCCACCCCGAGTCCGCTCGGCGCACGCGTGTGCCGGGTGGCCGGGGCGAACGGCGCGCGGGCCTCAGCCGACCGCGTCGGCGTCCTCGATCTCGGCGGGGTTCCGCTCCCCGGGCACGGCTGCCACCGGAGCGGAGGCCGTCGGGGCGGCACCGGAGCGGAACGCCGCGACGTGCCCGTCGGGCAGCGGGAGGACCGAGCTGTTGTGGCGCAGCAGCCGCCACCGGGGGCCGTGCGCGGCCAGCTCGCTCCAGGCGCAGTTCGCCAGCGGCCCGAAGACGCGGTGGTGATCCGGTCCGAGCCCGAGCAGGCGCTCCACGAGCCGCCCGGCCGTGCCCCCGTGCGTCACCACGACGGCGACCCGGGCCGGGGGCAGATCCGCGAGAGCGGCGAGGGCGCGCTCGGCGACGTGCGCCGGCTCCTCACCACCGCGCCCGCGCACCGGCCGGCCGGCGAGCCAGTCGGCGTACTGGTCGGGGTAGTCGTCGGCGACCTCGTCGCGGGTCAGGCCCTCCCAGCAGCCCAGGCCGTGCTCCCGCAACCGAGGGTCCTCGAGCAGCGGGACGCCGAGCAGCCCGGAGAGGGTGGCCGCGGTCTCGGCTGCCCGGCTCAGGTCGCTGGAGACGACGACCGTGTCCTCGGCGGCGAGCCCGGAGGCGACGAGCGCCGGCGCGGCCCGCAGGGCCTGGTCGCGTCCCACCGCGTCGAGCGGCGGGTCCAGTTGGCCCTGGAAGCGGCCGGTGGCGTTCCACTCGGTCCGTCCGTGCCGCCACAGCAGCAGCCGGGACACGGGCAGGGTCGGCAACGGCGTGCCCGTCACCGGCCGGTCGTCTCCTGTTCGCCGGCGACCGGCGTGCCGGTCGCGGGAGGACGCCCGGCGGCTGCACGGTCGACGAAGGGAATGGTCGGGCAGTCCTTCCAGAGGCGCTCGAGGGCGTAGTAGGCGCGCTCCTCGGCGTGCTGGACGTGCACGACGACGTCGACGAAGTCGAGCAGCACCCAGCGGGACTCCGCGACACCCTCACGCCGGACGGGCTTGATGCCGTGCTCGCGGAGCCGTTCCTCGACGGCGTCCACGATCGCCTGCACCTGCCGCTCGTTGGGCGCCGCCGCGAGGACGAAGCAGTCGGTGATCGCGAGACGGTCGCTGACGTCGACGATCGAGACGTCGGTGGCCAGCTTGTCCGCAGCCGCCTGAGCGGCGAGCAGCGCGGTTGCCCGCGCCTCGGCCGAGGCGGTCATCGGGGTACCTCCTGGGTGGTCGTGGTGGGGAGCTGACGGTCGGAGTCTGCGCCCGGGCCCGACGCGGCGGCCGGGTGGGTAGCCCCGTCGTCCTCGGGGCGACGCACTCCGTCGGGCGAGGGCCGACGGGGGCCGTCCCGGTAGAGCCCGCGCTTCTCGATGTACTGGACGACGCCGTCGGGCACCAGGTACCAGATCGGCATGCCCCGGGCGACCCGGTCGCGGCAGTCGGTCGAGCTGATGGCCAGCGCCGGAACCTCGACCAGGCTGACGACGCCCTCGGGCAGGTGGGCATCGGCGAGGTGGAAACCGGGTCGGGTCACGCCGATGAAGTGCGCCAGCTCGAACAGCTGGGCGTTGTCGCGCCAGCTGACGATCTGGGACAGCGCGTCGGCGCCGGTGATGAAGAAGAGCTCCGCCTCCGGCCGCTGGGCCCGCAGGTCGGTGAGGGTGTCGATCGTGTAGGTCGGGCCGCCGCGGTCGATGTCCACCCGGCTCACCGAGAACCGCGGATTCGACGCCGTGGCGATGACCGTCATCAGGTAACGGTCCTCGGGAGGACTGACGTCCCGCTCGGTCTTCTGCCACGGCTGGCCGGTCGGCACGAACACGACCTCGTCGAGACCGAACAGCCCCGCGACCTCGCTGGCGGCCACGAGGTGACCATGGTGGATGGGGTCGAACGTCCCGCCCATCACCCCGACTCGGCCACCTGCCACCGAACGAGCCTATCCGGGGCCTACCGGAGCCGGCCCGGGAGGACCGGCTCCGGCTGGCGAGCCCGGAACACCTGACCGGAGCGGCCAGGTGCCTGGACCGCTCGCGACCGGCTCCCCCGTGCAGCCGGTCGCAGTCCGGACCGTCCCCCGCATGCTCGGACCCGGACCGGAATCGGACGGATGCCGCGACCTGCCGGCACCGCCCTGACAACGGCCCACACCCGTTTCGGTTACGGGTCTGCCCCGCAACCGTGGGTGGTCCGCATCACGGCCCGGCGCGAACGTGGCGACGGGCACCCCCGTCGACAAGACGGCCGGTCGACAAGACGGCTGGTCGACAAGACGGCCGGTCGACAAGACGGCCGGTCGACAAGACGGCCGGTCGACATGGCGGGACGTCGACGAGCCGAACGACGGACGGGCGTCAGAGCGTCGTCACGAACTCCGCGAGCTGGGCGGCGTTGCGGCACTCGACCATGTCGATCACCTCGCCGTAGCGGTCGGCGGCCGAGTCACCGCTCCCCCACAGCCGGCGAGGCTCGGGATTGAGCCAGTGCGCGGACCGCGACCGCCGCACCAGGTCGGCGAGCACCGGCAGGCCCGGCGGCCGGTAGTTGGTGCGGCCGTCGCCGAGCACGAGCAGGGACGTCTTCGGGCCGACCGCCGAGGCCCAGCGGTCGGCGAACACCTCGAAGGCGGTCCCGTAGTCGCTGTGCCCGTCGAAGCCGACGACGTCGGCCTCCCGCCCGATCCGCGCCACCGCGTCCACGACGTCGGCGCCCGGCCGGAAGAACCGGGTGACCTCGTCGGTGGTGTCGACGAAGGCGAAGGCCCGGACGCCGGTGAAGTGCTCGCGCAGCGCCTGGGTGAGCATCAGCGTGAAGTGGCTGAACCCGGCCACCGAGCCGCTGACGTCGCAGAGCACCACCAGTTCGGGCTTGTGCACCTTGCGCGGCCGGTGATGGGTCACGACCGGGACGCCGCCGGTGGCGAGCGAGGCACGCACGGTCTTGCGGAAGTCCAGGCGTCCCTCCCGGCCCAGCCGGCGGCGCGCGGAGAGGCGGACGGCCAGGCGCCGGGCCAGCGGGGCGACGGCGCGGCGCAACTCGGCGAGGTCGGCCGCCTGGGCGCGCAGGAAGTCGACCTGGTCGGCCAGGGGGCGCACCGCGCTCTTCGCGACCTTGTCCCGCCCCTTCTCCGTCGCCGTCCTCCGGCGGACCTCGGCCTCCACCGCGGCGCGGAACGCGGTCAGCCGTTCCCGGACGGTCTGGCGGGCGATCTGCTCGGCCAGCCCGCCCCGCTCCTGACCTGCCAGCAGCCCCGACAGCAGCTGGGAGACCAGGGTGTCGGGCGAGAGCGCGCGCAGCACCCGGTAGCTGAAGAACGACTGCCCCGACGGCGAGGGCTGACCGCGCCCTAGCATCTCGACCGAGAGCCGCGCGAACCGGCGCAGCTCCTCGTCGTCCCCCTCCTGCAGGAGGCGCAGCAGCTCGGCCCGCATCGACTCGGCGAGCTCGGCGTCGGAGCCGGGCACGTCCAGGGTCGACCGCCCGGGCTCACCGCCGTCCTCGTCGTCGGCACCGGGGCCGGCCCCGCGGCCGGCCGGCCGGTCCCCCAGCGGCCACCACAGGTCGAACAGCACGTCGTAGGCCGGCCGCTGCGCGGCCCGCTGCAGCAGGACCGCCGCCAGCCCGTGCCGCAGCTGCTCCCGCTCGAGCAGGTCGACGACGGTGAGGATCTCGGCGGCGTCGACAGCCTGGCTGATGCCGACCGGGATGCCGGCCTCGCGCACCGCCCGCACGAAGCCGTCGAGGTGCCCGGCCAGGCCGCCGGGCTCCGTCCGGTTCCCCTGCGGAGCAGTGATCATCAGTTCAGCCGCAGCTCGGCCGCGGCGCGCTGCTGGTCGCTGGCGTGCTTGAGCACCACGCCGAGCGTGGACCGCATCGCCGACTCGTCGAGGGTGTCCAGCCCGAGTTCGAGCAGCGTCTGCGCCCAGTCGAGGGTCTCGGAGATCGACGGCGACTTCTTCAGCTCCAGCGCACGCAGCGCGCGGATCGTGCGCACCAGCTGCTCGGCCAGGCCGGGTGCGAGGTCGGGCACCCGGGAGAGCACGATCTCGCGCTCCCGCTCGGCGCTGGGGTAGTCCAGCGCCAGGTACAGGCAGCGCCGCTTGAGCGCCTCGGACAGCTCACGGGTCGCGTTGGAGGTGAGCACCACCATCGGACGCCGGGTGGCGGCCACCGTGCCGAGCTCGGGAATCGTCACCTGGAAGTCCGACAGCACCTCCAGCAGCAGCCCCTCGACCTCGACGTCGGCCTTGTCGGTCTCGTCGATCAGCAGCACGGTGGGCTCGGTGCGCCGGATCGCGGTCAGCAGCGGCCGGGAGAGCAGGAACTCCTCGCCGAAGATGTCGTCGTGCACGGTGTTCCAGTCGGCGCCCCCACCGGCGGCAGAGCCGTTCTGGGCTGCCTGGATGCGCAGCAGCTGCTTCTTGTAGTTCCACTCGTACAGGGCCCGCGCCTCGTCGAGGCCCTCGTAGCACTGCAGCCGGATGAGCTCGGACCCTGTCGCGACCGCCAGGGCCTTCGCGAGTTCGGTCTTGCCCGTGCCGGCCGGCCCCTCCACGAGCAGCGGCTTGCCCAGCCGGTCGGCCAGGAAGACCGTCGTCGCGATCTGCTCGTCGGGCAGGTACCCCGCCGTCGCCAGCCGCTTGCTGACGTCGGCCACGGAGGAGAACTGCGGGAACTGCGTCGGCGGGCGGGCCATGGAACTCCTCGGTCGGGCGGTCGGGGTCAGGCGGTCAGCGGACGTGGCCGCTGCCGGTGACGACGTAGGTCGTCGAGGTCAGCTCGGGCAGGCCGAGCGGCCCGCGGGCGTGCAGCTTCTGGGTGGAGATGCCGATCTCGGCGCCGAACCCGAACTCGCCCCCGTCGGTGAACCGGGTCGAGGCGTTGACCAGCACCGCGGCGGCGTCCACGCCGGCGGTGAAGGCGGCGATCGCCGAGGCGGAGTCGCTCACGATCGCCTCGCTGTGTCCGCTCCCCCACCGCGCGATGTGCTCGAGCGCGGCCGGCAGGTCGTCGACGACGCGCACCGCCATGTCCATCGACAGGTACTCGGTCGCCCAGTCCTCGTCGGTCGCGGCGAGCACGCCGGAGTGGGCGGCCTGTGCCGCGGCGTCACCGTGCAGGGTCACGCCGGCGTCCGCGAGGGCGTCGAGCAGCCGCGGCAGGAACGGGACGTCGCGGTGCACCAGCAGCGTCTCGGCGGCGTTGCAGACGCTCACCCGGTGGGTCTTCGAGTTGAGCACGATCGCCTCGGCCATCGCCGGGTCGGCCGCGGCGTCGACGTAGACGTGGCAGTTGCCGACCCCGGTCTCGATCACCGGCACCGTCGACTCGCGCACGACCCGCTCGATCAGTGCCGCACCGCCCCGCGGGATCACGACGTCGACCAGACCGCGCGCGTGCAGCAGCTCGCCCACCGACGCCCGGTCGGCGGGGAGCAGCTCGATCGACCCGCCCGGCAGGCCGGTCTTCTCGGCGGCCTCGGTGAGGACGGCGACCAGCGCGGTGTTCGTGCGGAAGGCCGAGGCCGAGCCGCGCAGCAGCGCCGCGTTGCCGCTCTTCAGGCACAGCCCGGCGGCGTCGACGGTCACGTTGGGGCGGGCCTCGTAGACGATCCCGATGACCCCCAGCGGCACCCGCACCTGCCGCAGCTGCAGCCCGTTGGGCAACCGCGAGCCGCGGACGACGTCGCCGACGGGGTCGGGCAGGGCGACGAGCGCGCGCAGGGCGTCGGCCACCCCGGCCACGCGGGCGGCGTCGAGGCGCAGGCGGTCGAGAA
Organism: Blastococcus sp.; assembly: GCA_035999465.1. Lineage (GTDB taxonomy): Bacteria > Actinomycetota > Actinomycetes > Mycobacteriales > Geodermatophilaceae > Blastococcus_B. The sequence continues at coordinate 6,270 of DASYGS010000028.1, read as the reverse complement.
CCGACGCGGGCGTGCCCTGGTCGGCGGCCGCCGCGACGTCGGCGGCGTTGGCCGCCAGGATCTCCTCGGTGCGCTCCAGCAGCGCGTCGGCCATCGCCGACAGCGCCGCGTTCTTGGCGTCGGTGGGCAGGGTGCGCAGCACCCGCGCGGCCGCCCGCGCACGCAGCGCGGCGGCACCGATCAGCGGCAGGTCGGCGACGTCGGGCACGTGCCGAGGGTACGCGGCAGGTTGCGGCCGGACGCCGTCGTCGACCGGTCGGGCTACGGCAGGAGGGCGTGCGCCCGGATCGTCTCGGGCATCTGCCGGAGCTCCTCGACCACGTCGGGCCCGACGGCGCCGGGCACGTCGGTCACCGCGAAGCCGACGCCCCCGGTGGTCGACAGCACCTGCTGCTCGATGTTGAGACCGTGCTGCGCGAGCAGGCCGTCGATCCGCGCGAGCACACCCGGCTGGTTGCGGTGCAGGACGAGCAGGCGGGACGAGCCGGGCTGCCGCGGCATCTGCACCGAGGGCAGGTTCACGCTCAGGGCGGTGGTGCCGGCCTGCATGTAGGCGATCAGCTTGCCGGCGACGAAGACGCCGATGTCCTGCTGGGCCTCCTCCGTGGAGCCGGCGATGTGCGGCGTGAGGATCACGTTCTTCAGCCCGCGCAGCTGCGACTCGAACGGGTCGCCGGCGCCGGCGGGCTCGTCGGGGAACACGTCGATCGCCGCGCCGGCGATGTGGCCGCTGTCGATGTGCCGGCGCAGGGCCGACTGGTCGACGACGAAGCCGCGGGACAGGTTCAGGAAGATCGACCCCGGCCGCATCCGGGTGAACAGCTCGTCACCGAACAGCCCGCTGTTCCCCGGCCGCCCGTCGACGTGCAGGGTCACGACGTCGGAGGCCCCGAGCAGCTCGTCGAGCGTGCTGCACCGGCGCGCGTTGCCCAGCGCGAGCTTGTCGGCGGTGTCGTAGAAGAACACGTGCATGCCCATCGCCTCGGCGAGCACCGAGAGCTGGCTGCCGATGTTGCCGTAGCCGATGATGCCGAGGCTGCGGCCCCGCAGCTCGTGACTGCCCTTCGCCGACTTCACCCAGTTGCCCGCGTGCATGTTCTCGTTGTGCACGGTCATGCGCCGAGTCAGCGAGATGATCTCGGCGATCGCCAGCTCCACCACGCTGCGGGTGTTGGAGAACGGCGCGTTGAACACCGCGACGCCGTGGCCGGTCGCCGTCTTCAGGTCGATCTGGTTGGTGCCGATGCAGAACGCACCGACCGCGCGCAGGTCGTCGGCCTGCTCGAACAGGTCGGCCCGCAGCTTCGTGCCGCTGCGGATGCCCAGCACCTGCACGCCGTCGAGACGCTTGAGCAGCTCGTCCCCCTCGAGGGCGCGGTCGACCCGCTCGACCTCGAAACCGGCAGCCGTGAGCGCCTCGGCCGCCGTCGGGTGGATGTTCTCCAGGAGCAGGGCGCGCCGGGGCGTGGGACTGGTCATCACCCCCCAGGGTACGCGCGGGACTCAGCGGGCCCGCAGCGCCCGAAGGGCCGTCTTGCGCGCCTCGCCGGTCAGCCGGTCGAGGAAGAGTGCGCCGTCGAGGTGGTCGACCTCGTGCTGCAGACACCGCGCCATGAGGCCGCTGCCCTCCAGCCGCAGCGGCTTCCCGTCGACGTCCACACCCTCGGCGACGCAGTGCATCGCCCGCACCGTGGGCGCCCAGAGGCCGGGCACCGACAGGCAGCCCTCGTCGCCGTCCTGGGTCTCCTCCGACCGCTCGACGATCACCGGGTTGACCATGTGCCCGATCACGCCGTCGACGTTGTACGAGAACGCGCGGACCCCGACTCCGATCTGCGGGGCCGCCAGGCCTGCGCGACCGGGGTGGTCGACGGTGTCGAGCAGGTCGCGCACCAGGGCGGCCAGCCCGGCGTCGAAGGTCGTGACCTCGTCGGACGGCGTGCGGAGCACGGGGTCGCCGAGCTCGCGGATGGGGCGGATCGTCACGGTGGCAGTCTCTCAGCCGCCGGTCAGCCGGCCGCGCGGCGGGCGACCAGCACCATCTCGTCGCGGTGCACGACCTCCCGGCGGTACTCGGGCGCCAGGTCACCGGTCTTGCGGCCCAGCAGCGCCGGCATCTCGCGGGCGTCGTAGGCGACCAGACCCCGGGCGACGACGACGCCGTCCGGACCCACGAGCTCCACCGGGTCGTCGGCGAGGAAACCGCCGGTCACGGCCGTGATCCCAGCCGCGAGCAGGGACGCGTGCCGTTCCAGCACCGCCCGGACCGCGCCGTCGTCGAGGACCAGCCGCCCGCGGGGGCGGCTGGCGTAGCGCAGCCAGAACTGCCGGGCGCCGGGACGGCGGCCCATCGGGGCGAACAGCGTGCCGACCTGCGCGCCGGCGAGCGCGGCGGCCGCCTGCGCGGTCGACGTGACGACGACGGGGACACCGGCGTGCGCGGCGATGAACGCGGCCTCGACCTTGGTCGCCATGCCGCCGGTGCCCACGCCGTTGCGGCTGGCCGACCCGAGCGACACGTCCGCGAGATCGGCCGGCCCCCGTACCGTGTCGACCAGCGAGGCCGGCCCGATCCGCGGGTCGCCGTCGTAGACGCCGTCGACGTCGGAGAGCAGGACCAGCGCGTCGGCCTGCGCCACGTGCGCGACGAGCGCGGCGAGCCGGTCGTTGTCGCCGAAGCGGATCTCCTCGGTGGCCACCGTGTCGTTCTCGTTGACGATCGGCAGCGCACCCAGCGCGAGCAGCCGCTCCACCGTCTGGTGGGCGTTGCGGTAGTGGCTGCGGCGGGTCAGGTCGTCGGCGGTCAGCAGCACCTGGCCCACGGTGACGTCGTGGCGGGCGAAGGCATCGGCGTAGGTCTGCACCAGCCGCAACTGGCCGACGCTGGCGGCCGCCTGGGCGGTCGCCAGGTCGCGCGGCCGGCCGTCGAGCCGCAACGGGGCGAGCCCGGCGGCGATCGCTCCCGAGGAGACGAGCACGACCTCCCGGCCGGCCGTGCGGACCGCGCCGAGCACGTCGACCAGCGCGGAGAGGCGGCCGGCGTCCAGCCCGCCGGGCAGCGTCGTCAGCGACGACGACCCGACCTTGACCACCACCCGCCGCGCACCCGCGATCTCCGGGCGGGCGGCGGATGCGTCGGGGGTGGCGGCGCCCGTCACGGCCGGTCGTCCCGGAGGTCCTCCGGGAGATCGTCGTCGGTCCAGGTGGTGTCGGACACCTCGTAGGGCACGCGCCGGGCCCGCTTGGCCGCCAGCCGCTCCTCGGCGCGCACCCGGTGCGGCGCGTCGATGCGGCTGTCGGTGCCGCGGCCGCCCAGGCCCGCCGACTCCTCGACGGTGAGCGTTCCGGCCGGCAGGGTCGGCATCCAGTCGAAGGTGACCTCGCCGATCGTGACGGCGTCGCCCTCGCGGGCACCGGCCTGGGCCAGCTTCTCCTCGACCCCGAGCCGGTTGAGCCGGTCGGCGAGGAAGCCGACGGCCTCGTCGTTGCTGAAGTCGGTCTGGCGCACCCAGCGCTCGGGCCGCAGGCCGCGGACGACGAAGCCGCCCGGCAGGTCCGGGTCGGGCTCGACGGTGAAGCCCGAGTCGTCGACGGCCCGCGGGGTCAGGGTGACCCGGGCCGGCTCCATCGGCGGCAGGGCGGCCCGGTGCTCGTCGACGGCCGCGGCCAGGGCGTAGCCGAACTCGGTCAGTCCCTCGCCGGTCGCCGCGCTCACCGGGTAGACCGCCAGCCCGCGCTTCTCCAGGGCGGCGCGCACCAGGTCGACCAGCTCCCGCCCGTCGGGCACGTCGATCTTGTTCAGGACGGCGATGCGCAGGCGGCCGACCAGGTCGAGCTCGTCGCCGCCGTACTCGGCCAGCTCGTGCTCGAGGGCCTCGATGTCGCTCTCGGGGTCGCGGCCGGGCTCCATCGTGGCCATGTCGACGACGTGCACCAGCACCGCGCAGCGCTCGACGTGCCGGAGGAACTGCACCCCCAGGCCCTTGCCCGTGGAGGCACCGGGGATCAGCCCGGGGACGTCGGCCATGGTGTAGACGGTGTCGCCGGAGCGGATCACGCCGAGGTTGGGCACCAGCGTGGTGAACGGGTAGTCGGCGATCTTCGGGCGGGCCGCGGACATCGCCGAGACCAGCGAGGACTTGCCCGCCGACGGGAAACCCACCAGCCCGACGTCGGCGATGCTCTTGAGCTCGATGACGGCGTCGAAGGCCTCGCCGGGCTCGCCGAGCAGCGCGAAGCCGGGCGCCTTGCGCCGGGTGTTGGCCAGCGCCGCGTTGCCCAGGCCGCCCTTGCCTCCGGCGGCGAGCACTACGCGGGTGCCGGCGCCGACGAGGTCGGCGATGACCCGGCCGTCGGGGGTGCTGACGACGGTGCCCGCCGGCACGTGCAGCACGCGGTCCTCACCGCGGGCACCGTGCCGGTTGCTGCCCTCGCCCGGGCGCCCGTTGCCGGCCTTCTGGTGCGGGCGGTGGTGGAAGTCGAGCAGCGTGTGCACGCTGGGGTCCACCTCGAGGACGACGTCACCGCCGTCACCACCGTTGCCGCCGTCGGGGCCGCCGAGCGGCTTGTACTTCTCGCGATGGACCGAGGAGACGCCGTGGCCGCCGTTGCCGGCCGCCACGTGCACCACTACCCGATCGACGAAAGCGGCCATCTGCGCCGCCTCCTACCTGCTAAGCGCCGCGAGCGCACGGGCCCAGGGCCCGTGCGCTCGTCGGCGGAACGTTGGTGTGTGCTCAGACCTCGACGGCGGTGATGGAGACCGTCTTGCGTCCCCGCCGCGTACCGAAGGTCACGGCACCGGCGTCGAGCGCGAACAGCGTGTCGTCGCTGCCCCGGCCGACACCCAGACCGGGGTGGAAGTGGGTGCCGCGCTGGCGGACGATGATCTCGCCGGCCTTGACGACCTGGCCACCGAAGCGCTTCACGCCGAGGCGCTGGGCGTTCGAGTCGCGGCCGTTACGGGACGACGAAGCGCCCTTCTTGTGTGCCATGTCGGCGTCAGCCCTTCGAGATGTCGCGGACCACGACGCTGGTCAGGGGCTGACGGTGCCCCTGCCGCTTGTGGTAGCCGGTCTTGTTCTTGAACTTGTGGATGCGGATCTTCGGGCCCTTGCCGTGCTCCACGATCTCGCCGGTCACGGTGACCTTGGCCAGCGAATCCGCGTCGCTGGTGACGGTCTCGCCGTCGACCAGGAGCACGGCGGGGAGGGCGACGGTGTCGCCGGCCGCACCCTGCAGGCGATTGATCGTGAACGTGTCGCCCACGGCCACCTTGTGCTGGCTGCCACCGGCCTTCACCACTGCGTACACCACTGACTCCTCATAGCTTTTTCGTTGTCTAGCTCTGTGTCCCGGCGCGCAGACCGGAGCGATCGCCGGGTGCTGGACGGGCTGCGGTCGCCGACCCGGCGGCACCCTCGGGCGCCCGCGCGGTGGCGGTGCAACCCGACCAGCGTACCTGACGCCGTCAGACGGGCGGACCGGCCGGGCGGCTGGCCCCTCGCCGACGCCGCGGCCGTCCGACCGGGGCTCCGGCACCGGCGCTGACGTCGGCGCTGACGTCCTCGGTCGCATCGGCCTGGGCAACGGCGGCTTCCTCGGCGTGGACGGGAGAACTCCCGTCCGGCTCGTCCTGGGTGGCGACCTCGACGGCGGCGGCCTCGGCGAGAGACGCATCCGCGGTCGCGTCGTCGGACCGTTCCGTTACGGCCTCCGCAGACGGCTCCGCCTCCCCGGCGTCGCCGTCCTTGCGGCTCTCGGTCAGGACGGCGGCGTCGTCGGCCGCGTGGTCCTCCCCCGACTGGCCACGGTTGCGGCGTCCCCGGTTGCGGCGTCCACCGGTTCGGGGCTGGTCGGCCGACTCGTCGTCCGGGGCGTCGCCGTCGGTCGCCGGCTCGGCGGCCGCCTCGTGCTCGTCCTTGGCCTGGCCGCCGGAGCGCTCGCGGCGACTCCCGCCCGAGCCGCCGGAGTGACCTCCGCCGCCTGAGCCGTTCCCCGAGCCGTTCCCCGAGCCGTTGCCGCCGTTACCGGATCCGCCGCTGCGGCGCTTCTCGTCCACGGGGTCGAGATGCACGACCACGCCACGGCCCCGACAGTGGTCGCACGGCTCGGAGAAGACCTCGAGCAGGCCCTGACCGACGCGCTTGCGGGTCATCTGGACCAGGCCCAGCGAGGTGACCTCGGCGACCTGGTGCTTGGTGCGGTCGCGGCCCAGGCACTCGGTGAGCCGCCGCAGCACGAGGTCGCGGTTGCTCTCGAGCACCATGT
>DASYGS010000026.1:0-3420 GCA_035999465.1 Blastococcus sp. | reverse complement strand
GAGCACGGGCGGAAGTTCCGCCCGCAGGACATCGCCGCGGGCAACCGGCTGTCGGCGCTGGAGTCCCTCGAGGCCGGCGTGACCACCACCGTCGACTGGTCGCACAACCTGCACACCACCGACCACGCCGAGGCGGCGATCGACGCGCTGCGGTCGGTGCCGGGCCGGTTCGTGCTCGCCTACGGCAACATCCAGGCCGGCCCGTGGGAGTGGACCGCCGACCCCGCCGTCCGGGCGCTGCTCGAACGGCTCCGCGACGCCAAGGACGACCTGCTCGGCGTGCAGCTGGCCTTCGACGTCACCGGTGACCCGAGCTTCCCGGAGAAGGCGGCCTTCGAGGTGGCGCGCGAGCTCGGCCTGCCGGTGACCACGCATGCCGGCGTCTGGGGGGCGACCAACGACGACGGCATCCGGCTGATGCACGAGCACGGCTTCATGACGCCGGAGACGACCTACGTGCACGCGGCCACGCTCACCCGCGACTCCTACCAGCGGATCGCCGCCACCGGCGGATCGATCTCGGTCGCGACCGAGTCGGAGTGCAGCGCCGGGCAGGGGCACGCGCCCACGGCCCAGGTGCTGCAGTACGGCATCCCGGTGTCGCTGTCGATGGACACCAGCGTGTGGTGGAGCGGCGACGTGTTCTCCGCGATGCGGGCGACGCTCAACGCCGACCGGATGGCCGAGCACATGGACGCACACCTCCAGGGCGAGACGGTCACGCACCTGCGCCTGCGCGCCCAGAAGGTGGTCGAGTGGGCCACCCGCGGCGGCGCGCACGCCCTGGGCCGCACCGACCTCGGCAGCCTCGAGGCCGGGAAGAAGGCCGACGTCGTGCTGATCAGGAACGACGACTCCCCCGTCTCGTTCCCGCTGCTCAACCCGTACGGGCACGTGGTGTTCCAGGCGCAGCGCGGCGACGTGCACACCGTGCTCGTCGACGGCCGGGTGGTGAAGTACGCGCACAAGCTGGTCGGCGCCGACCTGGCCGCGGTCCGCCGGGAGGTGGAGGCGACCGTCGAGCACCTGCGGTCCGAGCTGGGCGAGGAGGCCTGGGTGTCGGGCATGAACCCGGACCTGCCGTCGACGGAGGTGCTGGACAACCCGTACCAGTACACCGACTACAAGTCCGACGCCACGCACACCGGCGGCGAGGACCGCGTCCTCGGTCGGTGAGGGCGCCGGCCGCCGCACGTCGGGAAGGGAACTGTTCATGGCGGGGCGTGGCACCGGACCCGACTTCGTCGAGGCCCTGGCCCGCGGGCTCGACGTCCTGGCCTGCTTCGACGCGGACCACCGCGCGATGTCGCTGTCCGACGTCGCCGCGGCCTCCGGCCTGGCCAGGCCGACCGCGCGCCGGTTGCTGCTGACGCTCGAGGAGCTGGGCTTCGTCCGGTCCGACGGCGGCACGTACTCGCTGACCCCGAAGGTGCTGACGCTGGGCATGGCGTACGTGAGCGCGCTCGGGCTCTGGGACATCGCGCGGCCGCACCTGCAGGCGCTGGTCGCACGCACCGGCGAGTCCTCGTCGATGGCCCAGCTGGACGGCTCGGACATCGTCTACGTCGCGCGGGTGTCGGTGCCGAAACTGATCGCGCTGCGGGTCGACATCGGCACGCGCTTCCCCGCCGTCCAGACCTCCCAGGGCAAGGTGCTGCTCGCGGCGCTGTCCCCCGACGCGCTGGCGGCGACGCTGGCGCAGCCGAGCCGTGCGGGGCTGCCGCCCGCCATCGGCCGGACCGCCGAGCAGCTCCGCAGCGAGCTGACCGAGGTGCGGGCGCGGGGCTGGGCGCTCGCCGACGAGGAACTGGCCCCGGGCGTCCGGTCGGTCGCCGTCCCCGTGCGCGACGGGTCCGGGGTGGTGCGGGCCGCCATGAACGTGACCGTGCACGCCGCGGAGACGACCACCGACCGACTGCTGCAGGTGTACCTGCCGTTGCTGCTGCGCACGGCCGGTGACGTGAGCGCCGAGTGGGCGCTCTGGCAGAGCCGCCCGCACCTCGAGGCGGCCCCCGCTCGCGTCGGCACGTAGCCGTCATGACCGAGTCCCGCGCAGGCGAGCACGTCCCGGACGAGGAGCCCCCCGCCTCGACCGAGCCGCCGGTCACGCTCGTCGAAGGCACGACCTTCGCGGTCTCCGGACGGTCCGGCGACATGAACGCCGACGGCGCGGAGGGCCTGTTCTTCCGCGACGTCCGCATCCTCTCGACCTGGCGGCTGCGGCTGGACGAGGGGCCGCTCGAGGTGCTCACGGTGCTGCCGGGGGAACCGTTCCGGACGACGTTCCTCGCCCGCGTCCCGCCGCGGTCGTCGTCGACGGAGGTGCTCGTCGAGCGGCGCCGCTCGGTCGGGGACGGGATGCGCGAGGACCTGCGCGTGCGGAACCTCGGCGTCGAGCCGGTCGCCGTCCGGGTGACGCTGGAGATCGACAGCGACTTCGCCGACCTCTTCGCGGTCAAGGAGGGCCGTGTCCGGGACCGCGCCGAGGTCACGGCCGCCACGGACGGCGACGCCGTCGTCCTCACCCTCCGTGGCGGCGCACGGGACCTCGGGGTGCGGATCGCGGCCGCCGGCGCCCGGGCACGCCCGGGCCTGCTCGTCGTCGACCTGCGTCTCCCGCCCCACGGCGAGTGGACGACGGCGATCATGGTCACGCCCGTCGTCGACGGCGCGGAGGTCGAGCCGGCGTTCCCGGCCGGCCGGCCGGTGGAGGAGTCGCTCCCGGCACAGCGCCTGCACCGCTGGCGGACGGGCGGCCCCCGCGTGGAGACCGCGGACACCGACCTGCTGCGCACCCTCCGGCAGAGCAGGGAGGACCTCGGGGCACTGCGCCTGGTGGACCCGGTGCACCCCGGCAGCGTCGCCGTCGCGGCCGGCGCCCCCTGGTTCATGGCCCTGTTCGGCCGCGATTCGCTGCTGTCGTCCTACCTGGCCCTCTCGCTCGACCCGACCCTCGCGCTGGGCACCCTGCAGACGCTCGCGCGCCTGCAGGGCACCACGGTCGATCCGCGCACCGAGGAGCAGCCCGGCAGGATCCTGCACGAGACCCGTCTCGGCGCCGACTTCCCCCTGGCCGCCGGGGGCGGCCAGGTCTACTACGGCACGGCCGACGCCACGCCGCTGTTCGTGCTGCTGGCCGGCGAGCTGCGCCAGTGGGGCATCGCACCGGAGCAGGTCGACGCGCTGCTGCCCCACGTCGAGCGGGCCCTGGCCTGGATCGGGAACTACGGCGACAGCGACGGCGACGGGTTCGTCGAGTACCGCCGCAGCACCGGGGTCGGGCTGGTCAACCAGGGCTGGAAGGACTCGTGGGACGGCGTCAACTTCGCCGACGGCACGCTGGCCGAGGCCCCGATCGCACTCTGCGAGGTGCAGGGCTACGTCTACGCGGCCTACGTCGCCCGCTCCCACCTGGCCGCC
>DASYGS010000005.1:0-6643 GCA_035999465.1 Blastococcus sp. | reverse complement strand
ACCTCGCCGCCCTCGTCGTCGGTGTGCTGCTGGATGACGGCGCTGAACTCGATCTGCAGCCGGCGGGGCAGGTCGAGGTGGTTCTCGGTCTTCATGATGTAGGCGACGCCGCCCTTGCCGGACTGGCTGTTCACCCGGATCACGGCCTCGTAGCTGCGGCCGACGTCCTTCGGGTCGATCGGCAGGTAGGGGACCGCCCACGGCATGTCGGCGACGGCCTTGCCGGCCGCCGCGGCGTCGGCGGCCAGGGCGGTGAAGCCCTTGTTGATCGCGTCCTGGTGCGAGCCGGAGAAGGCCGTGTAGACCAGGTCACCGCCGTACGGGTGCCGCTCGTGCACGCCGAGCTGGTTGCAGTACTCGACGGTGCGGCGGATCTCGTCGATGTCGGAGAAGTCGATCTCCGGGTCGATGCCCTGGCTGAACAGGTTCAGGCCGAGGGTGACCAGGTCGACGTTGCCGGTGCGCTCGCCGTTGCCGAACAGGCACCCCTCGATGCGGTCGGCGCCGGCGCGGTACCCCAGCTCGGCGGCGGCGACGGCGGTGCCCCGGTCGTTGTGCGGGTGCAGGGACAGGACGACGGAGTCGCGCCGGCCGAGGTTGCGGTGCATCCACTCGATCTGGTCGGCGTAGACCGTCGGCTCGGCCATCTCGACGGTGGCCGGCAGGTTGATGATCGCCGGCCGGTCGGGGGTGGGCTCCCAGACGTCGGTGACCGCGTTGCAGATCTCGACGGCGAAGTCGAGCTCGGTGCCGGTGAAGGACTCGGGGGAGTACTCGAACCGGATCTCGGTGTCGTCCATCTGCTCGGCCAGCTTGCGGACCAGTTCGGCCCCGTGGACGGCGATGTCGACGATGCCGGCCCGGTCGGAGTTGAACACGACCCGCCGCTGCAGGGTGCTCGTCGAGTTGTAGAGGTGCACGATCGCCTGCTTGGCGCCGCGCAGGGACTCGTAGGTGCGCTCGATCAGCTCGTCGCGGGCCTGGGTGAGCACCTGGATGACGACGTCGTCGGGGACCAGGTCCTCCTCGATGAGCTGGCGGACGAAGTCGAAGTCCGTCTGGCTGGCCGCCGGGAAACCGACCTCGATCTCCTTGTAGCCCATGCGCACCAGCAGCTCGAACATGCGCCGCTTGCGGTCGGGGGTCATCGGGTCGATCAGCGCCTGGTTGCCGTCGCGCAGATCGACCGCGCACCAGCGCGGAGCCTTCGTGGTGACGGTCTGCGGCCAGGTGCGGTCGTGCAGGACGACGGGGGTGAAGGGGGCGTAGCGGTGGATCGGCATCCGCGAGGGCTGCTGCGGATGGCGTACGTGGGGGTGCAGCTCGTTCACGATGGCTCCTCAGGCGCGGGCTGGACTCAGCTCCGGTGGGGCGGTCAGCAGGCGCCGGGAACGCGCGAAACCCGCGGCGAGGGGGCCGACCTAGGAGAGGGCCTCGCCGCGGCTGGTAAGCAGGAGGCTGCCGCGCACGAGCCCACGGTAGCAGCGGTTCAACTGACGTCGCAGTGACATGGGCACTCCTCGGCGTGGACCGGCTTTCTGGTGGTCGTCGGGTGTGCCCCTCCTGCGCCGCCACTCGTCTCGAAGCTCGCGGTCCCGGTCGAACGTGTACCAGGGCTGCCGGCGGGAGTAGCGCTCCGGCCCGTGCCACCAGGACTCCTCGGAGTACCGGGTGTCGAGGTGGGCCCGGAACCGGCGCCCGCTCATGTCCCGGACGGCGTCCCCGTCCATGCCGGCGACCTCGCGCCCATCGGCGTCGAGCAGTGCGAGCCGGAGGCCGGCCGCGGTCGCGGCACGGGCGAGGAGGCGGACGTCCAGACCCCGCCCACCGCTCTCGGCGGCTGCGACCGCCGATTTCGAGGCGCCCACCAGTTCGGCCAGCTCACGCTGGGAGGCGTCGGCCGTGCGCCGGATGCGCCGCAGCACCGCCGGGAGGTCGAACGTGGACACCGGCGCAGCGTGCTGCCGCCGACCCGACCCGGGCCAGCGACGTGGTTGTTCTGTGGACAGTTGTGCTCTGCCCACGAGGGTGGGCAGAGCACAAGGTTCCGGAGAGAAGGGTGCTCGCCGGGGAGCCGCCGTCAGAACTCGCCTGCGAGCCGCTTCCGCAGGGGGCGCCCGTCGGGGTCGTCGAGCAGCCGGTACATCGGCGTGGCCCAGAGCCGGTTCACCAGCGACAGCCGCTCGGGCCGGTGCGGGCGCAGCCGGCCGGGCGGGCGGGGGCCGCGGCGGCCGCCCACGTGCCACGCCTCGAGCGCGGCGGCGCTCGCCTCGATGGCCGCGACGAACCGGTCCGGGTCGAGGAGGTCGTCGTCCTCGCTGCCGTCGGCGGCCCGGTCCAGGTGTTCGCGCGCGAGCTCGAGCCGCAGGTCGCGGGCGAAGGCCCGCGCGCCGTCGCCGGTGGCCGCCGGATCGCGCGGCTCGCGGGGATCCCGCGTGGTGTCCAGGACGGCGCTGGAGAGCTCGCTGTCGTGGGTCCACGAGCGGCGGTTGAAGTTGTCGCTGCCGACGCTGGCCCACACGTCGTCCACGACGCACACCTTGGCGTGCACGTACACGGGCGTGCCCGCGTGGTTCTCCACGTCGAAGACGTGCACCCGGCCCCGGCCGGCCCGCCGGCACATCTCGATCGCCTCCCACCGGCCCACGTACTCGGGCCGCTGGGCGAAGGCGCCGTCCTGGTCGGGGTCCCGCGGCACGACGACCACGAGGTGCAGGTCCGGCTCCCCGGCCAGCGCCGCGGCGAACAGGCGGGCCACGTCCTTCGACCACATGTACTGGTCCTCGAGGTAGATCAGCCGGCGGGCGCGCCGGATCGCCTTCGAGTACCCCCGCGCGATCGACCGCTCGCCCTCCGGCGCGAAGGAGTACGGCGGCCGGATCGCCGGGTAGGTGCGCAGGTTCTGCACCACCAGAGGGCCGCACTCCGGGGGCGCCGCCAGCTGGGGCGGCAGCGGTTCGGCCTCCAGCCGCTTGCGGTGCAGCTTGTCGTAGATCCAGGCGACCGGATGGTCGGCGTCCGGACTGGTCGGATCGTCCCAGCGTTCCCGGAACACGGTGTCGAGCACCCCGACCGCCGGGCCGCGCAGCTCCAGCTGGACGTCGTGCCACGGCGGGTTCGGCCCGTAGGCCGCGGACATCGCGAGCCCCTGCGGGTCCCCGCCGTGCTCGGCGTCGTCCCGGCGGCTGTGGCACAGGTCGATCCCGCCGACGAACGCCACGTCCCGGGACGGGTCCCCGGCGTGCCGCAGGACGACGAACTTCTGGTGGTGACTGCCGCCCCGCCGCACCCGCTGGTCCAGCACCACCTCGCCCCCGGCGTGCTCGATCTCGCGGTCGAGGGCGCGGTTCTCCTCCTTGGAGAACGACGCGCTGTCCATGTGCGAGCGCCACACCAGCCCGCGGACGCACACCCCTCGCCGCAGCGCCTCGGTGAACAACCCGGCCACCGTCGGGCCCTCGGGCCGCAGCCTCTCGTCGGGGTCGCCCCGCCAGTCGGTGAAGAACAGGTGGTCCCCGGCGCCGAGCGCCGAGACCTCGTCCACGAGCCGGTCGAAGTAGGCGGCGCCGTGCACCAGCGGCCGGGCGGCGTTGCCCTCCGTCCACGGCGGGAGGGACGTCGCGGGGTTGCCACGCTCCTCGGCGGTCAGCAGCCAGGCGTCCGGGGAGTCCACCGGGGCATCAGATACTGCGCGCCCGGCGGACGCAACCGCCGGTTCCCCAGGCCGCGTCGGTAGCCTGTGGACCCGTGGCCCTCGTCGTCCAGAAGTACGGCGGTTCCTCCGTCGCGTCCGCCGAGCACATGAAGCGCGTCGCCGAGCGGATCGTCTCCGCGAAGAAGGACGGCGACGACGTCGTCGTCGTGGTCTCCGCCATGGGCGACAGCACCGACGAACTGCTCGACCTGGCCAGCCAGATCACCGACGAGCCGCCGGGCCGCGAGCTCGACATGCTGCTCACCGCGGGCGAGCGGATCTCCATGGCGCTGCTGGCCATCGCGATCTCCACGCACGGCTACGAGGCGCGCTCGTTCACCGGGTCGCAGGCCGGCGTCATCACCACGTCCAGCCACGGCCGGGCCCGGATCATCGACGTCACGCCCGGCCGGCTGCGCCAGGCGCTCGACGAGGGCTCGATCGCGATCGTCGCCGGGTTCCAGGGCGTCAGCCAGGACACCAAGGACATCACCACGCTCGGCCGCGGCGGCTCCGACACCACGGCCGTGGCGGTGGCGGCCGCGCTGCGCGCCGACGTCTGCGAGATCTACACCGACGTGGACGGCGTCTACACCGCCGACCCGCGGATCGTCCCCACCGCGAAGCGGCTCGACACCATCACCTACGAGGAGATGCTCGAGCTCGCCGCCTCCGGCGCGAAGGTGCTCATGCTGCGGTGCGTCGAGTACGCCCGCCGCGAGGGCATCCCGGTGCACGTCCGCAGCTCCTACTCACTGCTTCCCGGCACGATCGTGTCCGGCTCGATGGAGGATCTTCCGGTGGAACAGGCGATCATCACGGGCGTTGCGCACGACCGCAGCGAAGGCAAGATCACCGTCTACGGCGTGCCCGACCGGCCGGGCGAGGCGGCGCAGATCTTCCGCGTGCTCGCCGACGCCGAGATCAACATCGACATGATCGTGCAGAACGTGTCGGCCGGGGCCAGCAAGCTCGCCGACATCTCCTTCACGCTGCCGAAGAGCGACGGCCCCACCGCCATCGCGGCGCTGGAGAAGGTGAAGCACACCGTCGGCTACAACGACGTCGAGTTCGACCAGCACATCGGCAAGGTCAGCCTGGTCGGCGCCGGCATGCGCAGCCACCCCGGCGTCTCGGCGAAGTTCTTCGGCGCGCTGGCCGACGCCGGCGTCAACCTCGAGCTGATCAGCACCTCGGAGATCCGGATCTCCGTCGTCTGCCGCGACACCGAGGTCGACGTCGCCGTCCGGGCCGTGCACGACGCCTTCGACCTCGGCTCCGACGTCGAGGCGGTCGTCTACGGGGGGACCGGCCGATGAGCGGGCTGCGCGTCGGCGTCGTCGGCGCCACCGGCCAGGTCGGCGGCGTGATGCGCCGGATACTCGCCGAGCGGAACTTCCCCCTCGAGGAGCTGCGGTTCTTCGCCTCCGCCCGCTCCGCCGGCAGCACGCTGCCCTGGGGCGACGGCGAGATCACGGTCGAGGACGCCGCCACCGCCGACCCGAGCGGCCTCGACGTCGCCCTCTTCTCGGCCGGCGCGACCACCTCCCGGGCTCAGGCGCCGCGGTTCGCCGCGGCCGGCGTCACGGTCATCGACAACAGCTCCGCCTGGCGGCGCGACCCCGACGTCCCGCTGATCGTCAGCGAGGTCAACCCGCAGGCCCTGGCCGACGTGCGCAAGGGCATCATCGCCAACCCGAACTGCACGACCATGGCCGCGATGCCGGTGCTCGCACCGCTGCACGCCGAGGCCGGCCTCGTCCGGATGATCGCCAGCACCTACCAGGCGGTGTCGGGCAGCGGGCTCGCCGGCGTGGAGGAGCTCGACGGGCAGGTCAAGGCGGTGGTCGACAAGGCCGCGGGCCTCGCGCACGACGGCGACGCCGTGACGTTCCCCGAGCCGCAGAAGTACGTGCGGCCGATCGCGTTCAACGTGCTGCCGATGGCCGGCACGGTCGTCGACGACGGCTCGTCCGAGACCGACGAGGAGCAGAAGCTCCGCAACGAGAGCCGCAAGATCCTCGGCATCCCGGAGCTGCTGGTCTCGGGCACCTGCGTGCGGGTGCCGGTGTTCACCGGGCACTCGCTGTCGCTGAACGTGGAGTTCCGGCGGCCGCTCTCCGTCGAGCGGGCGACCGAGCTGCTGGCCGGCGCGCCCGGCGTCGAGCTCTCCGACGTGCCCACCCCGCTGCAGGCGGCCGGCCGCGACCCGAGCTTCGTGGGCCGCATCCGGCAGGACCCGGGCGTCGACGGCGGCCGCGGGCTCGCGCTGTTCGTCAGCAACGACAACCTGCGCAAGGGCGCCGCGCTCAACACCGTGCAGATCGCGGAGCTCATCCTCGCTGCGCGGTAGCCGACCCGAGGAGGGCCGATGCGCGTCGGTGCCCGGCTCCTCCTCGTCGGCGCGCTGGTCGCCGTCCTCGGCTGGTTCACCGCCTCCGTGCTGGTGCTGCCGCCGGCGCACCGCTTCTTCGACCTGACCGTCTACCGCGGCGCGGCCCGGTGGTGGCTCGACCATCGCTCGCTGTACGCCTTCGTCCGGCCCGGCAGCTCCAAGGGCTTCACCTACCCGCCGTTCGCCGTCCTCTGCCTGCTGCCCACGGCGCTGGTGTCCCAGCCGACCGCGATCGTCGTGGTCACCGCGGCGTCCGCTCTGCTCGTCGTGGGGACGACGTGGTGGCTGGTCGGCCCGGTCGCACGGCGCCACCGCTGGCCGCGCTGGTTCGCGGTCGCGCTGGCCGTGCCGCTGGTGTTCGCGATGGAGCCGGTGCGCGAGACGCTGGCCTGGGGGCAGGTGAACCTGTTCCTGGTGGCGCTCGTGCTGGCCGACGTCGCGGCCCTGCAGCGGGGCCGGCGGTGGGCCGGGATCGGCATCGGCCTGGCCACCGCGATCAAGCTGACCCCGGGCCTGTTCGTCGTCTACCTCGCGCTGAGCGGGCGCCGCCGGGC
>DASYGS010000004.1:0-20675 GCA_035999465.1 Blastococcus sp. | reverse complement strand
CGCAGCTGCGCCTCGGTGAGCACCGGCACCGGCTTCTCCGGCACGAGGGGCGGTCGCATCCGCTCCATCGGGGAGCGGTCGATCTCCTCCTCCAGCAGCCACCGCATCGGCTGCTGCAGCGCGGTGGACCACGTTGGCCGTCGCCGCCGAGCGGGTGTCGATCAGGTGGGCCATGTAGGCCTCGACGTGCCGCCGGGTCAGCTGCCGCGGGGCCGGAAGTTGTCCGTCCTGCTCGAGGAACTGCACCAGCCCCTGCGCCGCCCGGCGGTAGATCGTCTGGGTGTTGACGGCCCGGTTGGTGCCCTTGAGGTGGCGCACGAAGTCGCGGATCAGCGACTCCCACGTCTCCCGCACAGGTCCAAAGTTATCCGGACACTGAGCGCTGTGCCAGGCCTTCGTGCCGGACAATTCGGACGAATCTGCTGGTCAGAGTCACGCGGCGCGCCCGGCAGGGATCGAACCTGCGACCAAGTGCTTAGAAGGCACCTGCTCTATCCACTGAGCTACGGGCGCTCGGCGCCGATGATCTCATCAGGCGACGCGACCGGTCCTCCCGCCTGCGGGTGGGTACGGCGTCGCGTCCGAGCACACCTCCGCTCGGTGAGCGATCCCCGGGCCGGTCGCGTCGGACATGGAGCGCGGGGGTTCGCGACGGTCCCGGCGTCGGCCGTACCGCCCGTCGCAGACCCTCTCCGCGGAAGTCTGCGCTGCGGAGCCGGCGGGGAGGGCGGCCGTGTCCACAAGGACAGGGCCTGTCCACAGATGCGCCGCGGACCTGGCCTGAGTCGGTGCTCCCGCCGCACGGTGGGTGCAGTCCGGCACCTGCCGGCCGCGCCACTCCGGCGCCCGAGCGATCCCGAGGAGCACCGTGAACGACACCACCCTGACCGTGGTCGGCAACGTCGTCGACTCACCCCGCCGCGTGCGGCTGGAGCACGGCAGCGTCACCAACTTCCGCATGGCCTCCACCGCCCGCCGCTACGACTCCCGGAGCCAGGAGTTCGTCGACTCCGGCACCCTCTGGGTCGACATCGAGTGCTGGGGCGACCTGGGCGCCAACGTCTCCAGCAGCATCAGCAAGGGCGACCCGGTGATCGTGCACGGCGCGATCACCACGCACAGCTGGGAGTCGGAGAACGGCAAGCGCAGTGCGCCCCGCATCAAGGCGTTCGCCGTCGGCCCCAACCTCCAGCGCGGATCGGCGGAGTTCAAGCGTAGCCGCCCGGCGCGCCCCGCCGAGCCGGCCGTCGACGGGTCCGCCGACGCAACCCTGTCCGAGCCGCAGGACGACACGTTCGCCGAGCGCACCGATGAGTTCGTCCCCGGGCGGGACTACGTGGGCGACCCGGAGGCGTTGGAGAACGTGACGACCGCCGACTTCTCGCTGGAGCCCGCGCACGCCTAGTTGCCCCGGGCTGGGAGGATCGGAGGGAGAACGCAGGGGGCGGGGCCGGCAGATCGGCCGGCCCGCCCCCGTTCGCGAGACGACGGAAGGCTCCGAAGCCCAGTGGCTCAGTACATCTACTCCATGGTCCGTGCCCGCAAGGCGCACGGCGACAAGGTGATCCTGGACGACGTCACCCTGGCGTTCCTGCCCGGCGCCAAGATCGGCGTGGTCGGTCCGAACGGCGCCGGCAAGTCGACGGTCCTGAAGATCATGGCCGGGATGGAGAAGGCCTCCAACGGCGAGGCGATCCTCTCGCCGGGTTACTCCGTCGGCATGCTCCAGCAGGAGCCGCCGCTCAACGAGGCCCTCGACGTGCGCGGCAACGTCGAGGAGGCGGTCAAGCCCCTCCGCGATGCGCTGACCCGCTTCGAGGAGGTCAGTGCGGCGATGGGGGAGCCCGACGCCGACTTCGACGCGCTGATGGCCGAGCAGGGCGAGCTGATGGAGACCATCGAGCAGCACGACGGCTGGGAGCTGGACGCCCGCATCGAGCAGGCCATGGACGCCCTGCGCTGCCCGCCCGGCGATGCCGACGTGACGGTCCTGTCCGGTGGTGAGCGCCGTCGCGTGGCGCTGTGCAAGCTGCTGCTCGAGGCGCCCGACCTGCTCCTGCTCGACGAGCCCACCAACCACCTCGACGCCGAGAGCGTGGCCTGGCTGGAGCAGCACCTGGAGAAGTACGCCGGCACCGTCGTCGCCGTGACCCACGACCGGTACTTCCTCGACAACGTCGCGGAGTGGATCCTCGAGCTCGACCGCGGGCGCGCCTACCCGTACGAGGGCAACTACTCGACGTACCTGGAGACGAAGGCGACCCGCCTGAAGGTCGAGGGGGCGAAGGACGCCAAGCGCGCCAAGCGCCTGAAGGACGAGTTGGAGTGGGTGCGCTCGGGTGCCAAGGCACGCCAGGCGAAGAGCAAGGCCCGCCTCGCGAGGTACGAGGAGATGGCGGCGGAGGCCGACAAGTTCCGCAAGCTCGACTTCGAGGAGATCCAGATCCCGCCGGGTCCGCGGCTGGGCAGCATCGTCGTCGAGACCAGGGACCTCACCAAGGGCTTCGGCGACCGCCTGCTGATCGACGACCTGTCGTTCACGCTGCCCCGCAACGGCATCGTCGGTGTGGTCGGGCCCAACGGCGCCGGCAAGACCACGCTGTTCAAGATGCTGATCGGCGAGGAGAAGGCCGACGACGGCGAGATCAAGGTCGGCGAGACCGTCAAGGTCTCCTACGTCGAGCAGAGCCGCAGCGGCATCGACCCGAAGAAGACCCTGTGGGAGGTCGTCTCCGACGGTCTGGACCACATCAAGGTCGGCAACGTCGAGATGCCGTCGCGGGCCTACGTCGCGGCGTTCGGCTTCAAGGGCCCGGACCAGCAGAAGCCTGCCGGCGTGCTGTCCGGTGGCGAGCGCAACCGGCTCAACCTCGCCTTGACCCTCAAGCAGGGCGGCAATTTGCTGCTGCTCGACGAGCCCACCAACGACCTCGATGTCGAGACGCTGACCAGCCTGGAGGGTGCGCTGCTGGAGTTCCCCGGCTGCGCCGTGGTGGTCAGCCACGACCGGTGGTTCCTCGACCGGGTGGCGACGCACATCCTCGCCTACGAGGGCGACTCGAAGTGGTTCTGGTTCGAGGGCAACTTCCAGGACTACGAGAAGAACAAGGTCGAGCGGCTCGGCCCGGAGGCGGCCCGCCCGCACCGCGCGACCTACCGCAAGCTCACCCGCGACTGATCCTGCCGGCTGCCGGGGGCAGTGCGCTGGATCTCACAGCGTGGCCCCGGCAGCGGTACGGCAAGGTGGTCCCCGTGAGGCACACCGTGCAGGTCCCGATGCGCTGGTCGGACATGGACGCCTACCAGCACATCAACAACGTCGCCTTCCTCGGCTACTTCGAGATGGCGCGCGTGAACCTGTTCTTCGAGCACCCCACCCACGACGAGCGAACCGGCCTGCGCCGGGGTCTCGTCGTCGCGTCGCACGAGATCGCCTACAAGCGCTCCGTCGTCTACGACGCCGAGCCGCTGGAGATCCAGATCTGGGTCTCGGGCATCCGCGCCGCGGCCTTCACCTGCCACTACGAGGCGTTCGACCACGGGCAGCTGGCCGTCACCGGCAGCACCCTGCTCGCGCCGTTCGACTTCGGGCTCAACCGGCCCCGCCGGATCAGCCCGGAGGAGAAGGCGTTCCTGCAGCGCTACCTCGACGAGCCGGCCGCCTGAGGGCGCACCACCCGGATCGCGAAACAAGGGAGCGATCCGGGTGTTCCCCCATGGTCCTGAGCACCCCCACGGGGCCACGCTGAGGCCATGACATCCGCACCACCGCCCACCCCGCCGTCCGGGGACCTGCCGCCGACCCCACCGCCGGCGACACCGCCGCCGCCGCCGACACCACCGCCCGCGCCCCCGTTGCCTCCGCCCTCGCTGGGCGCGGCCCAGCGACCGCCGCTGCAGCGGAGCGCCACCAACCGCATGCTCGGCGGTGTCTGTGGGGGCCTGGCCGACTACACCGGCATCGATGCCGTGCTCTGGCGCGTCGGGTTCGTGGCCCTGACCGTCATCGGCGTCGGCGCCGGCGTGCTCGTCTACCTGCTGCTCTGGGTGCTGATGGATCCGGGACCGCGGGAATCGAGCGGGCCGACCGGGCCGGTCGACCGCCTCGCCGGGCAGCTGCACGACAAGGTCTACGGCAGCGGCTGGATGCCCCCGCGCACCTGATCCAGGGTCAGACGACGCGGGGGACCGGCCGGTCGGACCCGGTCGGGGCGCCCCGCCGGGCGGCCTCTGCGTCGGTGACCGCGCGGACGGCGTCGCCCTCGGCGATCGGGCCGCCGGCGAACACCGCTGCGTTGATCCCGCCCCGGTGCACCATCGCCTTCACCAGCCGCACGCCGGTGAGCCGTTCCAGGTGGGTGCACGGCGGGCAGCGCTTCATCCCGAACAGCAGCACCCCGCCGACGGTGAACCAGTGCCCCACCAGCGCCGGGAGGTCGATGCCCGCCGTCACCAGGTTGCGGCGGGTGTCGCCGGCGCCGAGGTCCGAGCCGGTCTCGCGGGCCACGGCGGCCACGGCCCCGGTGTCGATCAGCGTCACCTGCTTCTCCAGGTCGGGGTACCGCGCCCAGGTACCCCCGCCCAGGGCGTAGCGGTCGCCGGCCAGACCGCGTCCGGCCACGGCCTCCACCGCCGGCACCCGCCGCATCGGTGCGGCCGCGGCCCCGGCCAGCCAGATCTCCAGGAGCTCCCCGTCAGGCGGCACGCACGCCTCCCCGGCCCGGAGGCACGTCGTCGGCGCCGCGGGCGTCCAGCGCCTCGCTCACCGTATGGGCCAGCTGCAGCACCTGCACCAGCAGCGGTACCACCGTCGTCGTCAGGCCCCGGAACCCGCGCACGGAGCCGCCCCGGGCGGCCTGGGCCTCCCGGATCCGGTCGGCGCGCTCGCTGATCAGCGGGATGAACCGCAGCGCCATCGCGATCACCAGGCCGATCCGCGCCGGGCGCACGCCCACCCAGCGGAGGGGGGCGCACACCCGCTCGACGACGGCGACCATCTCCGTCACCCGGGTGGTCGCCGTGACCACGGCCGCCGCGAGCACCAGGGTGAGCAGCCGGAGCACGGTGACCGCGCCGGTGCGCACGTCGGTCAGCAGCGCGTGCAGCGCGAACAGGGCGACCAGCCACCACAGCACCGCCCGTGCCTGGCGGAGGAGCAACCCGGCGGGGAGCCGCGCCGCGACCAGCCCGGTCAGCAGCACGGCGGTCAGTGCGGCACCCACCACCGGCAGCGTCGGCGCGCCGAACACGAGCGCGCTCAGGCCCGCGAGCGCCAGGAGCTTCCAGCCCGCCGGCGTCCGGTGCACCGGCGAGGCCCGGGGCACGTAGAGCGCGAGGGTCACCGGTGCACCATCAGCGCGCGGTAGGCGGCGACCGAGGAGTCCGGGGGACCGTCCTCGACCACCCGTCCCCCGTCGATCACGAGCACCCGGTCGAAGCCGTCGAGCAGGTCGAGGTCATGGGTGACGACGACGACCTGCTGCTCCAGCTCCTCGATCACCGACGCGACCCGGCGGGTGTTGACCAGGTCGAGCAGCGTCGTGGGCTCGTCGAACACGATCCGGGCCGGGCGCATGACCAGCACCCCGGCGATGGCCAGCAGCTGCTTCTGGCCGCCGGAGAGCAGGTGCGCGGGGTGATCGGCGTGCCCGGCCAGGCCGTAGCGGTCCAGCACCTCCGCGACCCGCGCGGCCCGCTCCGCCGGTGGCACACCCTGGTTCTCCAGCCCGTAGGCGGCGTCCTCGGCGACGGTCGGGTGCACGATCTGCGCATCCGGGTCCTGGAACACGAAGCCCACCCGGCGCCGGACCGCGCGCACCGATGTCCGGGTGTCGAGACCGTCGACGAGCACGGTGCCGCTGGTCGGCTGCACGAGTCCGTTGAGCAGGCGGGCGAACGTGCTCTTGCCCGACCCGTTGGCCCCGACCACGCCGATCCGCCGCTCGGTCAGCCGCAGGTCCACGCCTTCGAGCACGACCCGTTCGCCGTACCGGTGCCCGACCTCGCGCAACTCGATCCCGCGCGTGGGGTCGGCGACCGGCTCCGCCGCGTGCCGGCCGAACCTCACCGCAGCCTCACGAGAGGGCGGCCGCCCGCTGCGGACGCTCGATCACCGGGTAGCTGCGCCGCACCTGGACGGCGATGACCGCGGCGAGCACGGCCTTGATCAGGTCGCCCGGGATGAACAGGGCCGCGCCGAACCACAGGGCCTTGTCCCAGGGCAGACCCGAGGTCGCGACGAGCACCGGCACGCCGATCGCATAGATGACCACGATGCCGCCGACGACGTCGGCCACCGTCCCCCGGACGACGTCGTAACGCGCCCAGAACCGCTCGGTGAGCAGGCCGGTGACGAAGGCGGCGACCGGCCACGCGAACAGGTAGCCGGCGGTCGGGCCGGCGAACACCGACAGGCCACCGGCTCCGCTGGCCAGCAGGGGCAGCCCGACCGCCACCAGCACGAGGAACAGCAGCTGGGAGAGGAAGGCGCGGCGCGCCCCCAGGATGGCCCCCGCGAGCATGACGCCGAGGGTCTGCGCGGTGACCGGCACGGGGCCCACCGCGATCGCCGGCACCAGGCCGAGCACCGCGGTGATCGCCGCGAACAGCGCGATGTAGGCGAGATCCCTGGTCTTCACGCGTTCCCCTCGCAAGCAGGCGCCGGAGACGCCGACGTCCCCGGCATGTCGCCCGGAAAATACCGGAACCCGGGTAACGGATCCCGCCCGATCCCGGAACTGCGCGGTGGGACCGGCCGGACCGCTCAGGTCGCGTCGTCGGCGCGGCGGTTCTGCATGCTGGCCGCGGCCATCTCCAGGTAGCCCCACAGCGTCGCGTGCTGCTCGGGGGTCAGCTCCAGGGAGTCGACGGCCTCGCGCATGTGCGACAGCCAGGCCTCCCGTTCGACGGGGCCGATCGCGAACGGCGCGTGCCGCATGCGCAGGCGGGGGTGGCCGCGCTCCTGGGAGTAGGTCGCCGGACCGCCCCAGTACTGCTCCAGGAACGAGCGGAACCGGTACTCCGCGCCGTCCCAGTCGTCCTGCGGGTAGAGCGGCACGAGGACGGGGTCGGTGCGTACACCGGCGTAGAAGCGGGACACGAGCCGGACGAAGGTCGGGTGACCGCCGACCTCCTCGAAGAAGGTCCGCGCCGACGGCAGGGACTGGCTCATGACGTCGATGGTCCCGCAGCCGGGTCGTCCCCGGCCATGTGATCTTGAGAACGGTGACCCTGCGTGCGCCGGTAGGCCACCAAGGCCGGGGCGACGACGATCAGCCCCAGCCCACCGGAGACCGCAACCACCTCCGTCGGCGCGAACCCCTCCGCGAGCAGGCCGGCGGCGAGCATGCCGATGCCCTGCACCCCGTAGAGCCCGCTGACCGCGACGCCGAACGCACGGCCGCGGAACGCGCTGGGCACGGCCTGCACGAAGGAGACGTTGAGCGGGATCAGCCACGACGCGCCCAGCCCGGAGACGAACAGCAGCGCGACGACGAGCGCGAACGTGCCGATACCGGGCGGGCCGTACCGCCCGACCAGCCCGGCCGCCAGCACCGCCGCGAGGGAGAGCACCACCAGGGGGACGACGAGTCGCTCGCGCCGGCCCGGTGCGACCAGCCGGGCGATCACCAGGCCGCCGATCGTCACGCCGAGCGGGTTGGCCGCCAGCAGTGCACCGAGAGCCGTCGTCCCCTCGCCCAGTTCGTGGACCAGCGGGGCCGCGACCCCCTCCGAGGCGTAGCCGAACAGCGTGGCGAGCCAGAGGATCGAGACGATGGCAAGCAGGCGCGGCGAGCGCCCGATGAACCGCAGTCCCTCGCCGGTGTCCTGCAGGAGGGAGCGGCGCTCGCCCTCGGCCAGCGGTGCGGGGCGGCGCTGCAACCCGCGCGTCAGCCAGAGCGCGGTGATCGCGAACGTGGCCGCGTCGATGAGCAGGGCCGCCGACGGGTCGAGGGCGGTGATCAGGGCCCCGGCCAGCAGGAAGCCCAGGACCTGGGCGAGCTGCAGCGAGATGTTGGTCAGCGAGATCGCGACGGCGTAGCGGTCGCCCTCCAGCACGTCGGCCATGAGCGCGGAGCGGGCCGATTCGAAGGGCGGGGTGCACAGGGCGACGAGGAACATCAGCACGAGCAGCACGGCCAGCGGCGTGCCGGGGATCGCCATGACGCCGAGCAGCAGCGCCCGGGTGGTGTCGGCGGCGATGAGCACGCGGTGGCGTGGCAGCCGGTCGGCGAGGGCCGAGAGCACCGGACCGCCGAGCAGCCACGGCAGGAAGCCGATCGCGAAGGTCAGCGCCGAGAGCAGCGGGGAGTTCGTGCGCTGGTAGACGAGCACGGTCAGCGCGACGCGGGCCAGTTCGTCGCCGGCCGTCGACAGCAGGAAGGTGCCGAACAGCGGGCGGAACTCCCGGACGGCGAAGACCTCGCGGAACGTCGCCGAGCGCTGCGGCGTGGACGCCGTCTCGTGGGGTGCGCTCACCGGATCCGCGGGATCACGCAGCGTGCTGTGCTCATCGCGGGGATACTCCCAGGCGGACGACGTCCTGTCAGTAGCTGAACGAAATCGTCCCTAATGGTGGGACGGGACGGTCACTCCAACCCGGTGTGCGCGGCCAGGAACCCGAGCTGGTCCGCGGCCAGGCCCACCGTCCGGCTGACGGCGCGCGCACCGTGGCCGACCGAAACCTCCCGCCGCAGCACGATCGGCGCGGGCGCGCTCGTCGCGTGCTGGAGGGCGGCCGCGAGCTTGCGCGCGTGCAACGGGTCGACGCGGGTGTCGGACTCGAAGGTCGTGAACAGCACCGCCGGGTAGGCCGTGCCCTCGCGCACCGCGTGGTACGGGGAGTAGCCCAGCAGCCAGCCCAGCTCGGTGGGGTCCTCGGCGGTGCCGTACTCGTCGTTCCAGGTGCGGCCCAGCCCGAAGCGCTCGTACCGCACCATGTCCAGCAGGGGTGCGCTGCAGACGACGGCGGCGGCCAGGTCGGGCCGCTGGGTCAGCGTCGCGCCGACGAGGAGGCCGCCGTTGGAGCCACCCATCACGGCCAGTTGCGCGGGCGTCGTCCAGCCCTGCGCGACCAGGTGCTCCCCGGCGGCGGCGAAGTCGTCGAACACGTTCTGCTTGCGCTCCCGCATGCCGGCGCGGTGCCACTCCTCGCCGTGCTCGGAGCCGCCGCGCAGGTTGGCCACCGCCCACACGCCGCCCGCGGCCACCCAGGCCAGCGCCTGCGCCGTGTAGGCCGGGGTGAGCGCGACGTTGAAGCCGCCGTAGCCGTAGAGCACCGTGGGTCGCGGTCGGTCGGGCACCCCGGAGGCGGAGAGCACGAAGACGTGCACCGGCGTGCCGTCGGCCGAGTTCGCGTGCGTCTCGACGACCGTCACCGGCGGCACCTCGCCCGCGACCGCGGCCCGCTCCCAGCTGGTGAGGGCGGTGGGCGAGCCGGCGTCCCAGCGCAGTACCGACGGCGGCGTCGCGTAGTCGGTGTACCCGACCCACGCCGACGTGCCGCCCTCCGGCGGCGAGCTGACCCCGGAGATGCTCCCGGCGCCGAGACCCTCGACGTCCGCGAGCCGGCCGGAGCCGTCCGCGGCCCAGACCGACAGCCGGTCGGTGGCGTCGACCGCGTGCACCGCGAGCACCTGCAGCGACCCGTCGGCGCCGTCGACCAGCGCGACGTCGCTCAGCACGGCGGAGTCCTGCTGCGGGACGACGTCCCGCCACCTCTCGGGCGCCCACGTGACCGGGTCCGCAGGATCGGCCACCGCCAGCCGCCACCGGGGGGTGTCGCGGTCGGTCATCAGCCACAGCCGCCCGTCGCGCGCCACCCAGGCGGTGGTCGAGGCATCCACCCCGACCTGGAAGTCGCGGAGCGCGCCGTTCCCGGCGAGGTCGGCCAGCCAGACGTCGTCGCGGGGTGCCGTGCCCACGGAGCTGGAGACGACGAGCCAGCGGCCGTCGCGGCTGACGTGCACGTCGAAGTAGCTGCCCGGGTCGCTGCCCTCGCCGTGGACCAGCACGTCGTCGTCGGGCGAGCCGCCGACCCGGTGACGCCAGACGCGGCGGTGGAACTGCTCCTCGCCGGCCGGCACGAGCTCCGGGGCGAGCCGGCGCACGTAGAAGAGCTCCTCGCCGCCGGGCAGCCAGGCGACGGGGGAGTAGCGGCAGCGGTCGACCGGGCCGTCGATCACCTCGCCGGTGGCGACGTCGAGCACGTAGAGCCTCGACTCCTCGTCGCCACCGGTGGAGAGCTGGTAGGCCAGCCGGTCACCCTCCACCGACGGCGACCACGCGTCGAGCGTGGTCGTGCCGTCGGGGTCCAGCGCCATCGGGTCGACCAGCACGCGCTCGCTGCCGTCGGCCTCGCGCACCCGCAGCACCGCGTGCTCCTGGCCGGGGTCGCGCCGGGTGGAGAACGCCCGGCCGCCGCGCCAGACCGGGACGCCGACCGCGCCGGCGTGCACCAGTTCCTCCAGACGCGCGGCGAACTGCGCCCGCATCGGGAGGGCGCTGAGCACCTCGGCGGCCAGATCGTCCTGGGCCTGCGTCCAAGCGCGGGTGGACGGGTCGGCGACGTCCTCGAGCCAGCGGTAGGGATCGGCCACGCGGCGGCCGTGGAGGTGGTCGACGACATCGAGCCGGGAGGCCTCGGGGTAGCGCATTCGCGTCACGGTAGTGGCCCCGTCCGGCGGCTCCGAGCGGGCCGGAGAACCCCGCGTACGGAACTGACTGCGCCGTTCCCGGATTTGCAGGTCAGAATGGGGCTGCCCGCGGGTCGCGCAGCACCCGGTGGTCCGGGGCGTCCGGAGGTGATCCGTGCCGCGTTCCGCGCCCGGGTCGTCGTCCGCGGGTCATCCAGGCCCGCGCCGCGACCCCGTTCCCTCGCTGCTGCCCGTGCCCTCACCGGGCACGACCGGCGCGACCCTGCTCCTCAACGCCACCTACGAGCCGTTGTGCGTGGTCTCCAGCCGCCGCGCGATC
Organism: Blastococcus sp.; assembly: GCA_035999465.1. Lineage (GTDB taxonomy): Bacteria > Actinomycetota > Actinomycetes > Mycobacteriales > Geodermatophilaceae > Blastococcus_B. The sequence goes on along the minus strand of DASYGS010000004.1, from coordinate 9,701 downwards.
GTGCTGGTACTGGCCGAGAAGGCGGAGTCGGTCGATGCGGCCGACGACGTCGTCCATGCCGAGACGGTCAGCCTGCCGGTGCCGGTGGTCGTCCGGCTGACCCGCTACGTGCGGGTGCCCTACCCGGCGTCGGTGCCGCTGTCGCGTCGCGCCGTCTTCACCCGTGACGGGCAGACGTGCGTGTACTGCGGCGGCTCGGCCACGAGCATCGACCACGTCGTGCCGCGCAGCCGCGGCGGCACCCACACCTGGGACAACGTCGTCGCCGCGTGCCGGCGCTGCAACCACACGAAGGCAGACCGGTCACTGGCCGAGCTGGGCTGGGCGCTGCCTTCCCCTCCACGGACGCCCAGCGGCGCCGCATGGCGGCTGCTGGGCACGCGGTCGGTGGACCCGCGCTGGCGGGAGTGGCTGGGCATGCCGGAGAGCGTCAGCGCCTGACCGCCGGGACCACGGTCAGGTGACGCGGCTGCGCTCGGCCGGGTAGGCCTCGAACGCGCGCTCGGCCAGGACGGCGCGGAACCGCTCCATGGCGTCCCAGACGTCGACGAACCGGGTGTACAGGGGCGCCGGCCCCAGCCGCACCCGGTCGGGGGTGCGGTAGTCGGGCACCACCTTGCGGTCGATCAGCGCCTGGGTCACCTGCCATGCCTGGGGGTGGGCGAACGTCACGTGCGAGCCGCGCCGCGCGGGGTCCCGCGGCGAGGCGAGGACGGCGCCGTGCGGGCGCAGCCGCGCGTCGCCCAGTGCGACGGTCAGGTCGGTCATCGCCCGGCCCTTCTCCGCCAGCGCCGGCACGCCCGCCTCGGCCACCAGGGCCGCGCCGACCTCGACGGCCGCGGTCGCCAGCACCGGCGGGGTGCCGACGCCGAACCGCTCGATGCCCGGCGCCGGCTCGTACTCCGGGCCCATGGCGAACTGGTCCCGCTGGCCGAACCAGCCGTGGATCGGTGAGCGCAGCCGCTGCTGCAGCTCACGCCGGACGTACAGGAAGGCCGGTGCCCCGGGGCCGCCGTTGAGGTACTTGTACGTGCAGCCGACGGCGAGGTCGGCGCCGGCCGAGGCCAGCTCGACCGGCACCGAACCGGCCGAGTGCGACAGGTCCCAGAGCACGAGCGCGCCCGCGTCGTGCACGAGGCGGGTGAGCGCGGCCAGGTCCGCGAGCGCCCCGGACCGGTACGCGACGTGCGAGAGGACGACGACGGCGACGCGGTCGTCCAGCGCGGCCGCCAGCACCCCGGCGTCGAGGCCCTGGTCGATGTCGGCCGGGATCTCGCGGACGGTCATCCCGCGCGACTCGGCCACCCCGGCGACGATGTAGCGGTCGGTCGGGAAGTCGTCGGCGGTGCACAGCAGGACGTCGCGGCCCGGCCGGGCGTCGACCCCGGCCATCAGCAGCTTGTAGAGGTTCACCGACGTCGAGTCGCCGACGAGCACCTCGCCCGGCCGCGCCCCGAGGATGCCCGCGGCCAGGACGTCGCCGACCCGTGTCGCCTCGCCGATCCACGACGCCCAGGAGCCGATCAGCCCCTCGCCCCACTGCTGCTCGACGACCCGGGCGAGGGCGGCGGGGGTGTCGCGCGGCAGCCGGCCGAGCGAGTTGCCGTCCAGGTAGAGCAGCCGGTCGGGGCCGTCGTCGGACGTGCCGGCGACGCGCGCCCGGAAGGAGGCGAGCGGATCGGCGTCGTCCAGGGCGACCGCGGCGGCACGCGTGAGGTCCATGGCGCCTGTCTACGGCATCGGGGCGGGATCGACGTGGCCCACCACCGTGGCGGCCGCGGACCTTGGCACCGGCTGAGCAGGCCGTTCGGCACTGAGAGCGGGATCGGGGGAGTTCCTAGCGTGGGCGATCACGGGTGCGACGACGGAAAGAGGCGTACGTGAGGCGGCTGGTGGTTCTCGGTGCCGGCACGGCGGGCACGATGGTGGTCAACCGGCTGCGTCCGCGACTCGCCGCCGACGACTGGCAGATCACGGTGGTCGACCGCGACGACGTCCACACCTACCAGCCGGGCTACCTGTTCCTCCCGTTCGGGAAGGGCACACCGGCGCAGCTCACCCGGCGGCGACGGTCACTCCTCCCCGCCGGGGTCGACTTCGTGGAAGCCGAGGTGGACCGGGTCGACGCCGAGGCGGCCCGGGTGCACCTGGCCGACGGGCGCGAGCTGCCCTACGACTACCTCGTCGTCGCCACCGGCGTGAGCCCGCGACCGGACCAGACCCCGGGCATGCTCGGTCGGCTGTGGCGGCGGAGCGTCTTCGATTTCTTCACTCTCGACGGCGCCCGGGCGCTCGCCCCGGCGCTGGCCGCCTTCTCCGGCGGCCGCTTCGTCGTGCACGTCACCGACATGCCGATCAAGTGCCCGGTCGCGCCGCTGGAGTTCGCCTTCCTGGCCGACGCCTACTTCCGGGACAAGGGCATCCGGGACCGGGTCGACATGGTCTACGCGACCCCGCTGTCGGGCCCGTTCACCCGGCCGATCGCGTCGTCACGCCTGGGCGGGATGCTCGACGAGCGCGGGATCCGCGTCGAGACCGACTTCCTGGTGGAGCGCATCGACGAGGACGGCGCCCGGCTGATCGCCTACGACGAGCGGGAGATCGGTTTCGACCTGCTGGTCACCGTGCCGCTGAACATGGGCGCCGAGTTCCTCGCCCGCTCCGGGCTCGGCGACGAACTCAATCTCGTGGCGGTGGATCGGCAGACGCTCCAGTCGACGAAGTACGCGAATCTGTTCGTCCTGGGCGACGCCTCCGACATCCCGACGTCGAAGGCCGGATCGGTGGCCCACTTCGCCGTCGACGTGTTCGTGCGCAACTTCCTCGACCTGGTCGAGGGGCGCCCGATGACGGCGTCGTTCGACGGTCACGCGAACTGCTTCATCGAGTCGGGCCACGGCAAGGCCCTGCTGATCGATTTCAACTACGACACCGAGCCGTTGCCCGGCACGTACCCGCTGCCCGTGCTCGGCCCGTTCGGCCTCCTGGCCGACACCCGGGTCAACCACCTCGGCAAGCTCGCGTTCCGCTGGATCTACTGGAACCTCCTGCTGCCGGGCCGACGCATTCCGCTGCCGGACCACATGTCCATGGCCGGCAAGGTTCTCGACACGCAGGGAGCGAACTGATGCCGGTCACCAGTCTCGACGGCCGCCGGATCCACGTCGATGCGGAGGGCTTCCTGACCGACCCCGCCGAGTGGGACGACGACCTCGCCCAGATGCTGGCGGGGCAGATCGGCATCGAGCTCACCGACGCCCACCGGGCCGCGATCCGCTTCCTGCGCAAGGACTTCGCGGAGCGAGGGGAGACACCGACGATCCGCCGCATCTCCAGCGCCGGCGGGATCCCGGTGAAGGAACTGTTCGTGCTCTTCCCGAACAAGCCGGCGAAGAAGATGGCCTACATCGCCGGGCTGCCGAAGCCGCACGGGTGCGTCTGACCCCCCAACCCCCCGGAGAACGAGCGTGACGACCACCGAAGAGACGACGTCCCCCGAAGAAGTGCTCCCCGCGATCGTGCCCCGGTTCGACGACGAGGACACCGGCGGCGGCCGCAAGCTGGCGATCATCTGCTCCAAGGGCAGCCTCGACATGGCCTACCCGGGCCTCGTCCTGGCCAACGCGGCCCTCGGCGAAGGCGTGGACACGCAGCTGTTCTTCACCTTCTGGGGCTTCGAGATGATCAACAAGCGCACCATGGGTGACCTGAAGTTCACGATGCTCGGCAACACGGCCACCCACATGCCGCAGGGTCTCGGCGGCCTCCCGTGGATGACCTCGATGGCCACGGCGAAGCTGAAGAAGTCCATCGCGGAGGTCGGCGTTCCCGAGGTCCCCGAGTTCCTCGAACAGATCGTGGCCTCGGGCGGCCACCTCTGGGCGTGCCGCATGTCGGCGGACATGAACCACCTGACGCGCGACGACCTGTACGAGGGTGTCGAGGGCATCATCAGCGCGGCCGACTTCATCGAGAAGACCGCCGGTGCCCAGCTCCTCTTCATCTGACCCGCGGAGTGCACGCCGGACGGCGGTACTAGCGTCCCCGGCGTGACGGGCCGCGGAAGCCAGCTGCACGACCTCACCGCCCTCGAGCAGGCCGCCGCGGTGCGGGCCCGCGAGGTGAGCCCCACCGAGCTCGTCGACCACGCGCTGCGGCGGATCGACGCGCGCGACGCGGCGCTGGGGGCGTTCATCACCGTCACCCCCGAGCGGGCGCTCGCGGCCGCGCGGGACGCCGAGGCGGCGGTGCTGCACGGGTCGGACGAGCTCCCGCCGCTGCTGGGCGTGCCGACCGCGATCAAGGACCTCAACAACACCGCCGGCGTCCGGACGACGTTCGGTTCCCGCGTGCTGGCCGACTTCGTGCCGACGGCCGATGACCACGTGGTCACCGCGCTGGCCGCGGCGGGCACGATCAGCCTGGGCAAGACCAACACCCCCGAGTTCGGGTTCCCCTGCTACACCGACAACGACCTCGTCGGTCCGGCGCGCTGCCCGTGGGACCCCACCCGGCTCGCCGGGGGCTCCAGCGGAGGCGCCGCGGTGGCCGTGGCCTCGGGGATGGTCGCGTTCGCGCAGGGTAGCGACGGCGGCGGATCGATCCGCATCCCGGCCAACATCAACGGCCTGTTCGGGATCAAGCCCACCCGCGGGCGGGTGAGCAACGCCCCCTTCGGCGGTGACGTGACCGGCCTCGGCACCAACGGGCCGCTGGCGCGGACCGTGCGGGACGCCGCCGCGATGCTCGACGCGATGGCCGGCCCGGTCGCCGGCGACCCCGCCTGGGCGCCGCCGCTGCCGGCCGGTCAGACCTTCCTCCAGCAGGCCGAACGGCCCCCCGGCCGGCTGCGGATCGGCCGCTTCGTCGAGTCCGCCATGCCCGAGGTCGCCTTGGAGCCGGAAGTTGCCGCGGCGTTCGAGGACGCCTCGCGGCTGCTGGAGGGCCTCGGGCACGACGTCGAGGACGTGCCGCCGGGCCTGCTGGGCCCCGACGTGCTCGCGTCGTTCGAGCGCGTGTGGGCGCTGTCGGGCGCCACGCTGCCCGTGCCCCCCGAGCGGGTCGACGACCTCCGCCCGCTCACGCAGGTGCTGCGGGCCCGCGGCCTGGCGCTGTCCGCGCAGGACGCGATGGAGGCGATGCTCGCGCTGCGGCTGTTCTCCCGCGGGTTCATCCGGGCGACCGCCGGCTACGACGTGCTGCTCGCCCCGGTGTGCACGATGACCCCGCGGCCGGTGGGATGGTTCGACGCCGGCGGCGACGGTGCGGCGGACTTCGAGTTGCAGAAGCAGTACGCCGCGTTCACCGCGCTGTTCAACGTGACCGGGCAGCCGGCGGTGAGCGTGCCGCTGTACTGGACGGCGGACGGTCTGCCCGTCGGAACCATGCTCGTGGGCCGTCCCGCCGACGAGGCGACGCTGGTCGCGCTGTCGGCGCAGGTGGAGGCGGCACGCCCGTGGGCACACCGACACCCCCCGGGGTGGGAGTCCCGCCGGTGATCCGGCGTGCTTCCCGGTAGGTTGTCGCCCGTGAACGTCGCCGAGACCATTCTCGTATTCGTCGGCGCCCCGCTGGCCGTCATCGTCGTGGTGGCGCTGCTGATCTTCGTGCCGGGCGGGCGCAAGCATCAGCGCTACCGCCCGGGGCAGCCATGGGAGCACGCCCCCGTCTGGTACGAGCCGCATCCGGACGCGGTGGGCGGTCACCCCACGCTCGCGGCGCTGGAGGCAGCGGCGCACGTGGTCCACACGCCGTCGGGTGCGCCGCTCGGTGGCGCCCGCGGTACGTGGTGACGGACATGCGGCACACGATCGAGGTAGCGCCGAACACCCCAGGAGCTGTGCGTTGAACACGACCATCGAGCACGACGCAGCCGTCGACGGCATGCACGACCCGCGTGCGGACTCCGTGGTGGCCGAGCCCGTCGACCGGATCTTCGGCTTCCAGGAGCTCGCGCGACTGGACGAGGCACTGACCATGTCCTCGCGCGAGACCGGCCTGCGCTTCACCCTCTACATCGGCGACCTGGGCAAGCCGACCCGGGTGCGGGCCGAGGAGATGCACGGCCGGGCCGGTGGTGACCCGGCCGAGTCGGTGCTGATCGCCGTGTCGCCGGGGCAGCGGGTCGTCGAGGTGGTCACCGGCGCGGCGGCCGCCCGCCGGCTGCCCGACCGCGCGTGCGCGCTGGCCGTGCTGTCGATGACCGGCTCGTTCGCCGCCGGCGACCTGGTCGGCGGCATCGTCAACGGGCTTCGTCAGCTCTCCGACCAGGCCGGTCACCCCGCGGCGCTGCGGCACCCGTACTAGGACACTGCGGTCCTCCGGACCGCACCGCGACGGCACCGCACCCCTCCGGGCGCGGTGCCGTCGCGCGTTCAGTCGTTCTCGGCCGCGTCCCGCTCGCGCGCCCGGAGCGCCCGCGCGATGCCGTCCCGGCCCTCGGCGATCAGCCGTCGCAGGGGAGCCGGCTGCTCGCCGTCGGCGAGCCACCCGTCCGCTGCCGCCACCGTGCGTGCCTCGACCACCGGCGGGAACAGGTACTGGACGGCGTTCTTCGCGATCTCCCCGGGGCGCTTGTCCCACAGGGGCCGGATCTCCTCGAAGTACCGGTCGACGTAGGACGCGGTGAGCTCGCGCTGGGCCGGGTGCCAGAAGCCGAGCAGCATCGCCTCGTGCACCGAGTTGGGCACGTCCTCGTCGTGGAAGACGGCCTGCCAGGTCTCCTCCTTCGATTCCTTGGTCGGCCGCAGCGCCCGCGCGGTGGCGGCCCGCCGGACGCCGGTGGCGGTGGCGTCCCGCTCGGCCTCGGCGTCGATCTCGGCGTCGCCGGCGGCGTCGATGGCGACCAGGCCGGAGAGCATCGCCCAGCGCGCGTCGGTGTCGACCTCCAGGCCCTCGATCGTGCGTGACCCGTCGAGCAGCCCGCGCAGGACGGCGGCGTGCTCGTCGGTGCGGGCGGCGCTGGCCAGGGTGCGCGACCACTGGAGCTGGACGTCGCTGCCGGCCGGGGCGGCCTCGAGCGCGGCCAGCGCGTGGTCGGCGAGCTGGGCCCAGCCGGTGGGCGCCCACGACGGGTCGCAGAACGAGGTGAGCGCGGTCTGCACCCGGGCGAGCAGCGACTGGACGACGCTGGTCTCGGTCTCCGCGTCGATGCCGGCCAGGACCAGCTGCACCCACTCGCGGGCGGGCAGTTCCGCGTCGCGCGTCATGTCCCAGGCCGCCGACCAGCACAGCGCGCGGGCCAGCGGGTCGGGGATGGCGCCGATGCGGGTGCGCAGCGTGGCCAGGGACCGCGGGTCGAGCCGGAGCTTGGCGTAGGTGAGGTCGTCGTCGTTGACCAGGACCAGGTCGGCCGCGGGATGGCCGGCGAGCTCGGTCACCTCGGTGCGCGGCCCGGCCACGTCGAGCTCCACGCGGGAGGTGCGGGTCAGCCCGTCGGGGCCCTCGCTGTACAGGCCGACGGCGAGCCGGTGGTTACGCAGCACCGGGTGCTCGTCGACCGCCGTCTGCTCGATGGCGAAGCTGGCGTAGCGCCCGTCGTCGGTGAGCTCGTACACCGGTCGCAGGGTGTTGACCTGGCTGGTGCGCAGCCACTGGTCGACCCACTCCGAGAGGTCGCGGCCCGAGCTCTCCGACAGGGGTGCCAGCAGGTCGGCCAGCGTGGTGTTGCCGTACTCGTGCGTGCGGAAGTACCGCTGCACGCCGGCCAGGAACTCGTCGCGGCCGACGTAGGCGACCAGCTGCTTGAGCACCGAGGCGCCCTTGGCGTAGGTGATGCCGTCGAAGTTGACCTCGACCGCGGCGACGTCGGGGATGTCGGCGGCGATCGGGTGCGTGGAGGGGAGCTGGTCCTGCGCGTAGGCCCAGGACTTCTCCGTGTTGGCGAACGTCGTCCAGGCGGTCTCGTACTCGGTCGCCTCGGCCTGGCAGAGCGTGCTGATGTAGGTGGCAAAGGACTCGTTGAGCCACAGGTCGTCCCACCAGCGCATGGTCACGAGGTCGCCGAACCACATGTGTGCGAGCTCGTGCAGCACCGTCTCGGCGCGCCGCTCGTACCGGGCGCGGCTGACCTTGGAACGGAAGACGTAGTCCTCGAGGATCGTCACCGCGCCCGCGTTCTCCATGGCACCGGCGTTGAACTCCGGCACGAACAGCTGGTCGTACTTGTCGAACGGGTACGGGTAGTCGAAGACGCGGTGGAAGAAGTCGAAGCCCTGCTTGGTGACGCGGAAGAGCTCGTCGGCGTCGAGGTACTCGGCCAGCGATGCCCGGCAGTAGAGCCCGAGCGGAATGCCCTCGTGCAGGTCGGTGACCTTGGCGTAGGGGCCGGCGATGAGGGCGACCAGATAGGTGGAGATCCGCTTCGTCGGCTGGAAGTGCACCAGCTGCGAGCCGCCGGCGCCGGCCTCGATGGTGCGGTCACCGGTGTTGGAGACGACCTGCCAGTCGAACGGCGCCGTCACATGCAGCGTGAACGTGCCCTTGAGGTCGGGCTGGTCGAAGCAGGCGAACATGCGCTTGGCATCGGCCGGCTCGAACTGCGTGTAGAGGTAGACCTGCTCGTCCTCCGGGTCGCGGAACCAGTGCAGGCCCTCGCCGCTGTTGGAGTACCGGCAGTCGGCGGTGACGACGAGCGTGTTCTGCTCGGCGAGGTCGGGCAGCGGGAGGCCGCCCTCCTCGGTGTAGCCACTGACGTCGAGCTCGGCGCCGTTGAGCGTGGCCGAGTGGACCGTCTCGGCGATCAGGTCGATGAAGGTTGCGGCGCCCGGCTGCCGGCAGCTGAACTCGACGGTCGTCGTCGAACGGAAGACGCGCTCACCGGCGTGGCCGGCCCCGTCGGTCACGTCGAGCTGCAGGTCGTAGCTCTGCACGGCCAGGAGTTCGGCGCGGGCGGCGGCATCGGTGCGGGTCAGGTTGGGTACGGGCACGGCTGAGAGTTTTCCATGGAGGGACGACGATTCCGTCCGGGAGGCCGCTGCCTGGGGATTCACGGCCCGGAGGGGAACAACCGGACCGTCGGCCGCCTTGCCAGCGGACAGAGACAGACCCGGCGCATCCTCTGCCGGGCCGTGACCGTGCGAGGAGTTCCCAGACATGACCGAGGCAGTGCAGAGCGCCCCCACGACCGCCCGCGTGGACTTCTGGTTCGACCCGCTGTGCCCGTGGGCCTGGCTCACGAGCCGCTGGGTCCTGGAGGCCGCCAAGGTGCGCGACCTCGACCTGCACTGGCACGTGATGTCGCTGTCGGTGCTCAACCGGGGCCGCGACCTGCCCGAGGACTACCAGGCGATGATGGAGAAGGCGATCGGCCCGGTGCGGGTCGCGATCGCCGCGGCCGAGAAGCACGGGGACGCCGTCCTCGGTGACCTCTACACCGCCATGGGCACCCTCCGGCACCACGAGAAGCTCGAGATCGAGGACATCATCGCGCCGGCCCTCGAGCGGGTCGGCCTGCCGGCCGAGCTGGCCGAGGCCGCGTCGTCGACCGAGTACGACGCCGCGCTGGAGAAGAGCCACCACGAGGGCATGGACCCGGTCGGCGAGGACGTCGGCACGCCGGTCATGCACATCGACGGTGTCGCCTTCTTCGGCCCGGTCATCAGCAAGGTGCCCACCGGCGAGGACGCGGGCAAGGCGTTCGACGGCGCCGTCCTGCTGGCGAACCTCCCCGACTTCTGGGAGCTCAAGCGCACCCGCACCGC
>DASYGS010000105.1:0-5090 GCA_035999465.1 Blastococcus sp. | reverse complement strand
ACCTCGAGCCGGCGGTGCGCCCGTTCGGTCGCGTTCTCCGGGTAGGCGCGGCGGTGGCGCATGGCCACCTCCTCGGCCAGGACGTCGATGCCGACGCCACCCAGCGGCGCGGAGGTGCCGGTGAAGTACTCGTCGACGAGGTCCTTCGACAGGCCGACGGCCTCGAAGATCTGCGCCATCGTGTACGAGCCGACGGTGCTGATGCCCATCTTGCTCATGACCTTGAGGACGCCCTTGCCGAGCGCCTTGACCATGTTGCGGACCGCCTGCGCCGGCTCCACCCCGGTGAGCGCGCCGTCGCGGATGAGGTCCTCGATCGACTCGAACGCGAGGTACGGGTTCACCGCGGCGGCGCCGTACCCGAGCAGCAGCGCGACGTGGTGCACCTCGCGGCAGTCACCGGACTCGACGACGAGCCCGACCTCCATGCGGGTCTTCTCCCGCACCAGGTGGTGGTGCACGGCCGCCGTCATGAGCAGCGACGGGATCGGCGCGCGCTTCTCGTCGCAATCCCGGTCGGACAGCACGATGACGCGGGCGCCGGCGGCGATCGCCTTCGACACCTTGGTGCGCAGCTCCTCGACCGCCTGCGCGAGCGCCGTCCCCCCGCCGTTGACGTCGAAGTGGCCGGTGATCCGGACCGCGGCGTAGCCGGGCAGGTCGCCGTCGTCGTCGATGTGCAGGATCTTGGCGAGCTCGTCGTTGTCGATCACCGGGAACGGCAGGAACACCTGGCGGCACGACGCCGGGGTGGCGGCGAGCAGGTTCTGCTCCGGGCCGAAGGTGCGCCCGAGGCTGGTCACCAGCTCCTCGCGGATGGCGTCCAGCGGCGGGTTGGTCACCTGCGCGAACAGCTGGCCGAAGTAGTCGTAGAGCAGCCGTGACCGGTCCGAGAGCGCCGCGACCGGGGTGTCGGTGCCCATCGAGCCGATCGGCTCGGCGCCGGCCGACGCCATCGGCGTGACCAGGATGCGCAGCTCCTCCTCCGTGTAGCCGAAGAGCAGCTGCCGGCGGACGACGGACTCGTGGCTCGGGCGGGCCCGGCGGCGCTCCGGCAGCGAGGGCAGGTGCACCAGCCCGGCGTGCAGCCAGTTGTCGTACTGCTCCGCACCGGCGAGCGCGCCCTTGACCTCCTCGTCGGAGACGATCCGGCCCTCGGAGGTGTCCACCAGGAACATCCGGCCCGGCTGCAGCCGGCCCTTGGCCACGACGTCGGCCGCCGGGATGTCGAGCACGCCGACCTCGCTGGCGAGGACGACCAGGTCGTCCTTCGTGTGCCACCAGCGGCCCGGGCGCAGGCCGTTGCGGTCGAGGACGGCGCCGATCAGCGTGCCGTCGGTGAACGCGACGGCCGCCGGACCGTCCCACGGCTCCATGATCGAGGAGTGGAAGCGGTAGAAGGCGCGGCGGGCCGGGTCCATCTCCTCGTGGTTCTCCCAGGCCTCCGGGATCATCATCAGCACCGCGTGCGGCAGTGACCGCCCCGACAGGTGCAGCAGCTCCAGCACCTCGTCGAACGTCGCCGAGTCGCTGAAGTCGCCGGCCGTGACCGGGAAGATCCGGTCCAGGCCCAGCTCGGACGCCGGGCCGGCGGGACCGTCGAAGAGGTCGGTCGACAGCTTGGCCTCGCGGGCGCGCATCCGGTTCCGGTTGCCCTTGATCGTGTTGATCTCGCCGTTGTGCGCGATGAGCCGGAACGGGTGGGCCAGCGGCCAGCTGGGGAAGGTGTTGGTGGAGAACCGGCTGTGCACCAGCGCGATCGCCGACTCGTACCGCTCGTCGCGCAGGTCGGGGAAGAACTGCGGGAGCTGGTCGGTCGTCAGCATGCCCTTGTAGGTGATCGTCCGCGACGACAGCGAGACGACGTAGAGGGAGCTGCCCGCGTCGGTGGCGGCCCGCTCGGCCCGCTTGCGCAGCACGAACGCCCGGCGCTCGAGACGCGTGACGCCGTTGGGCGCCACGTTGCCGCCGAACGCGGTGGGGTCGGCGCGGCCGCCCATCGTCTCGGCGACGAAGAGCTGGGCGAAGTGCGGCATGACCGCCCGCGCCGTCGGCCCGACGTCGGCGCCGTCCGGGTCGACCGGCACGGCACGCCAGCCGAGGACGGTCAGCCCCTCCTCCTCGGCCAGGCGGGCGACGTCGTCGACCCGGGCGGCGCGCTCGGCCTCGTCGACCGGGAGGAAGGCGATGCCGACGGCGTACTCGCCCATCGGCGGCAGGTCGAAGTCGACGCTCGCGCGCAGCAGGGCGTCGGGGACCTGGGTCAGGATGCCGGCGCCGTCACCGGAGTTGGGCTCGGCGCCCGCGGCGCCCCGGTGGTCGAGGTTGTGCAGCGCGGTCAGGCCGGCGGAGACGATCCGGCGGCTGCGCCGTCCTCGGGCGTCGGCCACGAAGGCGACACCACAGGCGTCCTTCTCGTTCGCCGGGTCGTAGAGACCGGAGGCAGCGGGCAGTGCCGAGAAGGGCACGGCGGGGGCGGAGATCTCTGACATGTCACTCCCGTCGTCGGCGGCCGGCCGGACCTCCGGGGAGGTTCCGGGCCGGGGGCGTGAGCCCGGGCCGGTGGTCAAGGCGGCGAAGCTGGCGGCACGGTGCGGGCGCAGAGGCGCAGAGCCCATCGGGTGGTGACCGCTGGGTTGTCGTCCGCGGGGCGACGCTGGCCCGGTTCCGACGAGTAGACCCGGCCAGGATCGCCGGCGGGTCAGCTCGAAGCGTACACAGCCGTAACACGTGGTTCACCCGCGCAGAACGCCACCCGCGGCGCGTCCTACCGGCGGGTAACCCGGGGAGCTGCGGAAGTTCTCAACCGGCGCCGGCGGAGTCGTGGTCACTCTCACCGGCGGGCCGGTGATCCCCGTCACCGGCGGGTACGGCGGCGGTGTCCGGTCCCTGGCCGCCGGCCGCCGCGCCGGCCTGCTCCTTCGCGCGTTCCTCCGCGCCGCGGGTGATGACCTCCCGCGGACGACCGCGCATGGCGATGAGGTAGCCGACGGCCGCGAGGCCCACCACGATCGCGGTGAACACGTTGATCCGGATGCCGAAGAAGTGCTCCGCCGGGTCGGTGCGCAGGAGCTCCACCCCCAGCCGGCCGAGGCAGTAGGTGGCCACGTAGACCGCGAACGCGCGCCCGTGCCCGAGCCGGAAGCGCCGGTCGGCCCAGATGACGAAGGCGGCGGCGGCGAGGTTCCAGATCAGCTCGTACAGGAACGTCGGGTGGAAGTAGCCGAGGACGACGGGGTGGCCGTCCGGGCCGACGACGGCCTTCCCGCCGTCCCACTGGTAGATCTTCAGCGCCCACGGCAGGTGGGTCGGGCCGCCGTAGAGCTCGTTGTTGAACCAGTTGCCGAACCGGCCGATCGCCTGGGCGACCAGTAGCCCGGGTGCGATCGCATCGGCGAACGCCGGCAGCGGGATCCCGCGGCGCCGGCAGGCGATCCAGGCGCCGACCCCGCCGAGGGCGATCGCGCCCCAGATGCCGAGGCCGCCGTCCCAGATGGCGAACGCCCGCATCGGGTGGCCGCCGGCCCCGAAGTAGGGCCACGGGCTGGAGACGACGTGGTAGAGCCGGCCCCCGACGATGCCGAAGGGCACCGCCCACACGGCGATGTCGAGGACGTCGCCCTTGGCACCCCCGCGGGCGACCCAGCGCTTCTCGGTCAGCCAGACCGCGGCGACGATCCCGGCGATGATGCACAGCGCGTAGGCACGGATGGGCAGCGGGCCGAGGTGCCAGACGCCCTGGGTCGGAGACGGGAGGGAGGCGAGCACGGTCACGAGCGCACCCCCTGCGCCAGGTCCTCCGACAACGCCCGGACCCCCGTCGTTCCCCGGCCCTCGAGCATCTCGCGCACGTAGGCGGTCCCGACGATCACGCCGTCCGCGAACGCGGCCACCTGCGCCGCCTGCCGTCCGTCGGACACCCCGAGGCCCACGCACACCGCCAGGTCGGGGGCGGCCGCCCGGGTGCGGGCGACCAGCGTGGCCGCCGCATCGCTCACCGTCGCGCGCGTCCCGGTCACGCCCATCGTGGACGCGGCGTAGACGAAGCCACGGCAGGCGGCCGTCGTCGAGCGCAGGCGGGCGTCGGTGGAGGACGGCGCCACGAGGAACACGCGGTCGAGGTCGGCGTCCTCGGCGGCGGCGATCCAGTCGGCGGCCTCGTCAGGGACGAGGTCGGGGGTGATGGCCCCCGCTCCCCCGGCAGCGGCGAGATCGGCGGCGAACCGCCCCACGCCGTAGCGCTCGATCGGGTTCCAGTAGCTCATCACCACGGGGACGGCGCCGGCCGCGGCGACCGCCTCGACGGCGCGCAGCACGTCCCGCATGCCGACACCCGCACGGACGGCCACGTCCACCGCCTGCTGGATCACCGGCCCGTCCATGCCCGGGTCGCTGTACGGCACGCCGATCTCGACGATGTCGGCGCCGCCCTCGACGGCCGCGACCATCCCGGCGATCGAGGCGTCGACGTCCGGGTAGCCCACCGGCAGGTAGGCGATCAGGGCCGCCCGGCCCTCCGCCCGGGCCTTGCCGATGCGTTCGGCGAGGAGGCTCATGCGGTCTCTCCTGCTTCCTGGCCCGCTACGGCCTCGTCGTTGGTGATGGCACCCTCGGTCGGCTGCTGGTCGGTGTCGAGGCCGGGCCCCGGGTCGACGTCCTCGCGGTCGCCGAGCCCGAACCACCTCGACGCCGTCTCGACGTCCTTGTCGCCACGGCCGGAGAGGTTGACCAGCAGCAGCGCATCCCGCCCGAGCTCGCGGCCGACCTGGAGCGCGCCGGCCAGGGCGTGCGCCGACTCGATCGCGGGGATGATCCCCTCGGTGCGGCAGAGCAGGGCGAACGCCTCCATCGCCTCCGCGTCGGTGATCGCCCGGTACTCGGCGCGGCCGATGTCGTGCAGGTAGGAGTGCTCCGGGCCGACGCCGGGATAGTCCAGCCCCGCGCTGATCGAGTGGGACTCGATGGTCTGGCCGTTCTCGTCCTGCAGCAGGTAGGACCGCGCGCCGTGCAGCACGCCCGGCGTCCCGCCCGTGATCGTGGCCGCATGCCGGCCGGTGTCGACCCCGTCGCCCCCGGCCTCGAGGCCGATC
>DASYGS010000097.1:0-28952 GCA_035999465.1 Blastococcus sp. | reverse complement strand
GGCACGACCCAGATGGCGCGACCGCCGAGGATCGCGCTCCACGCGCCGACGGCGAGCATCGCCAGCATGTGGTCGACGCCGGTGAGCGGGTGGATCCACCCCGGGCCCATGAAGTCGTGGGCCAGCACGATCTCGCCCGCGGCCATCATGCGGGCACCTGCTGTCCGGCCGCGTGCCGGTGCGTGCGACGGAGGGCGCGGATGGCCAGGATCGCCGGGATCATCGGGAACAGGGCCGTGTACATGCCGGAGAAGTAGCCGTAGCCGACGCCGTCCTCGACCATGCGCATCACCGGAAAGACGACGAGATGCGTGGGCTCGCCGATGATCATGCCGACGAGCAGGAACCAGTAGATGAAGTTCCCGAACGGCTGCCGGTGCCACAGGCTCCAGGCCGCCAACACCCACACCGCCGGGCCGGCCAGCCCGATCAGCGTCGTGAACGGCCCGTCCGCCCACGGCGTGCCGCTGATGCCGGCGATCGCCCGGTTGAAGGAGGTGATCGCCTCCTCGCCGACGTGGAAGTAGAACAGCGCGAGCATCAGCAGGAACAAGGGCACGTGGAAGCGCGGGTCGGCGGGTCTGCGGGCCGTCGTCCTCCGCCAGCCGACCAGGCCGCCCATCATCGAGCCGACGATGACCCCGACCGGCAACCAGCCCGACTGGGCCTCCAGCGCGAGCCCGTAGGCCACGACGAGCGCGACGATGAGCGCCGTCCACAGATTGCGCTCGCGCAGGCCCAGGCCGGCGCCCGGCTCGGGGTCATCTGGCGGAGTCGCGCCGGCGAGCAGGCGCTGCGCGAGGACGGTCACGCACAGCAGTTGCGCGACGGTGGCACCCGCGGCGCCGGCGGTGAGCAGCGGCGACGACAGGTGGCCGCCGACGAGCAGGACCCCGCAGGTCAGCCCGTCGGCGAGGCCGAACAGCACCGTCCACCAGGCCGCGAGGCTCGCACCGGGGAAACCGCGGCCGAGCACGTAACCCCCGAGGAGCATCACCGTCACGGGAGCCACGACGAAGGCGACGAACCACCAGCGCGGGTCCAGGTCGGCCAGCGGGCCGCCGAGCGCCCGGCCGAGTGCACGCCCGTAGCCGATACGGAAGCGCAGGGTGTCGGCGAGGAGCGTACCGACGACGGTCAGGATGTAGGGCGCCATCGCGGTGTCCGCGACGACCGGGCCGCCGTGGGAGGCCGCGATCCCGGCGAGGGCGCCGATCAGGAGCAGTGCCAGCGAGACGGGCCATCCCGCCAGCGGCCAGACGGCGGCGGCCGCGGTGACGGTGGCGAATGCCGCCACGAGGCGGGCGCCCACCTCCGCCTCGTGCCGGGCGGTGCCGATCCGAGGTTCTGCGCGCGTGACCATGCATGGAGCTTCGGCGTGCGTCCCCCTAGATTCAACGCTGATGAATAAACGACGTGGGCGGCCGGCGGGCGGGTCCGATGCGCGACTGCGGATCCTGGCTGCGGCGCGAGAGGCGTTCCTCGAGCGGGGCTACGCGGCCGCGACGCTGCGGGACATCGCCCGCGCCGCCGACGTCGATGTCGCGCTGATCAGCTACCACTTCGGGTCCAAGCAGCAGCTGTTCGGGGCGGCCGTGTCGCTGACCGTCAGTCCCGGGACGGTGCTCTCCACCCTGCTCCAGGGTGGGTCGGCGCAGCTCGCCGGCCGAATCCTGCGAGCGGTGCTGTCGACCTGGGACGCGCCGGACGTGGGCGGTCCGCTGACGCTCCTGCTGGCCGAGACCCAGCGCGACGCGCGGGCGATGCGGTCGCTGCGGGAGTACCTGGACCGCGAGCTCGGCGCCAGGCTGGCAGCGCACATCGGCGGGATCGGCGCCGGCGAGCGGGCCGCGGCCGCGCTGACCATCACCATGGGGTTGATCGTCAACCGCTACGTGCTGCGGCTGGAACCGATCGCGTCGATGAGCGCGGAGCAGGTGGCCCGCTCGCTCGAGCCGGCGATGAACGCAGCCTTGTGGCGCGGTCGGCTACCGAATCGCACGGCGCGTTGACCGGGCTGCGGCTCGCGCGTGTCCGCCGCGGGGGAGAGCCGTTGAATATCGCACTCAGTCGAAGCTGACCGACTCGGTGGTCACCGTGCCGGCCCGCCGTCCGGGGGCGGTGTGGTTGCCCCAGTAGAGGTTCGTGTGGGCGATGACCAGGGCGGGGGAGGGGGCGCCCCACTCCGTGAGGTCCTCGGTCGTGTGGGCGTCGCCGACCAGCGTCGCGTCGTACCCCCGGACGATCGCGCCGTGCAGGGTGGACCGGATGCACTCGTCGGTCTGCGCCCCGGCGACGATCAGGTGCCCCACCTTGCGCTCGGCGAGCACGCTCTCGAGCTCGGTGTCCTCGAACGAGTCGCCGTAGCGCTTGTGCACCACCGGCTCGGACTCCTGCTGGGTCAGCTCGGGAACGTACTGCCACCCGTCGCTGCCCTGGGGCAGGCCGTCGGCGGAGTGCTGCACCCAGACGACGAGCACCCGCGCGGCACGGGCCCGCTCGACCAGGGACGCGATGTTGGCGACGACGGCGTCGCGGTCGTGCGCGCCGGCCACGACGTCGTTCTGGACGTCGACGACGAGCAACGCGGTGTTCGGGCGATCGGTCAGGGTGGTCATGGGGCTCCTCTGCTCGGGCCGGGGGTGCCGACGATAGGGGTGACCACCGACAGCGGGCGCGCGGTCACCACCAGCCGTGCCGCTTGGCCCAGATCAGCAGCAGCACCGATGAGACGACCATCAGCACGACCAGCACCGTCAGGAAGACCGGATCGGTCTGCGCATTGACGATCACGTTCATGCCCATCACCGACGACAGCGCCGTGATCGGCAGCGTCACGGCGGCGATGACGGCCAGGCGCTCGGCCGCGATCGTCATCTTCGTGTTGGTGCGGGTCTGGTAGAACTCGATCACGCCCTGCAGGTAGTCCTCCTGGCTGTGCGCCATCGTGGCCAGCCGCTGGAACTGGTCCACGTTGTTCTCCAGCAGGCCCTGCCCCTCGGCGCCGAACACGGCCAGCGCGTGCATCCGGCCGTAGACTTCGCGGCTCAGCGAGGCCATGGTCCGCACGGTCAGCAGCCCGTGGCGCACCCGGAACATCCCGTCCAGGAACCGCTCGGCGTCCCCGAGCTGGCCCGCGGTCACCTGCTGCTCGAAGCGCCACACTTCCGTCGTCCGGGCGCTGAGATGGTCGCGCAGCCGGCCGGTCAGCGCCGAGACCACCGCCGTCGACAACTCGGCGCCGGAAGCCGGGCGGAAGCGGCCGCCGTCCAGCCGGGCCGCGACGGCGTCGGTCTCCCGCCGCGCCGCCGCGGGATCGACGGCCGGGTTCAGCGGTCCGTGCACCGTCACGAGGTAGCGCGGGCCGACGAACTGATCGAGCTCGACGTAGTGGATGTGGCCGCCGCGGCCCTCCTCCGGAGCGTGGAGGACGACGAAGACGTGGCCCGGGTAGACGTGCACCTTCGGCACCGGGTTGCGCTGGATGCAGTCCTGCACCGCCATCGGGTGGAAGCCGAACACGTCGGCGAGCACCGGGACGGCGTCCGGGTCGCCCTCCGGCACGTCCACCCACAGCACGCCACGGCTCCCGGCCAGCAGATCGGGCAGGTCGTCGATCGTGCAGAGGCGGACACCGTCCGTGGTGACCAGCCGGATCTCCATGGGTGCACCTGCCCTCGGTCGCGACACCGGGCAGTGGTGTCGCCGGACATTCTGCGAGGTTCGGCGGCCGGTGGTCAGTCCTCGAGCGGCGGCGCCCACCCGGGCCGCGGCACGAGGCAGAACGGATGGCCGGCCGGATCGGCGAAGACCCCGTCGTCACCGAGTCTGCGTGCG
The DNA here is from genome assembly GCA_035999465.1 of Blastococcus sp. Lineage (GTDB taxonomy): Bacteria > Actinomycetota > Actinomycetes > Mycobacteriales > Geodermatophilaceae > Blastococcus_B. Next base: position 25,115 of record DASYGS010000097.1, on the reverse strand, counting down.
CCCAGCGCCAGGACGGGGGGTGTCGCCGCGCCGACGTCGTCCACCATGACGTCGAGGTGGACCTGCTGGGGAACGCCCGGGTCGGGCCAGGTCGGCGGGCGGTGGTCCGGTGCCTTCTGGAAGGCCAGGCCCGACGTCGTCGCGTCGGGGGAGACGACGACGAACTCGGCGCTGTCGTAGGTGATCGGCTGGTCGAGGAGGGCCGACCAGAACTCCGCCAGCGCGCGCGGGTCCGGGCAGTCGAGCACCACGTGATGCAGGCGTCCGTGCACGCGGCAGACGATCTCATCCGCAGCCGCCGTCCGATGGGAAGGAGCCCCTCGTCCTGCGCCCGAAGTTCCGCCAGACTCACGACCGGACGGTCGGGCGGTGCACCGGGGACGGGCGGAACGGGAGACGCGGGATGGCTGACAACTACATCGCGGAGCTGCACTTCGGGGCGCCGAAGATCGACGAGGAGGCCTTCGTCGCACCCACGGCCGTCGTGGTGGGGGCGGTGACGCTGGGGGCGCGGTCGAGCATCTGGTACGGCGCGATCGCCCGCGCCGACGAGGAGGTCATCGTCATCGGCCCCGGCACGAACATCCAGGACGGCTGCACGCTGCACTCCGACCCGGGCTTCCCGCTGACCGTCGGCAGCGGGGTCACCGTCGGGCACCGGGTCGTCCTGCACGGGGCGACGGTCGAGGACGACGTCCTGCTCGGCATGGGCTGCGTGGTGATGAACGGCGCGCACATCGGCACCGGCTCCCTCGTGGCCGCCGGCGCGGTCGTGCCGCCGAACACCACCGTGCCCGCGGGGTCGGTCGTCGCGGGGGTGCCGGCCACGGTGGTGCGGCAGGCCACGGACGAGGACCTCGCGCACATCCGCAGCAGCGCGGAGAGCTACACGGTCCGGCTCCCCGCCGCCCGCAAGGTGCGCCCGGTGATCCGCCGTCCGCTGCCTCCGGCGGGCCGGCTGTTCGACGACGGCATGCCCTGAGCCGTCCGGGTCGGCCGGCGACCTTCCGCCGTCGCCGGGGTCGAGGGAGGCCCCAGCCGTCCATGTCGGCACGGACAGGTATCGATGGAACGGCGTGTCGCCCCGCGTGGGGCACGTGCGGCTTCCGGCGACGCAGGCCCTGATACCAGGGCGTCGAACCCCCAGGGACCGGCCCACTCGGTCACCGTCGGCTGGTCATCGGGGGACGATCAGGTGATCGAGATACGGCCGGTGCGCTGGATCCAGGTGATGGTGCCGTGCTGGAACCTGACCGCGACTCCCCCCGGCACGCCATAGAGGTCGGTGGTGGGATAGCCGAGCAGGCCGGTCTCCCAGCCGGTGGCCGCCCATCGGCTGCGGATGGCGCCGCCGACGGCGTGGGCGCCGGTGGCCGGGCTCCAGTAGATGGAGCCGCCCTGGAAGTGCTGGCCACACCCTCCGCCGCGCAGCCCGCAGAACACGTCGGTGGTGGGGAGGCCGAGCCAGCTGGTCTCCCAGCCGCCGGCGGCCCATCGGCCGCGGATGGCGCCCCCGACGGCGTGGGCGCCGGTGGTCGGGCTCCAGTAGATCGAGCCGCCCTGGAAGTGCTCGCCCATGCCGCCGCTCACCAACGGCCCGAAGGGGTCGGTTCTGGGCAGTCCGAGGAAGCCGGCCGAGCCGCCGAGGCGTCGGTAGAGCGCGTCCAGTGGAGTCTCGGACGGCGGGACAGGAACGGTCTGGCCGTCCGCGGCGAAGGCGCCCTCCACCGCCGCGAGTGCGTCGATGCGGCCGTTGCCGTACAGGTCGTCGCGGCCCAGGGCTCCCAGGTCGACGACCGCGCCCTCGATGATCTTCTCCACCTGGTCGGGTGCGACGCTGCGGTCGACGGCCTTCACCAGCGCGGCGGTGGCTGCTACGTGGGGCGTCGCCATACTGGTGCCCGAGGCGACGGCCACCTGGGTGGTGCTGGCGAGGTAGAGCGACGCGACGTCGACCCCAGGCGCGGCGACGTCCACCTGCGGGCCGTACTCGGAGAAGCTCGGGTGCACGTCGTTGGAGTCGGTGGCCGCGACGCCGATCACGCCGGGGCTCGCTCCGGGATACTCGACCGGATTGCCTGCGTCCCCTGAGTTCCCCACTGCCGCGACGACGACGACGTTCTTGGAGCGGGCGTAGTCGATCGCCGAATCCACGGCCGGGTCGTCGTCGCCGCCCAGGGACATGTTGATGACGTCGGCGCCGTGATCGGCGGCCCAGATGATGCCCGATGCGATGGCCGAGGTGGTTCCCGATCCACTGTCGTCCAGGACCTTGACGGGCATGAGGCGGACCCCGTCGGCCACGCCCTCGATGCCGGTGGCGCCGACCGCGGCACCGATCGTGCCGGCGACGTGCGTGCCGTGGAAATAGTTGTCCGTGGTGTCGGTCGGGTTGCTCGGATCGCTGTCCGAGAAATTCTGGCCGGGGACGAGATCGGGCGTCAGTTGCGGGTTGGCCGCGATGCCCGTGTCGAGCACGGCGACGGTCACCGACGGCAGGGACCCGGCCACCAGTGCCCGCGCGTCAGGCCCGTGCACCTTGAGCAGGTCCCACTCCGTACCGCCGCTCAGCGGGCGCACGCTGGTCAGGCCGACAGCGCGCCCGTCGGCGCGCACGACGCCGGTGACGCCGGCGGTGACCCCGGGCTGCTCGTTGAGCAGCGACACGGCCCGGCGGGCGTCGGCGGTCGTCGAGGTGTCCAGCCGGACGACGGAAGCGCTCGTCGGCGTCCGTACGACGGCGTCGACGCCGACGCCGCTGCCGACGGTGAGGGTGGCGAGGCTGGTCTTCTCGTAGGGCGACAGCTCCGCGGCCAGGGCGCGGGGCAGTGCCGGGAGCGGCGGGGCCGGAGGAGCTGCCAGTGCCGGGGCTGCCGAGGCGAGGACCAGCAGCGCCGCGGCGGGAGCGACGACGGCGAAACGCATGCCGCTGTCATCGGCGGAACGGCACCGTTCCTTGAGGCGGCAACCACCGCCAGCGGCCCGCTCCGGTGCGGCGGTCAGTCCTTCTTGCGCCGGCGGATCTTCGAACCCAGGAAGGTCAGCGGGTCGTACTTGCGGTCGGCCACCCGCTCCTTCAGCGGGATGATCCCGTTGTCGGTGAGGTGGATGCCCTCGGGGCACACCTCGGTGCAGCACTTGGTGATGTTGCAGTAGCCCAGGCCGAACTCGTCCTGGGCGGCGTCCCGGCGGTCGGTGACGTCGAGCGGGTGCATGTCCAGCTCGGCCAGCCGGATCAGGAAGCGCGGACCGGCGAAGACCGCCTTGTTCTCCTCGTGGTCACGGATGACGTGGCAGGTGTCCTGGCAGAGGTAGCACTCGATGCACTTGCGGAACTCCTGCGAGCGCTCGACGTCGATCTGCTGCATCCGGTGCGTGCCGTCCTTCTCGCGGGGACGCGGGTTGAACGGCGGGATCTGCGCGGCCTTCGTGTAGTTGTACGAGACGTCGGTGACGAGGTCGCGGATCACCGGGAAGGTCCGCAGCGGGGTGACCGTGATGGTCTCCTCCTCGGTGAACGTGCTCATCCGGGTCAGGCACATCAGCCGCGGGCGGCCGTTGATCTCGGCGCTGCACGATCCGCACTTGCCGGCCTTGCAGTTCCACCGGACGGCGAGATCGCCGGCCTGCGTGGCCTGCAGCCGGTGGATGATGTCGAGCACCACCTCGCCCTCGTTCACGACCACGGTGAACGTCTGCAGGTCGCCGCCCTCGGCGTCCCCGCGCCAGACCCGGAACGTCGCGTCGTAGCTCATGCCGTGGTCTCCTCGAAGATCTCGGCCAGCTCGGCGGGCATCTGCGGCAGCGGCTTGCGGGTGACCGTGATCGAACCGTCCGGCGCGCGGGTGCAGATGAGGTTCGTCTTTCCCCACTCCGGGTCCGGCCCCGGGAAGTCGTCGCGGGTGTGCCCACCGCGGCTCTCCTGGCGCTCCAGCGCGGCCCGGGCGACGGCCTCGCTGACGGTCAGCATGTGCGGCAGGTCCAGGGCCAGGTGCCAGCCCGGGTTGTACTGCCGGTGCCCCTCGACCGAGAGGTGCGCGACCCGTTCCTTCAACGCCTCGATCCTCTCCAGGGCCTGCTCCACCTCGGCCGCCGTCCGGATGATGCCGACCAGGTCGTGCATCGTCTGCTGGAGGTCGTGCTGCACGGTGTACGGGTTCTCGCCGCCCTCGCGCTCGAAGGGCGCCAGCGCCGCCCGCGCCGCGTCGGCCAACGCGTCGTCGGGGACCGGCGCCCGGTTCGTGTGGCGGCGGGCGTGCTCGGTGGCGGCCAGGCCGGCACGCCGTCCGAAGACCAGCAGGTCCGACAGCGAGTTGCCGCCGAGCCGGTTCGACCCGTGCATGCCGCCCGCGACCTCGCCGGCGGCGAACAAGCCCGGTACCCGCGCGGCCTCGGTCTCGGGATCGACCTCGACGCCGCCCATCACGTAGTGGCAGGTCGGCCCGACCTCCATCGGCTCGGCGGTGATGTCGACGTCGGCCAGCTCCTTGAACTGGTGATACATCGACGGCAGTCGCTTGCGGATGTACTCGGCGGAGCGGCGCGAGGCGATGTCGAGGAAGACGCCGCCGTGCGGGGTGCCGCGGCCGGCCTTGACCTCGCTGTTGATGGCGCGGGCAACCTCGTCGCGGGGCAGCAGCTCCGGGGGACGCCGGTTGTTCTTCTTGTCCTCGTACCAGGCGTCGGCCTCGGCCTCGGTCTCCGCCGTCTCCTTGCGGAAGAAGTCGGGGATGTAGTCGAACATGAACCGGTTGCCGGCCGAGTTCTTCAGGATGCCGCCGTCGCCGCGGACGCTCTCGGTCACGAGGATGCCGCGCACCGACGGCGGCCACACCATGCCGGTCGGGTGGAACTGGACGAACTCCATGTTCACCAGCGAGGCCCCGGCCTGCAGGGCGAGGGAGTGCCCGTCGCCGGTGTACTCCCACGAGTTGGAGGTGACCTTGAAGGCCTTGCCGATGCCGCCGGTGGCGAGGACGACCGACGGCGCCTCCCACGCGACGAACCGCCCGGACTCCCGCCAGTAGCCGAACGCGCCGGCGATGCCGTCGTCGTCGGTCAGCAGGCGGGTGACCGTGCACTCCATGTACACGTCGATGCCGGCCGCGACCGTGCGCTGCTGCAGGGTGCGGATCAGCTCGAGGCCGGTGCGGTCGCCGACGTGCGCCAGCCGCGCGTACCGGTGGCCGCCGAAGTCACGCTGGCTGATCAGCCCGTCGGGGGTGCGGTCGAACAGTGCGCCCCAGTCCTCGAGCTCGCGCACCCGGTCGGGCGCCTCCTGCGCGTGCAGCTGGGCCATGCGCCAGTGGTTGAGCATCTTCCCGCCGCGCATGGTGTCGCGGAAGTGCACCCGCCAGTTGTCCTCGGGGTAGAGGTTGGCCATCGCCGCCGCGATCCCGCCCTCGGCCATGACGGTGTGCGCCTTGCCGAGCAGCGACTTGCACACCACCGCCGTCCGGGCGCCCTTCTCGTGCGCTTCGATCGCGGCCCGCAGGCCCGCACCTCCCGCCCCGACGACGACGACGTCATAGGAGTGCCTCTCGAGCTCCATCAGCCGGGCCCCATCAGAAGAAGTGCCATCAGAAGAAGTGCAGGTCGGAGACCGTGCCGGTGGCCACCAGGAACACGTAGAAGTCGGCGAAAGCCACGCTGAACAGCGACGCCCACGCGAACTTCATGTGGTTCCCGTTCAGCGTCGAGACCACCGTCCAGAACCGGTAGCGCACCGGGTGGCGGGAGAAGTTGTTCAGCCGCCCCCCGACGATGTGCCGGCAGGAGTGGCAGGACAGCGAGTAGAGCCAGAGCAGCCCGGCGTTGACCAGCAGCACGAGCGTGCCCAGGCCCATGTGCCCCCAGGCGCCGGTCTCGTCGCGGAAGGCGAAGGCGACGTCGTAGGTGAGGATCACGTTGAAGACCAGGCCCGCGTAGAAGAAGTAGCGGTGCAGGTTCTGGCCGAGCAGCGGCAGCCGGGCCTCGCCGGAGTAGCGCTGGTGCGGCTCGGCGACCGCGCACGCCGGCGGGGCCAGCCAGAACGAGCGGTAGTAGGCCTTCCGGTAGTAGTAGCAGGTCAGCCGGAAGCCCAGCGGGAACACCAGGATGTAGAGCGCCGGGGAGATCCACGACGGCCCGGTGAACAGCGTCGGGAAGGTGTCGCCCTCGCAGCTCGTGGTGATGCACGGCGAGTAGAAGGGCGAGATGTAGGGCTCGGCGAAGTAGTGGGCGTTCTGGAACGCGCGGAACGTCGAGTAGATGATGAACAGCACCAGCGCCACGACCGTCACCAGCGGCTGGATCCACCATCGGTCGGTGCGCAGCGTCCGCGCCGCGATCGCCGCGCGCCGCGGGGCGGCCATGCCGTTCCCGCCGCCGGGGCTGACCGCCCCGGTCCGGCGGGGGGCGGTGGCCGTCACGCCGCCGTCCAGGCCGGCGCGCCTGTGCCCCCGTCCGCGCCGTCGCTCCGGTCGACCCCCGTGTACTGCCTGATCAGGGCGTCAACGGCTCCGCGAGCCGCCGCCTCGTCCTGCTCCAACGACATCTCTGCCCCCAGATTGCTGCCGGCATCGTCGCCGCAGCGGACGAGCGCAGTGGATCACGGACGCACGGTCAGGGAAAGGGGCTCGCCGGTGCTTGTTCCGCGGCCCGGGGTCCGGCCGTCGACGTGGCCCTGGTCAGATCTTTGGTGCGGTCTGCGGCATCGACGTGCCGGTGCTCTGCTGCGGCACGTCGACCCGCGCGTGCGCGCCGGTGTGACCGCTGCCGGTCGCCTCACGGGCCAGCAGGCTCGCCCGCACGGCGGTCGCGAACACCGCGAGCGCGTTGAGCCCGTGCAGGGTTCCCACGACCGGTGCGCCGAACGACACGAAGGCCAGCGCCACCTGCAGCAGGATGAGGCCGAGGACGATGCCCGCCCACTTCCGGCCCCCGGGCACCGACCTGCCCGCGACGAGGGAGACGACGAGCAGCACGAGCCCCAGCAGGGGGATGACGACCATGCCGTTCATGCCGTGGACGGCCTGCCCGGCGTTCTCGTGGACGTTCTTGTCGAGGACGGCGCCGTTGTCCAGCTTGTGCAGCACGTCGAACCAGCCGAAGGCGATCGCCGCCGCCTGCACGACCACGCCGAGCGCGATCAGGCCGGACACCACACGGTAGGTCTGCCTCATGACGGTTCCTCCGGACTCCCCCTGCGGGCCCGCAGGCCCGATGACGCGGACGTTCTACACCCGGGTTGACCTCGCCGGACGGCACTTTTCGCACCGGTCCGGGTTCGTCGGACAGGCCCGATGCCGGTCGCTGCTCCTACAGTGGTCCGGTGCCGGAGAGAGGTCGGGGAGCGCCCCGTGACGAGCGGCCGCCCCTTCCCCCGCGGCTGAACCCGCGCGGACGGCAGGCGGGTCGCGGTACCCACGGGCACGGCCCGGGGGTGCGGATCGCTCGCGTGCTGGCCGCGGTCCTGTCGTTCACGATCCTCGCGACCAGTGGGTACGCCTGGGCGTCCTATCAGCACTTCTCCTCGGGGCTCACCCGCATCGACGGCGTCCCCGGGTCGAAGACCGCCAGCGACGGGTCGGCCGAGAACATCCTGCTGATCGGCGACGACCACCGGCCGGCGAACGCCAGCCCCGAGGTGCTCGCCCAGCTCAGCACGGGGCAGGACGGCGGCAGCGTCAACACCGACACGATGCTGGTGCTGCACATCCCGGCCCACGGGGGAGCGCCCACGGCCATCTCCTTCCCGCGCGACTCCTGGGTCGACATCCCGGGCTACGGCAAGGGCAAGCTGAACTCGGCCTTCTCCCGAGGGGCGGCGAACGGCGGCGGCGACGCCGGCGGCATCAGGCTGCTCATCCGGGTGCTGCAGAACATGAGCGGCCTGAGCATCGACCACTTCGTCCGGGTCTCGCTGCTCGGCTTCTACGACGTCGCCAAGGCGCTGGGGCCGGTGCAGGTATGCCTCAACCACGCGGTGAAGGACTCCTACTCCGGCATCGATCTTCCCGCCGGGGTGTCCACCCTCGACGCCAAGCAGGCGCTGTCCTTCGTCCGCCAGCGGCACGGCCTGCCGCGCGGTGACCTCGACCGTCAGGTCCGGCAGCAGTACTTCCTCTCCGCCGAGCTGCACAAGGTCGTCGCCGCCGGCACGCTGGTCAACCCCGTCAAGCAGCAGCAGTTGCTGAGCGCCGTCAGCTCGGCGATGCAGACCGACCCCGGCTTCGACCTGCTCGATCTGGCCGGCCGGATGCAGAACGTCTCCCCGGACAAGGTCACCTTCGCCACCATCCCGATCACCGGCACGCCGACGATCCCGGACGGCAACGGCAACTACGTGTCCGTCGTCAGCGTCGACTTCGCCGCGCTGCCGGGCTTCATCGCCAAGGTCACCGGCAAGCCCGACGCCTACACATCGGCGAAGGCCGCCGACCCGGGCACCGTCACGGTCCAGGTGGTCAACGGCAGCGGGACGCCGGGCCTGGCCGCGAAGAACTCGACGGCGCTCTCCGGCCTCGGGTTCACGGTCGGCTCGCCGGCCAACGGGCCCCGGCAGTCCGACACGACCATCACCTACCCCGCCGGCATGGAGGGGCAGGCGAAGGCCGTCGCGGCGCACGTGCCGGGCGCGGTGGTCACCGTCTCGTCGTCGGTCACCGAGGTCACGCTGACCCTCGGCACGGACGGGCACCAGGTGTCCACCGGTTCCGGAGCGTCGTCCGGAGGTGGTCCGGCGGGCGGCTCGACGGCTGGGGCCGCCACCGGCGGGGGAGCGGCGTCCGGTGTGGCTCCCCCCGGTGGGACGCCCCCGCCGACGCAGTCGTTCGACGGGAAGTCCTGCATCAACTGAGGTCCGGCCGAGCGCCGCCGGGGCTACTGCAGGATGCCGACGCCGCGGGCGATGACGAGCACCGACACGATCAGCGCGCTGGAGCTCTCCACGCCCATCAGCAGTTTCGCCCGCCCGGTCAGCGGCATCGTGTCGGTCGGGCTGAACGCGGTCGAGTTGGTCAGCGACACGTACAGGTAGTCGTGCAGCGCCGGTACCCAGCCCGACGTCTTGCTCGACCCCGCGGCGACCTCGGCGACGGCGTCGTCGTTCTCGTCCTGCGAGAAGCGGAAGTCGGCCGGGTTCATCTGGTCGCGCGGCTTCTGCGTGCGGGCGACCGGGCCACCGCGGTCGAGCTCCCAGAACGCCAGGCCGAACACGATGATGTTGGTCAGCCACACCTGCAGCGCCGCGATGAGCAGCGCCCGGCCGTCCTTCACCTGACTGGCCAGGAGGGCGTCGAGCAGCATCACGAGGGCCACCCCGTTGGCCGCGCCGATGAGGCCCACCAGCGCCAGCGAGGCGAGCCGGGAGAACCGCGTCTGCCGGGTCAACCGCCGCGGGTTGATGACGACCAGCGCGACGAGCAGCAGAACCCCGAGGGTCGGGATGACGAAGCGAGGGCCGACCAGCAGGTGCTCCGGCAGCAGCGCGTACAGCGCGATGGCGACCAGGACGGCGACGGCGGCGGGCAGCCGCGCCTCGCCGCGGCGCTCGTTCTTCGTCACGCCGCGTTCTACCACCGTCCCCGGCGCCCGCAGGGCGGCCGCACCGGGGCACCCACCCGAGATGGTGAGGCCGGGTTCCGGGCCGCACCCGTCACACAGGGGCGGCGCACAGGCTGCGCACAGGGGCGACGGCGACCATCCTCGGGTTCGATCGCCGCCCGGCGGTGAACGGCGAATGGGGGAGCTGTGCAGGTGCGGTCCGTGGGTGTCGAGGTGATCGACGACGTCGTCGACGAGGCCATCGGCCGGCGGCACCGGTCGGACCCCGTCACCGGCCGCACGTCGGGTCCGGCGGGCAACGCGCAGCTCACCGCGTGGACCGGCCTGCTGCTGCTCGCGCTGATCGCCGTCGAACTGGTGACCCTGATCGACGTGCGCGGCATGCTCAGCTGGCACGTCGTCGTCGGCGTGCTGCTGGTCGCCGTGGCCGTGCTGAAGATCGCGAGCACGGGCTGGCGGTTCCTGCGCTACTACAGCGGGCACCGGCCCTACCAGCAGGCCGGGCCGCCGCCGACGCTGCTGCGCATCCTCGGCCCGCTCGTCATCGTCGCCACGGTCGGCGTGCTCGGCTCGGGCCTGTGGCTGATCGCCGTCGGTGCCGACAGCGGCCGGAACGCCCTGTTCACGGTCCTCGGTCAGCGGATCGACCTGCTCACGATCCACCAGGGGATGTTCCTCGTCTTCGCCGTCGTCGCCGGCCTGCACGTGCTGGCCCGGCTGGTTCCCGCCGTCGCCGTCACCACCGGCCGGATCCAGCGGGAGGGCAGCGCCGGCCCGCTGCGCGGATGGGCCCCGCGCCTCGCGATCCTGACCGCGACCCTGGTTGCCGGTGCCCTCGCGGCCGCGCTGATCCTCCCGGCCGCGTCCAGCTGGCAGAACGAGCGGCGCGACTTCCGCGACTTCCCCGCGGGCAGCGCGCCCTTCCACCCGTAGGCGATGCTCAGGCCGCGCGGGGGAAGTCCCCGCCGCTGGGATCAGGGCACCATGTCCCGCACGAGCACGAAGCGGTAGTCCTGGGCCAGCAGCCCCTCGATGACCGTGGGGAGTGCCTCGACGGTCTGCGAACGGTCCCCGCCGCCGTCGTGCTGCAGGACGATCGACCCGGGGCGGACCTGCTCGAGCACGGTGCGCGAGATCGCCTCGCTGCCGGGCATCGCCCAGTCGTTGGCGTCGACGTCCCAGAGCACGACCGTCGCCCGGTCCTGCGACTCGGCCAGCCAGGAGACGGTCTCGGCGTTCCGCGACCCGTACGGTGGGCGGAAGAGCCGTCGCCCGGGCGCGCCGCCGGCGCGCTCGATCACCTCGTCGGTCCGCTCCAGCTGCTCGGCGAACTCCGGCACGGACAGGTCGGGCAGGAAGGGGTGCGACCAGGTGTGGTTGGCCAGGCCGTGCCCCTCCCCGGCGATCCGCGCCAGCACGCCCGGATGCGCGGCGGCGTGCAGCCCCACGCAGAAGAAGGTCGCGGGCACGCCGTAGCGCGCCAGCACGTCGAGGATCCCCCCGGTGTAGGGCGGATTGGGGCCGTCGTCGAAGGTCAGTGCCACCGTCCGCTCGGGCCCGTTCCGGTCGCCGTTGCTGACGCAGCGGCCGGAGGCGGCCAGCCGTGCGGTGGCCGCCTCGCTCTCGCGGACGCCGCGCGCATGGTCGGCCGATCGCCCGGTGAGGGAGCCCTCCTCCAGCACCAGGCGGGGGAGCTCCGGCAGGCGGGTGACCGCGGCGAGCGCCAGCGAGCGGGCGTCGACGGAACCGAAGCCCGGCCGCGCCGGCAGCACCCACGGATCGGCACGGTGGACGCGCAGGCCGACCGCCATCAGGCCTCCGTCGATCATCCCGTTGGTGCTCTCCACGACGCAGACCAGCGGCCCGCGCGGGGGCTCGTCGAGGGCGCGGAGGAAGTCGACGAGCCCGGCGATGCGGTCGGCCGGGAAGCTGGTCGCCGTCACCGGGACGCCGTCGCCGTCCAGTGCCGCCACGTCGAAGCCGCGGCCGGTCCACGCGATCCCGGCGAAGAGCATCCGTCCACCTCTCGTCGATGTGCTGGCGAGGCAGCGCTGTTCGGTGATCATCGCCGATGGGCGCTCCCACGGCCGGGCGGGACCCGGCTACCGTCCCGACGATGACGACGCCGACCGACGTCCCCGTGCTGCCCACCGCCGAACTGCACCTGCACCTCGAGGGCACGCTCGAACCGGAGCTGGCGTTCCGGCTCGCCGCCCGCAACCGGACGACGCTGCGGCACCCCGACCTCGAGTCGCTGCGCCGCGCCTACGCCTTCTCCGACCTGCAGTCGTTCCTCGACCTGTACTACGAGCTGACGGCCGTGCTGCAGACGCCGCAGGACTTCGCCGACCTCGCCGACGCCTACTTCGCCCGGGCGGCCGCGCAGGGGGTGCGGCACGCCGAGGTGTTCGTCGACCCGCAGGCGCACATCGTGCGGGGCGTGCCGCTCGAGGTGGTCATGGAGGGGCTCGGCGAGGCGTTCGCGACCGCCCCGGCGCGGCACGGGCTGTCGGCGTCGGTCATCGCCTGCTTCCTGCGCGACCGCGGGCCGGAGGAGGCCGAGGCGCTGCTGCCGCGGCTGCTCCCGTACCGCGACCTTGTGATCGGCGTGGGCCTCGACAGCGCCGAGGTCGGCTGGCCGCCCGAGCTGTTCGCCCGGGTGTACGCACGGGCCGCCGACGAGGGTCTGCACCGGGTCGCGCACGCGGGGGAGGAGGGGCCACCCGCCTACGTGTGGTCGGCGCTCGACCAGCTCGGTGTCGAGCGGATCGACCACGGCATCCGCAGCCTGGAGGACCCGTCGCTGGTCGCCCGGCTGCAGGAGGAGCAGGTGCCGCTGACGGTGTGCCCGCTGTCGAACGTGGCGCTGCGCTGCGTCGACCGTATCGAGGACCATCCGCTGCGCCGCATGCTCGACGCCGGGCTGGCCGCCACCGTCAACTCCGACGACCCCGCCTACTTCGGCGGGTACCTGCACGACAACGTGGCCGCGGTGACGCGCGGGCTGGGGCTCACCGCCGACCACCGCCGTCGGCTGGCGGAGAACAGTTTCCGCGCCAGCTTCCTGCCGGATGCCGCCAGGGATCGCCACCTCGCCACCGTGGCTGCCGCCGCCGACGGCCGCCCCCTCCCCAGTTGATCATCGTCTGCGTGCACGCGACACGGGCCGACACGCCGTCAGGTCGAGCACGCAGACGATGATCAACTTCTCGGGGCGGCGGACGAGAGGAAAGTCATCGGGCGTGTGGTTTCCGGGCCCGCCCGGGTAGGCGGCCTCGGTGACCTACTCGATCGTGGCCCGCGACGCCCGGACCGGTGAGATGGGCGTCGCCACCCAGTCCCAGGCCTTCGCCGTCGGCAGCAGCGTGCCCTTCGCCCTGCCCGGCCACGGCGTGATCGCCACCCAGTCGATGGCCGAACCGATGTACGGCTCGGTCGGCCTCGACCTGCTGCAGGGCGGCTTCACGGCGCAGGAGGTACTGACCGCGCTGAGCAGCGTCGACCCGCAGCCCGAACGCCGACAGGTCGCCGTCCTCGGGGTGAACGGCGACCTCGCCGCCTACACCGGTACCAGCTGCGTCGACGACGCCGGCCACCTGATCGGCGACGGCTGCGTGGCCCTGGCCAACATGGCGGCGTCGCCGGCGGTCTGGGAGTCGATGGTCGAACGCTTCGAGGGCTCCGCCGGCCCCCTCGCCCAACGGCTGCTCAGCGCGCTGCAGGCCGCCGAGGAGGCCGGCGGGGACTTCCGGGGACGGCGGTCCGCGGCGATCGTCGTCATCCGGGCCACCACCACCGGCCGCCCCTGGCACGACACCGAGGTCAACCTGCGGGTCGACGACTCGGCGGACCCGGTGGCCGCGCTCGCCGACCTGCTGGTCACCCGCGCCCGCTACCAGGACGTCGTCCGGGCCTTCCAGCAGGCCATAGACGGTGATCCGGTCACCGCCGACCGCGAGCTCGAACTGCTGCGCCCGATGGACCCGGTCAGCGAGCCCGACCAGCTGATGTGGCGCGCGGTGGTCGCCGCGCTGGCCGGCCGCGAGGACGCCGCCCGGCAGATGCTGACCGACCTTGCGGCGTGCGCCCCGCAGTTCCTCGAGGCGGCCCGGAGGTTCGGCAAGGCCGGCCTGATGCCGGCCGACGTCATCGAGCGGATCGTCCCCCGGGCCGCCTGAGGGGCTATGTCATGAGGTGGGAGGTCACGACGTGAAGGGCACCCGCTCCCACGTGAGGACGGCGCTGCTGTGCGGGTCGACCCGCATGCGCAGGTAGTCGTCGACCCCCGTGGAGCCGTCGACGGTGATCCGGGTCAGGTTGTCGGCGGGGGTGTCCACGCCGTAGAAGCCCAGCCACGACGAGCCGGAGCCGATCGGGTGGTCGACGTTGTACTGGTGGCTGTCGCCGTTGAGGAGGTAGACGGGGCCGTGGAACGCGGCCGCCCGGCGCGCGATGGCTGCCACGATCGGCCGGAACGCCCCGTAGTTGGCCTCCGTCCGGTCGGCGGCGGGAACGGTCGGGTCGAACATGTCGGCCTGCATCATGAGGACGACGGCACGCTGCCCGCGGGCGTGGTCGAACGTCGCGTCGATCTCGTCGAGAACGCCCTGGGTGCGGTGCTGCTCCTCGGCCGCCTGCTCGGGGGTGGGCGCCGAGTTCCCGGTCCACGGGAGCAGCGAGTTGTCGCTGCCGACGACGTGCAGCGCGGCGAAGGAGACCCCGGCCCGCTCATAGCTGACGTTCTCCGGGAGTCCCTGCCGAGCCTCGGACGAGACGCCCACGCTGTGCTGTCCGAGGGTGTGCCCCGGCCGGTCGAAGAACACCCGCCGGATCCTCTGCAGCCGCTCAAGGGGGTTGTAGGCCCCGTTGTTGGGGCGGTGGCAGTCGGTCCACTCGTTGTCCCCGACGGTGTAGACGAGCGGGTCCTGGAAGCGGTCGAACTGCGTCCTGATCATGTGGAAGTAGGCGTCGTCGCAGGTCGTCGACCCGTTCTTGATGTCACCCAGGTGGTCGACGAACGCCACCGACGGATCGGCGTTGATCTGGTCGACGACCGCGGGGAAGCGGGCGATCTGGGCCGCGCCGTACGGGATGTCGCCGATGACGGCGAAGGTGAACGGGGAGTGATCCGGTGCGGCCTGGGCGGCGGTCGCCGGCGCGGCCAGCGCTCCGCAGGCGAGCGCGGCCACCGCGGCGGTGCGGGCCTTTCGGGACAGTTCTCGGCGCATGGTCGGTCTCCGGGGACGCGAGCGGACGTGACCCGTGGACGCTCGCCGGGGCGCGTGAACGGCGAGGGCCGTGCCGGTGGCCTCCGCGGAAACACCCATCGGGCAGTGAGAGACGCCACCCCCGCGGGTTGTCGTTAGCGATCCTCAGGAAACGGGGGCAGGATCGACCGGTGCCCGACGGTGACCACGAACTCGACCCCCGTCGCTGGCTCGCTCTCGCCGTCTCGGTGTCGGCGCTGTTCATCACGCTGCTCGACGTCAGCATCGTCAACGTCGCCCTTCCGTCGATCGGCCGCAGCATCGGGGCGGACGCGTCGGAGCTGCAATGGGTCGTCTCGGGGTACGCCCTCGCCTTCGGCATGGTGCCGATCGTCGGCGGCCGGCTGGGTGACGACCGGGGCCGCAAGCAGATGCTGCTGGTGGGCATCGCGGCGTTCGTCGTCTTCAGCCTGCTCGTCGGGGCCGCGCCCACGCCCGGGGTGCTCATCCTCGGCCGGGTGCTGCAGGGGCTCGCGGGTGGCCTGCTCAACCCGCAGGTGTCGGGCATCGTGCAGCAGCTGTTCCCGCCGCGGGAGCGCGGCCGGGCGTTCGGGGCGATCGGGGCGGCGGTCGGGATCGCCACGGCGGCCGGTCCGGTCATCGGCGGCGCGATCATCGCCCTCGGCGGCCCCGAGTTCGGCTGGCGGCTGTGCTTCCTGGTCAACGTGCCGGTCGGCATCGCCTCGCTGATCCTGTGCGCCCGGCTGCTGCCGTCGTCCCCGGCGCGGAAGAGCACCCGGCCGCTCGACCTCGGCGGCGTGGCCCTGCTGAGCGTCGGGGTCTTCGGTCTGCTGTTCCCGGCGGTCGAGTTCGACGCCAGCCACGAGCTCCGGTGGGCGTTCCTGGTGGTGCCTGCGGTGGCCGTGCTCGCCGGCTTCGTCGCCTGGGAGCGGGGCCCCGCCGCCCGGCGCGGCTACCCGCTGATCGACCTGAGCCTGTTCGGCATCCGGTCCTACGCCGACGGCGTCGTCCTCGCCGTTCTCTTCTTCTGCGCCTACACCGGCACGCCGCTGGTGCTCGCACTCTTCCTGCAGAACGGGCTCGGGTTCTCCGCCCTGCACTCGGGGCTGACCGCCTCCTCCTACGCCGTGGGAGCCGCCCTGGCGGCGCCGGTCGCCGGTCGCCTGCTGCCGCGGCTGGGCCAGAAGGTGCTGGTCGGCGCGCTGGTCCTCTTCGGCGTGGGGGTGGCCGCGGCCGCGCTGCTGGCCGACCTGACCGCCGGCTCGGTGTCCCCGTCGGCGGTCGCCCTCCTCATGGCGCCGGCCCTGCTCGTCGCCGGCCTCGGCGGGGGGTCGGTCATCACGCCGAACCAGGCCCTCTCGCTGGCCGAGGTCGACGTGCGCGGCGGGTCGACCGCCGGGGGCATGCTGCAGACCTCGCAGCGGATCGGCAACGCGATCGGTGCGGCGGTGATCAGCGCGGTGTTCTACGCGTCGGTCAGCGGGGCGCCCGCGGGCGGTGCCGCGCGGCAGGCGCACTACGGGCACGCCTACGCGATGGGCCTGGTCGTGAGCGTGGTGTTCACGGCCGCGGCCCTGGTGGTGGCGATCCGCGACGTCCGCCGGCCCGGGCGGGCCGGCGTCGGCGTTCCGGCAGCGGGTGCTCGGCCACCAGCCGTCGCGGCGCCCGGCAGGCCCACGCCTCGGCCGCAAGCTCCACCAGATCCTGCTTGCTGAGGACGTCGAGGCGGCACAGCACGGCCCGATGGCCGTCGAAGTGGTGGGTCGTGAAGAACGTGCCCGGGTCGCCGGAGATCAGGGCCGCCTTCGCGCCCTCGACGGGCACCCGGGCGCGGAGCCGCACGGCCCGCCGGACAGTGCCGGCCCTACGACCTTGGTCGTAGGGCGGGGCCGGTCGAGGTTGGTCCTCGCGGTGGATGTGGCGGCCGGTGGGGCCACCTACCGTCGGGGGCATGACGACGGACGGCCTCGCATGATCGAGGCGCGCGGACTGACCAAGCGCTACGGGGACAAGGTGGCCGTCGACGGGCTGTCGTTCACCGTGCGCCCCGGCATCGTGACCGGCTTCCTCGGCCCCAACGGCGCGGGCAAGTCGACGACGATGCGGATGATCCTCGGGCTCGACCGGCCCACCGCCGGCAGCGTGACGGTCAACGGCCGCCGCTACGCCGACCTGGCCGCGCCGCTGCACGAGGTGGGCGCCCTGCTCGAGGCCCGGGCCGTGCACACGTCGCGGTCCGCGTACAACCACCTGCGCGCGCTCGCGGCCACGCACGGCATCTCCCGTGCCCGCGTCGACGAGGTCATCGACCTCGTCGGCCTGACCGACGTCGCCCGCAAGCGGGCCGGTGGGTTCTCCCTCGGCATGGGGCAGCGGCTCGGCATCGCCACCGCCCTGCTGGGTGATCCGCCGACGGTGATCCTCGACGAGCCGGTCAACGGGCTCGACCCGGAGGGCATCCGCTGGGTCCGCGACCTGCTCAAGGGCCTGGCCGCCGAGGGGCGGACGGTCTTCGTCTCCAGCCACCTGATGAGCGAGATGGCGCTGACCGCGGAGCACGTCATCGTCGTCGGCCGCGGCCGGTTGATCGCCGACACCACGGTCGCCGACATCATCCGCGGGGCGTCGGCCGACGCCGTCCTCGTGCGCAGTCCGGACGCCGCCCAGTTGCGCGCCGCGCTCGCCGGCCCCGACGTCACCGTCTCGAGCACCGAGGCCGACGTGCTGCACGTGACCGGGCTGAGCGCCGCGCAGATCGGCGACACCGCGCGCGGCCTGGGCGTCGCCCTGCACGAGCTCACCCCGCAGATGGCCTCCCTCGAGGAGGCGTTCATGACCATGACGCGCGACGACGTCGAGTACCACGGCCACCTCGCCACCGAGGCCACCGTCCTGGAAGGGGAGCGGGCATGAGCGCGCAGACCGCCACCGTGTCCCGGCCGCAGGAGCGGGTGACCCCGGTTCGTGCCGCGAAGTCGGAGTGGATCAAGCTCGTCTCGCTCCGGTCGAGCTGGATCACCTTCGCCGCCTCCGTCGTGGCGGTGATCGGGCTGGGGGTGCTGATCTCCTACGTCACCAACAACCACTGGGCCGAGATGCGGCCCCAGGAGCGACTGCGCTTCGACCCCGTCGACCGCAGCCTGGCCGGCATCAACCTGGCTCAGCTGGCCATCGGGGTCCTGGGCGTGCTGGTCGTGACCGGCGAGTACTCCACCGGCATGATCCGCTCGAGCCTCATGTCGGTGCCCCGGCGGCTGCCGGTCCTGGCCGGCAAGGCCGTGGTGTTCGCGACCGCGACCTTCGTCCTGATGCTCGTGTCCGCCTTCGTGGCCTTCCTGCTCGGTCAGCAGGTGCTCGGCACGCACGGGACGACGCTGGGGGCTCCGCACGCGCTGCGGGCGGTCATCGGCGTGGCGCTGTACCTCACGGTGATCGCGCTGTTCGCCATCGGGATCGGCTTCATCGTCCGGAACACCGCAGGCGGCATCGCCACGCTGTTCGGGCTGCTGCTGGTGGCCCCCGGCCTCGGCGAACTGCTTCCCACGTCGTGGCAGCCGCACATCCTGCCGTACCTGCCCAGCAATGCCGGGGCGGGCGTGTACTCGGTGCGGACCGACCCGGGCATGCTGAGCACGTGGACCGGTTTCGCGGTGCTGTGCGCGTGGGCGCTCGGGGCGCTCCTGGTGGGCGCGTTCCTCCTCCGCCGGCGCGACGCCTGACCGGTACGGCCATCGCGATCGAGGCGACCGAGCGGGTCCGGGACGACGTCCCGGGCCCGCTCGACGCGTCCGCGGCTCCGCATGTCCCCGCGGCCTGGCG
This sequence comes from Blastococcus sp., assembly GCA_035999465.1. GTDB lineage: Bacteria > Actinomycetota > Actinomycetes > Mycobacteriales > Geodermatophilaceae > Blastococcus_B. Next base: position 6,522 of record DASYGS010000097.1, on the reverse strand, counting down.
CCGGTGGGCGGCCGGTCATCCCCGGGGTGTCGACACGCTGGTCGCGGCGGCCGTGCTGCTGCTCGGCATGCCGGCCGCGGTCCACGCCGAACGCACCCAGCCGTGGGCGTGGGTCCTCGACGTGGCCATGGTCGTGCCGCTGGTCTGGCGACGGCGCCACCCGCGGGTCGTGTTCGCGGTGCTGGCGGCCGCGGCGCTCGTGCAGTGGGTGGTCGGTGTGCCGCTGGCCGTCGACGTGGCGCTCCTGGTCGCGCTGTACACGGTGGCGACGACGCAGCCCCGCCGCGTCGCGCTCGTCGCCGTCGCCGTGCTCGAGGTCGGGGTCGTGCTCGCCGCCGTCCGCTTCGCGCCCGCGGGCGACACCGTCGGCTCGCTGGTCTTCCTCTCCGGGCTCGTGGCGGCCGCCTACTTCATCGGCACGAGCGTGCGGAACCGTCGTGCCTACCTCGCGGTGCTCGTCGACCGGGCCGCGCGTGCCGAGCGGCAGCGCGACCAGCAGGCCCGGCTGGCGGCCACCACCGAGCGGGCCCGCCTGGCCCGGGAGATGCACGACATCGTGGCCCACAGCCTGACCGTCGTCGTCACCCTCGCCGAGGCGGCGTCGGCCGCCGCGACCACCGACCCACCGGCCGCGCGCGAGGCCATGGCCCAGGTCGCGACGACCGGGCGGGCGGCGCTGGCCGAGACCCGTCGCCTGCTCGGCGTGCTGCGCACCGGCGCCGACGGTCCGGCGGACCTCGGGCCCGCGCCCGGGCTGGACGGGCTGGACGGGCTCGTGGCGGGCGCGCGGGCCGCCGGCCTGCCGGTGCGGCTCACCGTCGGCGGGCGCCCGCGGCCGCTGACGGCGGCGATGGACGCGACGGCGCACCGGATCGTCCAGGAGTCGCTGACCAACGTGCTCAAGCACGCCGTCGAGCCGTCGGGTGTGGAGGTCGTGGCGCGCTGGGGGGACGAGGACCTCGTGCTGCAGGTCAGCGACGACGGCCGGGCCGCGGCCGGCACCGGGGAACCGGGCCACGGGCTGGCGGGGATGCGGGAGCGGCTGGCGCTGTTCGCGGGCGAGCTGTCGGCCGGACCCTCCCCGTCGGGCGGCTGGCGGGTCCGCGCCACGTTGCCGGTGCCCGCGGAGCCGGCGTGAGCGTCACGATCCTGCTGGCCGACGACCAGGCCCTGCTGCGCACCGGCTTCCGGATGATCCTGCAGGCCCAGCCCGGCCTGGAGGTGGTCGGTGAGGCCGTGGACGGGGCGGACGCCGTCCGTCAGGTGGCCACGCTGCGGCCCGACGTCGTGCTGATGGACGTGCGCATGCCGGTCATGGACGGCGTCCAGGCGACCGCCGCCATCGTCTCCGGCGGCGGCAGCTCCCGGGTGCTGGTCCTGACGACGTTCGACCTCGACGAGTACGCGTTCGCCGCGCTGCGGGCCGGGGCGAGCGGGTTCCTGCTCAAGGACGTGCCGCCGGCCGAACTGGCGGGTGCGATCCGGTCGGTCGCCGCCGGAGACGCCGTCGTCTCACCGCGGATCACGCGCGCGCTGCTCGACCGGGTCCCGCTGCACACCCCGGGTCCGGCCGGTACCGCGGGGCCGGCGGCGGTCCTGGCCCCGCTCACCGATCGCGAGCGGGAGGTGTTCGGCGAGGTGGCGCGGGGGCTGAGCAACGCGGAGATCGCCGCCCGGCTGGTGCTCTCCGAGGCCACCGTGAAGACCCACATCACGCGGCTGCTGGCCAAGCTGCGGCTCCGGGACCGCGTGCACGTGGTGATCTTCGCCTACGAGAACGGCCTGCTCGGCGACCGTTGAGCGCTCGCGGCGGCCGGTCAGGCGAGGCGTTCAGGGCGAGGCGTTCAGGCGAGGCGCAGGCCGCGGGGGCCGGTGGCCGGGTGGGCGGCCAGCCACGACGGCAGCGCCTCGGTCGGCATCGGCCGGGCCAGGTGCCAGCCCTGCACCAGATCGCAGCTCATCGAGGTCAGCAGCTCCCACGTCGCGGCGTCCTCGACGCCCTCGGCGACCACGGCGAGGCCGAGGTGGCGCCCGAGGTCGACGATCGCGCGCACGATCGCGACGTTCTCGCGCTCCTGGCTCAGCGCCGCGATGAAGCTGCGGTCGATCTTGACCTCCTGCACCGGCAGGCGCTGGAGGTAGGAGAGCGAGGAGTAGCCGGTGCCGAAGTCGTCGACCGACAGCCGGACGCCGAGGTCGCGCAGCTGGTGCAGCAGCGCGATCGCCCGGGTCGGGTCGGCCATGACCGAGCCCTCGGTGACCTCGAGGGTCAACCGGTCGGCCGGGACGCCGTGCCGGCGGAGCATGCGTTCCACCTCGTCGACCAGGTCGGCGTCGTGCAGGCTCCGGGTCGAGAGGTTGACGGCGATGCCGAGATCGATGCCGGCCGCCCGCCAGCGCGCACAGGCCGCCAGCGACAGGTCGAGGACGCGGGTGGTCAGCGGCCCGATGAGCCCGCTGCGCTCGGCGACCGGGATGAACTCGTCGGGGGCGATCCAGCCGAGCTCCGGGTGCTCCCAGCGGACCAGGGCCTCGACGCCGATGACCTCGCCCGAGCCGAGGCGCCCCTGCGGCTGCACGTGCACCTGGATGGTGTCGTTCTGCAGCGCGGCCCGGAGCTCGGAGACCAGGGTGAGCCGGCGCGGGCTGCTGATGTCGAGTTCCGGCTCGTAGATGCGCAGGCTGCGGGCCGACGTCTTCGCGTCGTACATCGCGAGGTCCGCCCGCTTGAGCAGGGTCGCCGCGTCGGTCGCGTGCAGCGGGGCCAGGGCGATGCCCACCGAGGCGCCGACCTCCACCTCGAGGCCGTCGAGGGTGACCGGCTGCTCCAGGGCGCGCAGCATGCGGCGCCCGATCTGCACGACCCGGCTCTCGTCGGCGGTGCCGGCCACGAGGACGGCGAACTCGTCGCCGCCGAGCCGGGCGACGCAGCCCGCCTGGCCGACCGCCGAGACCAGCCGCGCGGCGACCTCGATGAGCAGCTGGTCACCCTGCTGGTGGCCGAGGGTGTCGTTGACGGCCTTGAACTCGTCGAGGTCGAGGATCATCACCGCGGCACCCGACGCCCGCCGCGCCGCGACGTCGTCGATGGCCGAGGCCAGCCCGCGCTGCAGGTGCGTGCGGTTCGGCAGTCCGGTCAGGCTGTCGTGCAGGGCGTCGTAGCGCAGCCGGCCGACGAGCTCGCCGTTGCGCAACGCGACGCCCGCGTGGTTGGCGACCGTCTCGAGCATCAGGAGGTCGTCCTGCTCGAACGTGCGCACGTCGCCGAGCCGGTCGGCGACGACGAGGATGCCGACGACGCCGGCCCCGCCGCTGAGGGGCACGGCCACCGCGTCGCGCACGTCCCGGGCGTCGAGCCAGCGGCGGGCGGCGTCGTCACGCGTGCCGCGCGGCATGAGTACCGGACCCCCGCCGTCGACCACGTGCGCGACGAGCCACGCGTCGAAGGCGTCCGGCGGGTCCTCCGACCGGGTCAGCTGACCGCTGGGGCCGAGGGCGATCCGGGCGATCAGCTCGCCCTCGGAGGCGACGAAGATCGCCGTCGCCCGCTCCGAGCGCAGCAGCTCCTTCGCCTCGGTCAGCACGTTGCCCATGACCTGGTCGATCTCGGGAGCGCTGCTGACGGCCTGGCTGAAGCGGTAGAGCCGCTCGAGGTTGAGGTGCCGCTCGGCCAGCGACGCGTGGGTGCGGAAGGCCATGAGCAGCATCGCGCCGAAGCCGACGAGCAGCCACACGCTGGCCGGCGAGGCCGTGAGGCTGGTGACCGCGAGGAGGGCGACCGTGACGCCCATCGCCGGCACCTGCTGGGAGGCGGCGTCGCGGAGGAGGTGCCGGAGGCGGACCGTGCCCTCGTAGACGGCGATGACGCTGCCGATGGCGAAGGCGCCGAGGGCGTCGGCGGTCAGGGCGGCGGCGTACGCGGCGAGCCAGGACAGCGGGCCGGCTCCGTGCGCGCCGGCGGTGAGGGCGTGGAACAGCGTGAGGGCCACGCTCGTCTCCGCCGTCATCAGCGTGAGGTTGAAGGCGATCTTCAGGGGCGGGGAGCGGCGGTAGCCGATCATGACGACCGCCGAGGCGGCCACCCGGCCGACGAGAAGGGCCAGGGGGGACGCCAGGAACAGGCCGAGGACGAGCGGGAGCTCGCTGAAGGAGATGGTCTGCGTCTCGCGCGCGGCCTGGATGTTCAGGACGAACATCTCGGTGACGCCGAAGCCGAGCATGAGCGCCCACCACGGCAGGGCGTGCATCGGCAGCAGGACGCCGGCCGACAGCGGCGGGTTCACCGCGACGGCGAGGCCGAGCATCGCGACGATGATCCCGACCACGCGGAGGGTGCGGCCGTGACCGGCGTTCCGGCCCGGGGGAGGTGCCGCGCTGGGTTCGGCATCCGTGCCGGCGTCCAGCGTGCTGGTCTCCGTGATCACTGCGGCACCTCCCTCCGTCGGCCGTTGGGCACCGATCTGCACGCTTAGTAGCTCAGTAATCACACCCTGTGTCACTACGTGCGCACGTCGGGCTCACCCGACCGGGGGACGCCGACGGGCGGGGACCCCCGGAGGGATCCCCGCCCGTCGGCGGAGGTGCGTCGAGCTCAGCTCTTGGGCCGCGCCCCGGCCCGGAGTGCGCCGAGCAGGTCGTGGTTGAGCCGCGAGATGGTCTCCATCGAGATGCCCTTCGGGCACGACGCGGAGCACTCGCCGATGTTGGTGCAGCCGCCGAAGCCCTCGAGGTCCTGCTGGGCGATCATGTTGACCACCCGGTCGTTGCGCTCGGGCTGGCCCTGCGGCATGAGACCGAGGTGGGTCACCTTGGCCGCCGTGAACAGCATCGAGGATGCGTTCGGGCACGCGGCCACGCACGCACCGCAGCCGATGCAGGTCGCGGCGTCGAAGGCGGCGTCGGAGTCCTTCTTCGGCACCGGCGTCGAGTGGGCCTCGGGCGCCGTGCCGGTCGGGGCGCTGATGTACCCGCCGGCCTGGATGATCCGGTCGAAGGCCCGCCGGTCGACCGCGAGGTCCTTGATCACCGGGAACGGGCTCGCCCGCCACGGCTCGATGTCGATCGAGTCGCCGTCCTTGAACGACCGCATGTGCAGCTGGCACGTCGTGGTCTGCTGCGGGCCGTGCGCCTGACCGTTGATCATGACGCCGCACATGCCGCAGATGCCCTCGCGGCAGTCGTGGTCGAAGGCGACCGGGTCGTCACCGTTCAGGATCAGCTGCTCGTTGAGGACGTCGAGCATCTCGAGGAAGGACATGTCGGGGGAGATGTCACTGACCTGGTAGGTCACCATCTTGCCCTTGACCGACGGGTCCTTCTGCCGCCAGACGCGCAGCGTCAGGTTCATGCCGCGCTTCCCGGCGCCGGGGTTCCCGACGCTGGACTGCATGGCGCCTTCACGTGTGGCTGTCACTTGTAGCTCCGCTGTGCGAGGTGGACGTACTCGTACTCGAGGTTCTCGCGGTGCAGCACCGGCGGAACGCCCTCCGGCGTCCACTCCCAGGCCGCGACGTAGGCGAACTCCTCGTCGTTGCGCAGCGCCTCGCCCTCGGGGGTCTGACTCTCCGCGCGGAAGTGCCCACCGCAGCTCTCGGCGCGGTGCAGGGCGTCGATGCACATCAGCTCGGCGAGCTCGATGAAGTCGGCGACCCGGCCGGCGTGCTCGAGCGTCTGGTTGAAGGAGTGCCAGTCGCCCGACACCTTCACGTTGGTCCAGAACTCGCGCCGGATCTCGGGGATCCGGTCGAGGGCCTTGCGCAGGCTCTCCTCGGAGCGCTCCATGCCGCACATGTCCCACATGAGCTGGCCGAGCTCGCGGTGGAAGGACGCCGGGGTGCGGGTGCCGTTGACGTTCAGCAGCTTCTGCACCTGCGACTGCACGCCCTGCAGCGCCTCGACGGCGGCCGGGTGGCTCTCGTCGACCTTCTCGAACGGCCCGGCGGAGAGGTAGTCGCTGATCGTGGCCGGGAGGACGAAGTAACCGTCGGCCAGGCCCTGCATCAGCGCACTCGCACCGAGGCGGTTCGCGCCCTGGTCGGAGAAGTTCGCCTCGCCGATGACGAACATGCCGGGGATCGAGGACTGCAGGTCGTAGTCGACCCAGAGGCCACCCATCGTGTAGTGCACGGCCGGGTACACCCGCATCGGGACCTCGTAGGGGTCCTCGCCGGTGATCTGGGCGTACATGTCGAAGAGGTTGCCGTACTTGGCCTCGATGGCCGTGCGGCCCAGCCGCTGCATCGCGTCAGCGAAGTCGAGGTAGACGCCGAGGCCGTTCGGGCCGACACCGCGGCCCTCGTCGCACATGTTCTTGGCCTGGCGCGAGGCGATGTCGCGGGGGACGAGGTTGCCGAACGCCGGGTAGATGCGCTCCAGGTAGTAGTCGCGCTCGTCCTCGGGGATCTCCCGCGGGTCGCGGGTGTCGCCGCGCTCCTTGGGCACCCACACGCGGCCGTCGTTGCGCAGCGACTCGCTCATCAGCGTGAGCTTGGACTGGTAGTCGCCCTTGACCGGGATGCAGGT
>DASYGS010000140.1:0-4212 GCA_035999465.1 Blastococcus sp. | reverse complement strand
CGTGGCCCCGGAGGACCCCTGGGTCTCCACGTGCATGTCCACGCCCGCGGCCTGGCCGGCGGCGGTGAGCTTGTCGGCGGCCATGTAGGTGTGCGCGATGCCGGTCGGGCAGGCGCTGACGACGACGATGCTGCGCCGGGCGCGGGCCGGGCCGCCCGCGGAGCCGCCGGCCGGGGTGCCGGCGGCCGGTGCGGTGCCCCCCGGAGCGGCCGCGGCGGCTGCCACCGGCGCGGGGGAGACCACGTCGTCGACCAGGGCGACGATCTCCTCCCGGGACGACGCCGCCCGCAGCGACGCCACGAACTCGGGCCGGACCAGCGCCCGGGCCAGCGCCGTCAGCAGGGTGAGGTGGTCGGCGTCGCCGGAGGCGGGTGCGGCGATGAGGAAGACGAGCTCGGCCGGCCCGTCCGGGGCGCCGAAGTCGACCGGCGGGACGAGGCGGGCGAAGCCGAGCGAGGCCTCGGTCACCGCCTCGGAGCGGCAGTGCGGGATGGCGATCCCGCCGGGCAGCCCGGTCGCGGCCTGCGCCTCGCGGGCCAGGACGTCGGTGTGCAGGGCCCCCGCGTCGGTGGCCCGGCCGGCGCCGGCGACCAGCTGGGCGAGCCGGAGGATGACTGCGCTCTTGTCGGCGCCCAGGTCGGCGTCGAGCGCGACCAGGTCGGGGGTGATCAGTGAGGGCATGGCGACGTCTCCCGTGGCGTCAGCGGACGTCCCGGCCGGCGGCCGGGACGGGGATGGGAACGGGCGGTGCAGTGGTGCTGCCGGGCGGGCCGGCGGTGACCCGTACTGCGGAGCCGTCCACCTGGGCCGGGGCGGGAACGGCGGATCCGGGGAGTGCCGCGCTGGCCGCCCCGTAGGCGACGGCGGCGCGCAGCCGCTCGGCCGGGGGCTCCCCGGCCAGGTCGGCGAGCAGGTAGCCGGCGAGGCTGCAGTCGCCGGCGCCGACCGTGCTGCGGACGGCGACGCGCGGCGGCGTCGCCGACCACAGCCCGCCGTCGGCGGTCGAGAGCAGGGCACCGTCGGCGCCGAGGGTGAGCAGCACCTCGGCCACGCCGCGGTCGTGCAGCGAGCGGACGGCGGCCAGGGCGACCTCCGTGTCGGCGAGGACGTCGGCCTCCGGGACGCCGGCCAGCTGCGCCAGCTCCTCGGAGTTGGGCTTGAGCAGGTCCGGTGCCGCATCGGGGCCGGCCGCCAGCAGCGCGCGCAGGGGAGCCTCGGACGTGTCCACCGCGACCCGGGCGCCGGTGCCGCGCAGGCTGCGGACCAGCTCGGCGTACCAGCCCACCGGCGTACCGGGGGGCAGCGAGCCCGACAGCACCACCCAGCGCGCCCCGGCCGCCCGGTCGTGGAGGGTGGCGGCGAGGTCGGCGCGGGTGGCGTCGTCCAGGGTCGCCCCGGGCTCGTTGAGCTTGGTGGTGTGGCCGTCCGGACCGGCCAGCGTGTAGTTGGTGCGCACCGGCGCGGCGACGGGCACCGTGGCCAGCTCGAGCCCGATCGCGAGCAAGGCGTGCACGATGGGGTCGTGCTCGGCGGCGGGCAGCACGCAGACGACCGGCACCCCGGCGGCGGCGACGGCCCGGGCCACGTTGACGCCCTTGCCGCCGGGCTCGGTGGCGCCGGCCACGAGGCGCACGACGCCGCCGAGCTCCAGGGGCCCCGGCAGCTCGAGCGTGCGGTCGAGGCTCGGGTTGGCGGTCAGCGTGACGATCGGGGCACCGTTCTTCTCGCGGCTCATGCCAGCACCACGTCGATACCGGCCTTCTCGAGCTCGGCGACGATCTCCGGGTCGGCCTCGGTGTCGGTGACCAGCACGTCCACGTCGTCCACCGCGGCGAACCGCACCAGGTGCTCCCGGTCGAGCTTGCTGCTGTCGGCGAGGACGACGACCCGCTGGCCGGCCCGCACCATCGCCCGTTTCACCGAGGCCTCGGCGTCGTCCGGCGTGGTGAACCCGTGCGCGGCGCTGACGCCGTTGGCGCCCAGGAAGGCCACGTCGACGCGCAGCTCGTCGAGGGCGCGGACCGTCGGCTCGCCGACGGAGCACTGGGTGACCCCGCGGACGCGGCCCCCGAGCATGAGCAGCGTGATGCCCGGTGCGGCCGCCAGCCGCGAGGCGATCGGCACCGAGGAGGTCACGGTGAGCAGGCGGCGGTCGGCCGGAAGCAGCTCGGCCAGTGCGGCCGTGGTCGTGCCGCCGTCCAGCACGATGCTGCCCTCGGCGCCGGGCAGGAGGTCGAGGGCCGCCGCGGCGATCGCCCGCTTCTGCTCGCTCCGGGTACCGTGCCGCTCGCCGAGCCCCGGCTCGGCGAGGGTGAGGGACCCGGCGGGCACCGCGCCCCCGTGCACCCGGCGCAGCAGGCCGGCCCGCTCGAGCACGGCGAGGTCCCGGCGCACGGTCTCGGTCGTGACCCCGAACTGCTCGGCGACGGCGGTCACGGCGAGGCGGCCGCGCTCCGACACCAGCGCGGCGATGGCCTGCTGGCGCTCCTCCGGATAGAGCACGGTGCCTCCTGTGGAGTCCTCGACCGGCGGAGCGAGATGCCCGACCGTGTGGGTTTGTGAGTTTGCTTGTGTTGTTTTACGTCCGATCCGTTGACAAGTCAACAGGAAATCGTGACTCTGGTCACCGAAGGACGACGAGGTCCGTCCATCGATCCCTCTCCGGCCCCGAGCGAGGTCCCCATGTCCAGCAGCACCACCACCGAGCGCTTCCCGTCGTCCGCCGGCCCGGTCGTACTGACGGGCACCCCGGTTGTCCCGGGTGTCGCGCTCGGGCCCGTCGTCCGCCCGTCCGGCGCGGTGGCGCTGCCGACCGGCGGCGAGCCCGTCCTCGACGATGCGGCGCGGCCGGCGGAGAAGGCGCGGTTCCAGGCCGCGGCCGACGTCGTCGCCGGCCGGCTGGAGGGGCGGGCTGCCGGCGCGACCGGCGTCAGCGCCGAGGTGCTGACGACGACGGCGGGCATGGCGCGTGACCGCGCGCTGCGGGGTGCCGCCGAACAGCGCATCGACGCCGGAACTGCGGCCGCGGTGGCGGTGACCGAGGCGGCCCAGCAGTTCGTCGACCTGTTCACCGGGCTCGGGGGGCTGATGGCCGAGCGGGTGACCGACGTCCGCGACGTCCGCGACCGGATCGTCGCCGAGCTGACCGGCCAGGGGGAGCCGGGCGTGCCCAGCCCCGAGGTGCCGTCGGTGCTGCTGGCCGACGACCTCGCGCCGGCCGATGCCGCGGGCCTGGATCCGGCGCGGATCATCGGGCTGGCCACCCGGCTGGGCGGCACGACCAGCCACACCGCGATCATCGCCCGGCAGCTGGGGCTGCCCTGCGTCGTCGCGGTCGGCGGCCTCGACGACGTCCCCGTCGGCGCCCTGGTGCTGCTCGACGGCGAGAACGGCACCGTGACCGTCGATCCCGACCCCGACCTCGCCCAGCGGCGCGTCGAGGCGGCCCGCCGGGCGGCCGAGCTGCTCACCGCCTACCAGGGGCCGGCGGTCACCCTCGACGGGTTCGCCGTCGCGGTGCTGGCCAACGTGCAGGACGGCGCCGGGGCGCGGGCCGCGGCCGCCGCCTTCGCCGAGGGTGTCGGCCTGCTCCGCACGGAGCTGGCCTTCCTCGGCCACGCGCAGGAGCCGTCGGTCGAGGAGCAGGCCCGCCACTACGCGGAGGTGTTCGCCGCGTTCGAGGGCCGCAAGGTGGTGCTGCGCACGCTGGACGCCGGATCGGACAAGCCGCTGGCCTTCGCCACCCTGCCCGACGAGGCGAACCCCGCGCTGGGCGTGCGCGGGCTGCGGATCGCCCGTCGCGATCCCGGCCTGCTGCACCGCCAGCTGGACGCCGTCGCCCGGGCCGCGCAGGAGACCGGCTCGGCGCCGTGGGTGATGGCGCCGATGGTGGCGACCGTCGCCGAGGCGGCCGAGTTCGCCGAGCTGGTGCGCGCCCGCGGGCTGGTGCCGGGGGTGATGATCGAGGTGCCGTCCGCCGCGCTGCTGGCCCACCGACTGCTGGAGCACGTGGACTTCCTGTCGATCGGCACCAACGACCTCTCGCAGTACACGCTGGCGGCCGACCGCCTCTCGGCCGACCTCGCCGATCTCACCGACCCGTGGCAGCCGGCGCTGCTGCACCTGGTGCAGCTCACCGCTGAGGCCGGCCGCCGGATGGGCAAGCCGGTGGGCGTCTGCGGCGAGGCCGCCGCCGACCCACTGCTCGCCTGT
>DASYGS010000107.1:0-10406 GCA_035999465.1 Blastococcus sp. | reverse complement strand
CCCCGGCACTCGCACGCTCGCGCCGGGCCCCTCAAGCGGGCCAGTGGACGGCGCCGTCGTCGCCGAGCACGGCGCCGGCCGAGGGCTCGTGGGGGGTCAGCCGTCCGCCGGGCATGAGGTGGGTGACCGGCACCCCGCGGGCCAGGACGGCGACGTCGGCGATCAGCCGCCGGTGACAGCGCCACCACACGCTCTCGCTGCACATCACCGCGACGGTCTCCGTGGCCGCGGCGGCGAGCACCTCGGCGAGCCCGGCGGCGAACTCCGGCGTCCGGGTGTGGGCGGCGTAGGCGGCGAACTGCGCGACGGTCCACCAGTCGTCGGCGACCGGCTCGCCCGGCGGGAGCCGCCGCCGTCCGCCGAGGCGCTGGTCCCAGCGGTAGCCGATGCCCGCCTCGGGCAGCCAGGCGGCCAGCGCCTCCGACGCGACGTCGGGATTGTTCCGGCTGCCCGGGAACCGGCGCACGTCGACCAGCAGGCCGACGCCGGCGCCGGTGAGGCGGTCGCCGAGCTGCCGGCGGTCCTCCGGGCCGTGGCCGACCGTGAGCAGCGGCATGGCTCCTGCCTACCCTCATCTCCGCCGATGGAGTCGCTCGGTGGCGGAAAGCGTCACCGAGCGACTCCATCAGGGACGGCGGGGCTGCTCGTCCGCGGCGACGCGGGCGGCCGCGGCAGCCTGCAGCGACCGCAGGAAGAGGACCTCCTCGCCCGCGCGGCGCAGCCACGTGCGCAGCCCGTCGGGGTCGGCGCGGTGCGTGTCGCGCAGCAGGCCGAGGTTCATCTGCCGCGTGTTGGCCTGGGCGCGCTGGGCCGGGGGCAGCCGGCGCCCCTCGGACCGGGCCACGGCGGTCAGCGCGGCGCCGACGAACACCAGGTCGCGCACCTCGGTCAGGCCGGCGAGCAGCCGGTCGGCCGCGGCGGGGTCGTCGCCGGCGAGCAGGTCGAGGAGCTCGTCGGCGCGGCGGCCGCCCTCGGCGGCGTCGGTGGAGGTCACGGCCGCATTGTTCCGAGCCGGTGCGGCGGCCCTTCCAGCGGCCCGGTGCCTGCCGACCGTCAGGTGCGCGGGGTAGACATCTAGAGGTGGACACGAAGCGGCCGGACGACGCTCCGCCGCTGGTCGTGCCCGAGGCGGAGGCCGCCGTCCCGGTGCCGCTGCTGCACCGGCGCGGCTGGCGGGCGTTCCGCGTCGATCCCGCCGGGGTCGCGGTCGCCACCCTGTTCGCCCTGCAGGCGATGACCCCCTCGCTGATGCCGCGCAGCTGGGTCTTCCAGTCGGTCGCCAGCGGCGTCTCGGGGGCGATCGGCTACGGCATCGGCGTGCTGGTCTGGTCACTGCTGCGCCGCACCCGCGCCTATCGCCGGCTGGCCGACCGGGTGCGGTCCCGGGTCTCCGAGCCGGTCCGCCGGCGCATCTGGCTGGCGCTGGCCGCGGCCGTGCCGACCAGCCTCGTACTGGTGCTCGTCGTGGCCTCGGACTGGCAGCGGCAGACGCGGGTGCTGGTCGGACTGTCGCCGGAGACCAGTTCGGGCTGGCTGCGGGCGGCCCCGCTGATCATCGCGATCGTGGCGGTGGTGGTCGCGGTGTTCCGGCTGTTCCGGCTGGTCGCCCGCTGGGTAGCGGTGCTGCTGCGCCGCTGGACCCGGCTGCCGCGCGGGGTGGCGCAGGCGGTCGGTCTCGCGGTCGCGGCCGTGCTGGCGTTCGGGTTGTTCGACAAGGTGCTGCTGGGGTGGGAGCTGAGCGCCGCCGACGCCGCATTCAGCCTCGCCAACTCCCAGACGCTGCCGGGGGTGCACCAGCCGCTGGCGCCGGAGCGGTCGGGCTCGCCGTCGTCGTTGTCGCCCTGGTCGACGCTCGGCGTCTACGGCCAGCAGGTCGTCGCGGGCGGCCCGTCGCGGGCCCGCATGGCGAAGGCGGCCGGCATCCCCGAGACGGCGGTGAAGGAGCCGATCCGCGTCTACGTCGGGCTCGGTGCCGCGAACACGCCGGCCCGGCGCGCGCAGCTCGCGGTCGCCGAGCTCGAACGGACCGGGGCCTTCGACCGGGCGGTGCTCTGCGTGGCGACGTCCACCGGCACCGGCTGGATCGACTCGGCGGCGCCGAAGTCGCTGGAGCTGATGTACGGCGGCAACACGGCCTTCGTGACCACGCAGTACTCCTACCTGCCCAGCTGGATCTCCTTCCTGCTCGACCGCTCGCGGGCCGACGCGGAGGGCAGGGCCCTGTTCGACGCGGTCTACACCCGCGTGCACGAACTGCCCGCCAACCACCGGCCCAAGCTGGTCGTCTACGGCCTGAGCCTGGGCTCGGCCGGTTCCGAGGGTGCCTTCAGCAGTCTCGGCGACGTGCGGGCGCGCACCGACGGCGCGCTGTGGGCGGGGCCGACGAACAACAACAAGCTGTGGAGCGTCCTGGTCGACCGCCGCGACCCGGGGACGACGGAGGCGGCGCCCGTGTACGCCGACGGGCTCGTCGTCCGCTTCGGCGACCGCCCCCGTGACCTGCTCAGTCCCGCCCGGCCGTGGCTGGCGCCCCGGGTGGCCTACCTGATGCACCCCACCGACCCGGTGATGTGGTGGTCGCCCCACCTGCTGTTCGCGCGCCCCGCCTGGCTGGCCGAGCCGCGGGGGAGGGGGGTGTCGCCGTCGATGCGCTGGTACCCCGTGGTCACCTTCTGGCAGGTCTCGGTCGACCTGGCCAACGCCGCCTCTCCGCCGCAGGGTTTCGGGCACAACTACGGCGCCGAGATGCTCGACGCGTGGGCGCTCGTCCTGCCCCCGCCGGGGTGGACGGCGGCGGACACCGCCCGCGCCCGGGCCGTCTTCCTGCAGTGATGCCGGACGCCGGTCCGCGTACAGGAGAAGCACAGGAGTCGCGCCTACCGTCGGGGCGATGACGAGCCCTGCACTGCCTCTCCGGTGGGGGAGAAGCGCCTCGAGATTCCGGTCCGAGACCTTCCGGCGCCGGGCGGCCGTCGTCGGCACCGTCGTGGTCGTGGGTGCCCTCACCGCGCTGAACATCGCGCGCCACGTGCTGCCGGCCGGCACCCTGTGGCTCAGCGTCGCGGCCGCCCCGGCGCTGGTCGCCTTCGGGCGCGCGAGCGGCCTGAGCTGGCACCAGATGGGCCTGAGCCGGGAGCGGCTGCGCTCCGGCGGCGTGTGGGGTCTGGGCGCCATCGCCGCGGTGGGCGGGGTCTACGCGATCGGCCTGCTGCTGCCCGTGACGCGGTCGTTCTTCCTGGACGCCCGGTACCACCTCGGCCCGTCGCAGGCGCTGATGACGGCGTTCGTGATCATCCCGATCGGCACGATCCTGCTCGAGGAGATCGCGTTCCGGTCGGTGCTCTGGGGCATGCTGCACCGGCACATGACCGCGTGGAAGGCCGTTCTGGTCTCCTCCGCGCTCTTCGGGCTGTGGCACGTGCTGCCGGCGCTCGGCGACGTGGGCCGCGGCGGCATCAGCGGCGTCGTGCCCCCCGGTCCGATGGCCACGGTGATGGTCGTCGGCGGCACGGTGCTGTTCACCGCGATCGGCGGTGTCGTGGCCGGCGAGCTGCGCCGGCGCAGCGGCAGCGTGCTGGCCAGCGCGGGCATGCACTGGGCCACCAACGCGCTCGGGGTGCTCTTCGCGCTGGCCGCCTGGAAGGTCGTCAGCTAGCTCGTCGGCTATGCGGCGCGCTCGGCCGGCTGCAGCAGCCGGCGCAGGGCGCGGGCCGCGGCCTGGCCGGCCCGGTTCGCGCCGATCGTGCTGGCCGACGGGCCGTAGCCGACCAGGTGGACGAGCGGCTCCCCGGCGACGGCGGTGCCGTCCATCCGGATGCCCCCACCGGGGGCGCGCAGCCGCAGCGGCGCCAGGTGGCCGACCGCGGCCCGGAAACCGGTCGCCCACAGGATCACGTCGGCCGCGACGAACCGGCCGTCGTCCCAGGCCACGCCGTCGGCGGTGATGCGGTCGAACATCGGCAGCCGCTCCAGGACACCCCGGTCCAGGGCGTCGCGGATGTACGGGGTGGACACGAGCAGGCCGGTGACGCCGACGACGCTGCCGGGCCGCCGGCCCTCGCGGACGGCGTCCTCGACCAGGGCGACGGCGCGGCGTCCGGCGTCTTCGTCGAACGGGCCCTCGCGCCAGACCGGCGGACGGCGGGTGACCCAGGTGGTGCTCGCGACCCGGGATATCTCGCCGAGCAGCTGCGTCGCCGACGCCCCGCCGCCGACCACGACCACGTGCCGGCCGGCGAACTCGGCGGCCCCGCGGTAGTCGACGGTGTGCAGCTGGCGGCCGGCGAACTGTTCCTGACCGGGGTATGAGGGCACGAACGGGCGGGTCCAGGTGCCGGTGGCGTTGACGATCGCCCGCGCGCTCCAGTCGCCGTGATCGGTGGTGACGGTGAAGCGGCCGTCGTCGGCGCGGGAGACGGCGGAGACGTGCACGGGCCGGAGCACCGGGAGGGCGAAGCGGCGCTCGTAGTCGGCGAAGTAGGCGGGGACGACGTCGGCGGCGCGGCGGTTCCCCGGCCCGGGTTCGTACGGGCGGCCGGGCAGGTCGTGCACGCGGTGCGTGGCGTCGACGGTCAGGGAGGGCCAGCGGTGCTGCCAGGCGCCACCGGGCTGCTCGTTCCCGTCGAGGACGACGAAGCCCGCGCCCGGGGCGAAACCCTGGCGGGAGAGTGCCCAGGCCGTGCTCAACCCGGCCTGGCCGGCGCCGATGACGACGACGTCGACCTGCCTGGCCTGGTCGGTCGCGCTGGTCACGCACCCCCCAACGCCCCGCGAGGCGCTGCGCTTCCGGGAGGGCTTCCAGGAACGCTTCAGGAACGGAGGAGGACACTCGCGCGGTGGGGATGACGAGGTTCCGGGGTGCAGTCGGTCTGCTGGTGCTCGCGCTGACGGTGGCCGGGTGCTCGTCGGGTGGGGAGGGCGGCGGTTCGGCGCAGGCCACGTCGTCGTCGTCCTCCGGCACGTCGGCGGCGTTCGCGCGCCCGACGACCGTGCCGCCGTCCTCCGCTGCGGGCGTCCTGCCGAGGCCCGACCACGTCATGGTCGTGATCTTCGAGAACAAGGACAGCGGCAGCGTGCTCGGTTCGTCGGATGCGCCGTACCTGAACTCGCTGGCGACGTCGGGTGCCACGCTCACCGACGCGCACGGCGTGGCGCACCCGAGCCAGCCGAACTACCTCGCACTGTTCTCCGGCTCCACGCAGGGCGTCACCGACGACTCGTGCCCGCAGTCGTTCGACGGGCCCAACCTCGCGGCGCAGCTGCTCGCGGCGGGGCGCACGTTCGCCGGGTACTCGGAGAACCTGCCCGGTGTCGGGTCGACCGTCTGCGGCGGTGCGACGACCTATGCCCGCAAGCACAACCCGTGGGTCGACTTCCCGGCGCTGCCGGCCTCGGTGAACCAGCCCTACACGGCGCTGCCGCACGACTTCGCCCAGCTGCCGACGGTCTCGTTCGTCGTGCCGAACCTCTGCCACGACATGCACAACTGCTCGGTGGCGACGGGTGACGCGTGGGCGAAGGCCAACCTGGCCGCGTACGTGAGCTGGGCCCGCACGCACAACAGCCTGCTGGTGGTCACGTTCGACGAGGACGAGGACACCTCCGCCAACCACATCGCGACGTTCCTGGTGGGCCCGATGGTGAAGCCCGGCCCGAGCGCCCAGCGGACCGACCACTACGGCGTGCTGCGCACGCTGGAGGACATGTACGGGCTCGCCCCGATCGGCTCCGCGGCCGGCGCGAAGCCGCTCACCGGTATCTGGACCCGCTAGCGAGCAGGCGGCGGACGACCGCCCGCGAGAGCAGCAGGGTGATGATGAGCAGCGTCACCGAGACGAAGCCGCCCAGGCTGACGCGCGAGCCGAAGACGAGTGCGACGGCCTCGAGAACGACGAACTTGCTGCCGACGAGCACGAGCCACAGCACCACCGCGAACATCGCCTTGCCGGCCCCGCTCGTCGCCTGCGTGATCCGTCGTCTGACCCGGTTCTTGATCGCGACCACGACCTCGAGGACGGCCTTCAGCAGCACGGCGGTGAGCAGCGAGAGGGTGAAGGTCTCGCTGATCACGCGCGGCGCGTACTCGACGAACAGGTTGAGGACGACGACGTAGACGAAGACGTCCACCACGGCGGCGGCCACGCGCGGATCCATCGGCTGTGCCTCGTCGGAGGGGCCGACGGGCGCAGGTGTCGACGACGGCACGGCCGACCGTCGCGTACGGGGGAGCCGGCCTGCATCACCCCCGGAGGATGACGAGCCGGCGGCAGCACCGTGTCCGGGTCACCGGAAGGGACAGTCGCTGCGTTCAACGAGAAAACGGCCCCTCCCGGAGGGAGGAGCCGCGTCGTCGATCGTGGTCCTTGGTCGGACTCCGGCGGAGTTCACATGATGTGGGTAGGCGGCCCCGCTGGCCGGCTGCTTGACCAGCGGGGCCTGGCCGAGTGTCGCCCGGGAGCGGTCCTCGGCTGCTCGTGGTGTGACAGCGCGGTCACCGATCCTCGCTGCAGTGCTTGGATCACCGTTCCGCCAGGTGCCGGCTCCGCCACGGCGGCGCAGCGGACCGACCACCCGGTCGGGCGGCGGACCCGCGTGCAACCTTCGCCGAGCTGAGCAAGGTCCCGAGCGGTGCCTGACCGGCCGACGGCGGCGCATGGCGGTCATCGGCCGGCCCCGGGGCGGTTACACAGGATCACCGTTGTGCCGCCTGGCCCGACGGTGAGCGTGGCGTCGGCCAGGACGCCGATCATCTGCAGCCCGCGGCCCCGGTTGCCACCCGCCGTGGGGGGACACCAGCGGCCGTGGTCCTGGATCACTATGCGGGTCCGGCGCTCACCGACCTCGGCGGAGACGTCGAAGAAGGGCAGGGTGGGCAAGCGGGCGTGCTCGACGGCGTTGGTGGCGGCTTCACCGGCGGCCAAGATCAGGTCGTCCAGCTCGGGGTCGGGCAGGCCGGTCAGGTCCAAGACGGGCCGCAGCTCCACCCGCATCGTCCGCACCGACGTGGGCAGCGACGGCCAGCGCCACTGCCGACGCTGCCACCACGGCGGTCCCGGCGAAGAGGTGGCCACGGGCGGCCACGGCCCAGACGGCGTCGACGGGTACGCGGCAGGGTTGTCGCCCCCGGTGCGCACGTGGAGTCCCGCGACCGCGGGGAGGATGTCGGGGCCGGCGTCGGCAGGGTGGGACGTGGGGGAGCCGCCGTTGATCCGCCGATGGCCGTTGGGAACCAACACCATCGGCGCCCCCGGCCACATCGGTTCAGGCATCGCGGTCACACTCCGGTTGGCAAGGTCGAATTCGGCCGGTAGCTCGGGCGGCCACGCCGCCGGGGCAGCGTCACCCGCGGGGTACCAGAGACGTCGGCCCACGTGTAGGACACCTGCACGCATCCATCGAGCGGATGCGTCCCGGCAAGCTGGACGACGACCGCGGAGCTCAGCCGACAGCCGACGGTCACCCACGTCGGCCCACTCGGCCGTGCGTCCAGCACCACGTAGGTGGTGCAGGCCGCCAGACGGCCCTCTGCCAGCACGGTAGGAGGCTGGTGCCGGTTGATCAGGGGGTCTCCGCGACGGCGCTGCCCCGCTCGGTGTCGTACCGGGCGAGGGCAGAGAGGCCGTTCGCGCTTCCGTACGGAGCCCGGGCCTCGCCGGACGCTCGTGGTGCCGACGCTGTGTGTGGCGACGGGCCGAGAGGCGGACATGCAATTCTCCCCGGAAAGACCGATCAGGTCGCCGGGTCCGGGGCTACCGAGAAGCGTGGATGCCGCCTCCAATACGGAACCCTACGCCCCGCGGTCTCCCCCCGCTGCGCAATCAGGTGCGGGCGGGATCGACAGTGCAGCTGGTCAGACCGGCGAGCCCGATTCCTGCGTACGGCCTCGCTCGGGGCCGGCCGGCACAGCCCGGTCGTTGGATGGGCGCATTCGTGGGGTCTTCACCCCCATCCACGAGGCGACGGGTACGGAACCGAGGACCGTCCGTTGGCCTGGAGTGACCGTGTCGAGCAAGACCTCAGACGGGAGTCCGCGTCGACCGTCCGGACTGGCCGGTAGCCCGCAGACAGACGAGCCCCTGGCGGACCAGGAGCTGGAGCACCTGCGCACGGCACTGCCACGAACCGCCGGATCGGGATGGCGATCGGCACCCTCAAGGCGCTGCGCAAGATCGGCCAAGACGAGGCGTTCGACCTGCTGCGCCAGGCCAGTAGTCACCGGAACATCACGATCGTCGTGCCCAACCCACGAGGGGACGCGGCCGTCCCAGCAGCGGCGCCAGCGGTGCCCCCGCCCGCCATCCAGAACCATCCACGGCCAACGGCGTCGAGGTCAGGGCGCGTTCTGACGTTGCTCGCCGGTGCGCAAGCCGGGCGTCCACATGCCTGTGCGGGCGAGGTCCTCGGCGACCGCAGACACTTTGCGGTTGGTGTCCTGGCTGACCTTGGCCAGTACGGCGAACGCCTGATCTGAGGTGATCTTGAACCGTTCCATCAGGATGCCCTTGGCCTGGCCGATGACGTCCCGGTTGATCAGGGCGCTGGTCACGTGCTCGAAGTGGTGGGCATCTGCTGCCGCGATGGCGGCGTGGCTGGCGAGCAGCAGGCCGACGTGCTCGGACTCGTCGGTGAAGGCCGACGTGGCATGGGCCAGCAGGTCCAGCGCGCCAAGTGTGTCTCGGTGCACGAACAGCTGGAGGCAGAGCATGCTGCCCACGCCCTGGTCCGCGGCCCGGGGGCCCAGAACCGGCCACCGCTGGTCACTGCCCAGGTCGTCCACCCGGACGGTCTCCTGATGCCAAATGGCGTCCAGGCACGGCCCCTCACCGGTCTCGTCCTGCAGGACGTCGAAGTCGCTGGCCCACGTGCTGGTGGCCGCCGCCGAGTAGCAATGGCGGTCCTTGCGGACCATGGTGATCGTCGCCTCGTCGGCGCCGGGCACCATCGAGCACGCCAGCTTGACGACGCCGTCCATCACCTGCTGAGGAGACTCTCGCCCCTGGAGGCTGCGTGCGGCCTCGGCCAGTTGCCGGGCCAGCGCATCCAGGCGGACCTGCGTGCCGGTGTCCTGTGCGGAGGGCTGCCCCCACCGACGCAGACCGTCGTCGTCCTCAGTGCCCACAAGCCACCGTGGCACGGCCGAGGCCGCCTCGGTAGTCCCCGGCACCGGGGCGGCCCCACGTGCGGGAGGTTCCACACGCGGGGCCTGACCCGCGTCCGCTCCATGGCGCAGCACGCGGGCTGGAGCAAGCACAGCACAGAGGCACGCGCCGCGGAGCGACGCTGAGGAGAAGGTGGCGCAGCCCGCTCTGATCGGGTCGTGGCCGCACCGCAGAACTTCCGCCCGGCACGCGAGCCACCTCACCCGGCGCCACGCCACAGCCTGCGGATCCCGGCCATCCGGCGCCGAGGATCACGTCGAGCGGTGGCCCTCAAACGATGCAGCTGACCGCTGAAGCGCGCCGGCCTCGATCTGCCCGGCGACGACGGCGCCGGCGAGGGTCGTCAGCGGTTGTCCGGTGCGGCGGGCGTGGGTGCGCAGGAGGGCGAAGGCCGCCGCCACGTTCGTTCCGGCCTGGGCCGAGAGGATGCCCTTTGCCTGCTCGATGAGGATTCGGCTCTGGAGGGCGGTCTGCAGCTGCTCGGAGAGCATGACCTGGTCGCGGACGGCGCGCTCGTGCAGCAGGCCGATCGTGGCGATGTCGGCCAGTCCCTGGGCGACGGCGAGGTGGTCGTCGCTGAGCGGTCGCCGTCCGGTGCTGAACAGGTTCAGGGCGCCGATCACCTGCCGCCGCAGCCGCAGGGGTACCGCGTGGGAGGTGCCGTATCCGGACTCGCGGGCGGCCTGCGTGAAGACCGGCCACCGGCCCGTCGCGGTGGCGAGGTCGATGTTGGCGATGACCTGGCCGGTGGCGAAGCAGTCCAGGCAGGGTCCCTCCTGCTGCTGCAGCTCGAAGAGCTCCAGCAGTCGCGCGGACTCGTGGGTGTGCGCGATCAGTCGCAGGTTGCCGCGCTGGTCGTCGAGCATCAGCCCCGCGGCGTCGGTGTCGACCAGCTCCACGCAGCGTTCGGTGAGGGTCTGCAGCAGGTCCACCACGTCGTACTCCTCGACCAGGGTGTCGGCGAGTTCGACGAAGACCTCGGCCAGGCGCTGCTCACGCATCATGAACTCCTCCGCCCGGTGGCTGGCGACCGAGGCTCCTGGCCGCGTTGCGGCGGCTGTCAGTCATGGTCGTCGTTCTTCCCGAGTTGAACCAGGCCGTCGAGGATGTCGCGCGCCAGGGCGCCGATGGGGCGTCCCTCGGCGTAGGCCCGGGCCCGCAGCAACGCCAGCGCCTGGCCCAGGCTCACGCCGGCGCGGACGGAGACCACCCCGGTGGCCTGGTGCACCTCGGCTCGATCGTCCAGCA
>DASYGS010000104.1:0-52418 GCA_035999465.1 Blastococcus sp. | reverse complement strand
GTCCACCTCGGGGCCTTCGTTCCCGAGCAGGTGCTAGCCGTCACCTTCACGGCCCGTGCCGCCGGAGAGCTGCGGGGCCGGTTGTCCGCCCTCGGCGTGGGCGGCGTCCAGGCGCGGACCTTCCACGCCGCGGCCATGCGCCAGCTGCGCTTCTTCGCCCCCCGGGTGCTGGGCGGCCCGCTCCCGCCGCTGGTGGAGAACAAGCTGCGGCTGGTCGCGACCGCGGCGAGCCGCTCCCGGCTGTCCACCGACCGCACCAGCCTGCGCGACCTGGCCAGCGAGATCGAGTGGGCCAAGACGACGCTGGCGACGCCGGAGGACTACCCGTCGCGGGCGGCGAAGGCCGGGCGGGAACTGCCGTTCGAGGCTGCCGCCGTCGCGCAGGTCTACGCGAGCTACGAGACGGCGAAGCAACGCGAGGGGGTGCTGGACTTCGAGGATCTGCTGCTGGTCACCGCGTTCACGCTGGAGGAGCACGCCGACGTCGCCCGGCAGGTGCGGGCGCAGTACCGGCACTTCGTCGTCGACGAGTACCAGGACGTGAACCCGCTGCAGCAGCGGCTGCTCGACGCCTGGCTGGGCGGGCGCGCAGAGATCTGCGTGGTCGGCGACCCCAACCAGACCATCTACTCCTTCACCGGCGCGGACCCCGACTACCTGCTGGGCTTCGCCGACCGGTACGCCGACGCCGCCGTCGTCAAGCTCGAGCGCGACTACCGCTCGACCCCCCAGGTGGTGGGCCTGGCCAACCGGCTGATCGGCCAGGCGCCCCGGCGCAAGGGTCTGCCCGGGCTGCGGCTGCTCGGGCAGCGGCCCGACGGCGTGGAGCCGCGGTTCGCCGAGTACCCCGACGAGCCCGCCGAGGCGGCCGCCGTCGCCGCGCGCTGCCGGGCGCTGATCGACGAGGGCATGCCGGCCGCCGAGATGGCGGTCCTCTTCCGGATCAACGCACAGTCCGAGGTCTACGAGGCCGCGCTGGCCGACGCCGGCGTGCCGTACGTGCTCAAGGGCGGGGAGCGATTCTTCGAGCGTCCCGAGGTGCGCGAGGCGGTGCTGCTCCTGCGCGGCGCCGCGGCGGGCGGGAGCGAGCCCGGTGCGCTGGTGCCCACGGTCCGCGACGTGCTGGCCTCGACCGGCTGGGTCGAGCACCGGCCCCCGCCCGGCGGCGCGGCGCGCGATCGCTGGCAGTCGCTGGCGGCGCTGGTGGACCTCGCCGTCGATCTGGTCGCCGACACCCCGACGATGGATCTCGCCGGGTTCGTGTCGCACGTGGCCGCGCGGGCCGACGCCCAGCACGCCCCGACCGTGCAGGGGGTGACCCTCGCCTCGATGCACGCGGCGAAGGGCCTGGAGTGGGATGTCGTCTTCGTGGTCGGCCTGGTCGACGGTGTCGTGCCGATCGCGCAGTCGCTGTCGCGGCCCGACGCGGTCGAGGAGGAGCGGCGGCTGCTCTACGTGGCCGTGACGCGTGCCCGCGAGCAGCTGACGCTGTCCTGGTCGCTCTCCCGCAACCCCGGCGGCAAGCGGGCCCGTCCGCGCAGCCGGTTCCTCACCGGGCTCGCCCCCGACTCCGGCCCCACCGCTCCGGCGGCGAAGCGGACGGCGAAGCGGCCGAAGGTGGTCCTCGAGGGGGAGGCGGGGGAGCTGTTCGACCGGCTGCGGGCATGGCGGAGCCAGGCGGCGCAGTCGGCGTCGGTGCCGGCCTACGTCGTGTTCACCGACGCGACCCTCCAGGCGATCGCCGAGACCCGGCCGGCCAATCTGAGGGAGCTGGCGGGGCTGCCGGGCATCGGTGCCCGCAAGCTCGAGCTCTACGGCGAGGACGTGCTCGCCACCGTGAGCGGCTGACCACCGAGCGCGATGACGGACCGGGCAGTACCGGCTGTCAGGCCCGTCCGGAGGACGCGCCGTTAATTCGGTTGACCCCGGATCGGGCCGGGTCATAGTGTCCCGAAGCACATCAACTGCACCCGGCGCGATCCCGGCCGCCCAGGCCGGATCGGATTCCAGGAGAGGAGGGGGCAACGAGATGAGCACCAGCATGTGGACCGCTGCCCCCGCCGCCTTCCTGCGCCTGGGCGGCTGCGACGTGCGTCCGGTCGCCGGCGCCGCGCACGCAGGCCCGGCCCGGGGCAGCGGTGTCGTCCGCACGGTCGCGCCCGTCGCGCTGGTCCAGGGGACCGGTGTGCCCATTTCCGGCAGCACGGTCCTCGGCGACCAGAAGTTCACCCCCCTCGCCCACACCTACGGCACCACCCTCGGGATTCCCTCCTCGCGGAGACCATCGAGCTAGCGCTCGACCGGTCCTCCTCGAGGCCGCGGAACCCGAACCCCGGGATCCGCGGCCTTTTTCTTCGTCCGTGGCCCCCGGCCCGACCTCCGGTCGGCGGGCCCCCGCCGGTCGGCACAGACGACGAGAACGAGGAGGAGCGGCAGTGCAGCAGACGATCGATCGGCCGACGTCCCACCGCCGACCCGGGCTCCCCCGGACCGGTGGCTTCCCCCCACGGAGACCGCTCACCCCGGTGCCGCCCGCACCGGTACGGCGTCCCCTGCCGTGCCGGGTGGAGGACCCGGACCTGTGGTTCGCCGACACCCCGGCCCAGCTCGAGCTGGCGAAGGCCTTCTGCGGCGACTGCCCGGTCCGCGACGCCTGCCTGGCGGGCGCCCTGGACCGGGCCGAGCCCTGGGGGGTCTGGGGCGGCGAGATCTTCGAGCACGGCGCCGTCATCGCGCGGAAGCGGCCGAGGGGCCGTCCCCGCAAGGTGGCCGCGGCGTGAGACCTGACAGACCGAGACACATCCGGAACCAGCACGAAGGAACAGTCATGCACATGCTCGAGATCGACATGGCCCGCAGCCGCATGCGCGAGCTGGAGGCCCAGGCGGAGGCCGCCACGCGCGCTCGCCGCCTCTACGTCGCCCGCCGGGCGGCGCGCCGCGCCGAGCGCGCGGTGCGGCGCGCCGCACGCGCCAGCGCCGCCGTCTACTGAGTGATCCGTGCTCCTCCGGAGCACGACCCTGCACCACCCGGCCAAGGCTGGGTCCGGACGCTCCCGGTGCGTCCGGGCCCAGCCTCTTCGCTTGTCCGGGGTCGCGCTCAGGGCCCCAGCGGGGCCGGCACGCTGAACCGCGCCGCGCGCCGTTGCAGCCGGTGCCGGTGGCCGCGCCCGCGCCGGTGGGGGAGCCGGGTCTCGGGCAGGGCGTAGAACACCCGCTTGGCCAGCTCGATCATCACCAGGTACCCGACGACCATCGCGGTGAGCGCCAGGAAGAACCCCGTCGGCAGGGGGGTGAAACCGAGGATCCCGGCCAGCGGAGACTGGGGCAGGGCGGCCCCGACGGCGACCGTGGCCAGGCAGGCGATCAGCAGCGGCCGGCTCGGGCGGCTGCGGGTGAAGGGGCTGCGGCGGGTGCGGATGGCGAAGATGACCAGCGTCTGGGTGGCCAGCGACTCGGCGAACCACCCGGCGCGGAACTCCCCGGCCGAGGCCTGGAAGACACCGAGCATCAGGGCGAACGTCAGGAAGTCGAACAGGCTGCTGATCGGCCCGAAGAAGAGCATGAACCGGCGGATCGACGCGATGTCCCAGTGCGAGGGGGCGTGCAGCTGCTCGAGGTCGACGTTGTCGGTCGGGATCGTGAGCTGGCCGCTGTCGTAGAGCAGGTTGTTGAGCAGGATCTGGCTGGGCAGCATCGGCAGGAAGGGCAGCACCGCAGAGGCGGCCGCGGCGCTGAACATGTTGCCGAAGTTGCTGCTCGTGCCCATCAGCACGTACTTGATCGTGTTGGCGAAGATGCGCCGGCCGGCGTTCACGCCGTCGGCCAGCACCCCGAGGTCCTTCTCCAGCAGGATCACGTCGGCCGCGTCCTTGGCGACGTCGGTGGCGGTGTCCACGCTGATGCCCACGTCGGCGGCGTGCAGGGCGAGGGCGTCGTTGACGCCGTCCCCGAGGAACCCGACGGCGTGGCCCTGCCCGCGCAGCGTGGTGACCAGGCGGGCCTTCTGCTCGGGGGTGACGCGGGCGAACACGACGCCGGTCCGGGCGGCGGCGGCGAACGCGTCGTCGTCCATGGTGTCGAGGTCCGCCCCGGTGAAGGGTCGGCCGGCGGGCAGGCCGAGGCGGGTGCAGACCTCCTGGGCGACCAGCGGATTGTCGCCCGTGCAGATCTTCACGCCGACGCCGAGCGAGGCGAGCCGCTGCAGCGACGCGGCGGCCGAGATCTTGGGCGGGTCCAGGAACACGAGGAACCCCGCGAGCGTCAGGTCCCGCTCGTCGGCATCGGTGGGCACCTCGGAGTCCGGGGCGGGCCGGACGGCGACCGCGACGACCCTGCTGCCCGCGGCGAACTGGGTCTCCAGCAGGGCGGTGGCCCCCGGGGGGACGTCCCGGCAGCGCGCCAGGACCGACTCGGGCGCGCCCTTCACGACGAGCACCCGGTCGCCGTCCGGCTCCTGGACCACGGCGGACGTTCTCCGCCGCTCGTGGTCGAAGGGCAGCAGCCCCAGTCGCTTGCAGCCGGCCAGTGCGTCCTGGACGTCTCCGGCGGCGGCCCACAGGGCGGCGTCCAGTGGGTTCCCCCCGGCAGCCGCCGCCCCCGGGTCGGACAGATCGGTCTCCGTGGCCAGCAGCCCCAGCCGGACCACCTCCGGTGACGGGCTCCCGGCCGGGTCGAGGGCGCTGGTGAACGTGATCCGCCCCTCGGTCAGCGTGCCGGTCTTGTCGGTCACGAGGACGTCCATGTCGCCGAGGTCCTCGATCGAGACCAGCCGCTTGACCAGCACCTTGATCCGCGCGAGCTGTCGCGAGCCGGTGGCCAGGGCGGTGCTCACCACCGCCGGCAGCAGCTGGGGCGTGATGCCCACGGCGATGGCCAGCGAGAACAGCAGCGACTGGATGAGCGGCCGCTGCAACAGCAGGTTGGCCACGAAGATCAGGCTGGTGAGGACGGCGGCGACGCCGAGCAGCAGCACCGAGAAATGGCGCAGCCCGATCTGGAACTCGGTCTCGGGCTGCCGCTCGCCCAGACCCAGGGCGATGCGGCCGAACTCCGCCCGCGGTCCGGTAGCGACGACGACGCCGGTCGCCGAGCCGGAGTGCACGACCGTGCCCATCAGCGCGCACGAGTCCAGGTCGCCCAGCGACGAGCCGGGGGCCACCGGATCGGTGCCCTTGTCCACCGGCAGCGATTCGCCGGTCAGCACGCTCTCGTCGCACTGCAGCCCGACCGCCTCGATCAGCCGGAGGTCGGCCGGCACGATCTCGCCGAGGACGAGCCGGACGACGTCGCCGGGCACGAGCTCGGTGACGTCGACCTGCAGGGTCTGGCCGCCGCGGCGTACCGACGCGCGGTGGCTCACCTGGGAGTGCAGCGCCTCGGTGGCCCGCTCGGCGCGGTACTCGTTGACGAAGCCCAGCCCCACGCTCGCCGCGAGGATCAGCCCGATCACCGCCGTGTCGGTGCGCTGCCCCAGGAAGAACGACACGGTGGCGGTGACTGCCAGCAGGATCAGGACGGCGTTGCGCAGCTGGCGACCCAGGATCGCGAGCGGCTGGGCGTGGTGGGTACGGATCGCGTTGGGCCCGTAGCTCGCCCGACGCCGCTGGGCCTCGGCCGGATCGAGTCCGGCGGGGGAGCTCGCCAGCGCGGTCAGCACGGCGTCTGCCGGTCGGGCGGCCGCCTCGATGACGGTCAGGCCGGCCCCGGGCTCCACGCCGGTCACTCTCGCCCACCGCACCGCGAGGCGTCGAGTGCCGCTTGTCCACCGGTGCCGCCGAGGGGCAGGCTGACCGGATGCCCCGCGTGCCGGAGAACCTGACCTGCGTGGGATGCGGCCGGCCCGGGACGCCGGCGGACGCGGCCGGCGGCTGGAGCCTGTCGAGCGAGCCGCGGGCGACCGGTCGGACGGAGCGGACCCCGGAGCAGGAGCGGGTCACGGCCCTGTGCCCGGGGTGCGCCCGCGCCGCCATCCGGGATCTGGAGGCGCGGCTGGGCCCCTGACCCCGGTGGCACGGGATCAGCCGGTGAAGCCGGGCAGCCACTCCTCGACGACGCCGCGGTAGTTGCCGGCCGCGTCGAGCTGGCAGAGCACCCCGATGGAGCCGATCGTCACGCGGTGGATCATCAGGTAGGCCGGAGGCAGGTTCAGCAGGCGCCCGAGGCGGTTGGCCTCGGACCGCGGGTCGGCGATCCGGGCCGCCTGCTCCTGCATCCACGCCCGCGTGAAGTGGAAGTGGTCGCTGACCACCGGCTCCAGGAGTGGCAGCAGGTAGTCGAGCACCCCCTGGGCGTCGACGTCGACGTTGGGCCGGACGAAGCCCTCGGTGCGCAGGTCGGCGAGGACCTTGTCGGCGTGGCCTGCCAGGGCCCAGCGCAGCAGCCGGCCGATCGGCTCGGGATGCCCGCCGGGCAGCCGCGCGGTCGCGCCGAAGTCGATGACGCCCAGCCGCCCGTCGTCCAGCAGCCGGAAGTTGCCCGGATGAGGGTCGGCGTGCAGCATCCCGGCCCGCTCGGGCCCCGAGAAGTGCAGGACGGCGAGCAGGTGACCCGCCCGGTCGCGCTCGTCCCGGCTGCCCGTGGCGATGATCCGGGCGAGCGGCGTGCCGTCGAGCCACTCGGAGACGATGACCTTCGGCGCGCTCGCCACCACCCGCGGCACGGAGATCTGGGCGTCGCCGGCGTAGGCGGCGGCGAATGCCCGCTGCGCGTCGGCCTCGAGGCCGTAGTCCAGCTCCTCGACCACGCGGGCCTTGAGCTCGGCGATCAGCGGCTTGACGTCCATGCCCGGGAACAGGGCGGCGAACATCCGGGCGAACCGGGCCAGCTGGTTGAGGTCGGACATCAGTGCGGTGGCGGCGCCCGGATACTGGATCTTCACGGCGACGTCGCGGCCGTCCCGCCAGGTGGCGCGGTGCACCTGGCCGATGCTCGCCGCGGCGGCGGGGACGTCGTCGAACTCCCGGAACCGCTGCCGCCAGGTGCCACCGAGCTGCTGGGAGAGCACCGCGTGCACGGTGCGCACCGGCATCGGCGGCGCCTCCTCCTGGAGCTTGACCAGCGCCTCGCGGTAGGGGGCGGCCATCTCCTCGGGCACGGCGGCCTCGAACACCGACAGGGTCTGACCGAGCTTCATCGCGCCGCCCTTGAGCTGGCCCAGCACCGCGAACAGCTGCTCGGCGGTGCGCTGCTGCAGCTCGGCGGCCACGGCGTCGGCGGGACGGCCGGACAGCCGCTTGCCGAGGCCGAGCGTGGCCCGCCCGGCGGCGCCCAGCGGTAGTGACGCCAGTCGCGCGGTGCGCGAGACCGAGCCACGCGGCATCACCGGTCCGTCGTCACTCACGCGTCCTCCTCGTCGGCCCGCCGGCCGTGTCTTCGGCAGCGGCTGTGTCGTCACAGGTGAGCTCGTGAGCTCGCGTGACGGTTCATTCTCCCTGCCGGGGGTGCACTCTGCCCGAACGAGCGACCACCGGCCGGGGGAACGCCCCCCGGGGAGGAGTCCGGTCCGCCGTCGGCAGATACGGCCCCGCAGTCGCAGGCCGGGTGTGCCTTCCACCGTCTCACGCGCGGCACGAGGTCCGGCGGCCGGACCTCGAGGGTCGCGTCGACGACGGCCGGGGAGGTCACGCCGTCGAGGTAGGCGAGCACCTGCACGGCGGCCGTCGCGGCGGTGAGCAGGCAGGTCACCGTCGCCCCGCTCGGCGGCGGCTCGGAGGCGGTGAGCTGCGCGGCCAGACCGGGCCAGCGGGGGTCGGCGTCGCGCCGGTGCAGATCCGCGCAGCGCAGGCAACTGGTCACCCCCGGGACGACGAGCGGGCCGACCACCCCGGTCTCGCCACGCACGGTCGCCACCAGGTGCGGGACGCCGGCTCGGTGGACCGCGGCGACCAGCGGGTCGGAACCTGCCCAGGCGCGGGCCAGCACGACCAGGTCGGCGCGGCCCTCCGGCGCGAGTGGCCGGAGGTCGGTCAGCGGGCTGACCCGCCGCACCGCGTCGGCGGCGGCCACCGAGCGTGGGCGGCCCTCGTCGGCCGCGGTCAGCCCGCCGACGACGACGTCGCCCGCGGTGGCCGGCCCGCTGTCACGGATGCTCACCCGGCCGACCCCGCTGGCGGCCAGGACCGCCGCCAGGGGCGCGCCGACACGGGTGGCGCCGTCGATGACGACCGTGGCGGCCCGGCGTGCCCGCCAGGGGCTGCCGCCGGGGAACGGCCGCGCCGCGGCCGGTGCCCGGGCCAGGGCCGCGGGCAGCTCGGCGGCGGCGCGGGCCGCCGCGGCCGAGCCCGCGTCGGCGGCCAGCAGGTCGGAGGCCTCCACGTCGACGACCAGGCCGGCGCCCCGCAGGCCGTCGAGCACGCGGGTGACGGCGGCCGGATCGAGTCCGGCCCGGGCGGCGTCGGCCAGCACACTGCGCTGCGCGCGGCGCCCGTCGAGCCCGCGCAGGACGGCGGCCAGACCGCCGCCGGCCGGTGACAGCAGCACGCCGTCGGTGGAGTCGACCCCGCCGACCTGGAGGGCGTCGGGCCCGCTGCTCAGCACGGGGGTGGCGGCCGGCAGCAGCGGATGGTCGGTGTCGCTCACCCGGCCAGCGTCGCAGCCGGGGGCCGGGGCCGCCCCCGTCGTCCACAGGCGGAGACGCCGTCCACAACGCGCCCTCATGTCGCGCTTGCCGTACCGGCCGTCCCTCCGCTAGGAACGCCGCCATGCCCACGCTGCCCTCGCGGGAACTGGCCGTCGTCCTGCTGGTCGCCGTGCTCCTCGTGTGGGCAACCGTGGACGCCGCACTCCGCCCGGCGGGGGCGTACCGGGCGATCGGCGAGCGGAAGCCGCTGTGGCTGCTGGCCCCGCTGCTCGTGCCCACGGCCGGCCCGCTGCTCTACCTGCTCGTCATCCGGCGCAGGCTTGCGCCGTCGCCTGACCCGACTCGGGGAGCAGGGGTCCCGAGTACCCCGGACGCGACGACGGCGGCGCCCCCGGAGGGGACGCCGCCGTCGGGGCGGTGCGGTGCGGAGCGGATCAGGCCTTGCCGAGGATCCGGTTCATCTTGGTGCCGCAGACGGGGCAGGTGCCCTGCGCCATGCGCCGGCCCGACTCGCTGACCTTGACCTCGCCGTCGAAGTCGCGCTTCTCCTTGCACTTCACGCAGTAGCCGTTGTAGCTCTCCGCCACGGGGATCTCCTGATTCTCTGGGGCGCCTCGGCACGCACGCCGGTCGCCATTGCGCAGGCACGCTACCCGTGCCCGCAACCGCCGTTCCCGCAGGCGGCAGCGCGGACTCTGCCACAGCGTCACCGCGCTCCCACCCGCGCCGGCGGAGGACAACCCACAGCCTGTGGACAGACCTGTGGAGCACGTGGGGACCGCTCGGCGTGTCGCTGTGTGCGGGGCGGGGACGGGCCGGGGGACGACGCCGCACCGGCGCGCCCGACCTGGGCTCTCACCTGCGCGGACGCGGGAGCGCGGGGCTGTGGACCGGGCCCGGCCGGAACGATGTCACCGGGTGGAGCGGTCGCCATGTCCACCGTCCGTGGGACCTGTACACGAGAGGGCGCTCCCGCGCGGGCGAACGGTCGGTCCCGTGGCTTACGGTGCCCCCGTGCCCGGACAGACTCCCCACCGTCACGCGCACCCCGACCCCTCCGGCCCCGCGCCGCTGGACCCCGGGGTGCGCCGCGCGCTGCCCGCGGCGCGGTCCGGTCGCGCGACCGACGACGGCGCCGGCGAGAACGTGGTGGAGGTGCGCCGCAGCGCGCGCCGGCGCCGGACGGTCACCGCCTACCGCGAGATGGGCCGCACCGTCGTCCTCATCCCGGCGGCCTTCAGCCCCGCCGAGGAGCGACGCTGGGTGGCCCAGATGGTCGCCAAGCTGCAGACCCGCGAGGAGCGCCGTCGCCGCTCCCTCGGTGGGGACGACGAGCTGATGGTGCGTGCGATGGCCCTGTCGGCGGCCCACCTCGACGGGCTCGCCACACCGGCGAGCGTCCGGTGGGTCGACAACCAGCACCGCCGCTGGGGCTCGTGCACCCCGGTCGACCGCAGCATCCGGCTGTCCAGCCGGCTCCGGTCGATGCCCGAGTACGTCGTCGACTACGTGCTGGTCCACGAGCTCGTGCACCTGCTCGAGCCCGGGCACGACGAGCGCTTCTGGGCGCTGGTCGCCCGCTACCCGCGCGCCGAGCGGGCGCGCGGCTTCCTCGAAGGGGTCGAGCTCGCGTCCACCGCGGCCGCCGGCGACGGCCCCGGGTCCGACCTGGTCGACTGAGGGTCAGGCCGGGCCGTCGTCCTCCGGCTTCTCCGTCTGCTCGTCCACCGGCTCCGGCCGCTCCTCGGCCGCCTCGGCGGTGAGCGCGTCGAGCTCGTCGTGCATGCCGGCGCGGGCGACGAAGTCCATCGGCTCGTCGAGGTCGTCGGAGGTGGGCAGCAGGTCGGGGTGCGACCACAACCGGTCGCGCTCGGTGCTGCCGTACCGCTGGCCCATGGCCGCCCACACCGTCGCGGCGTCCCGCAGCCGGCGCGGGCGCAGCTGCAGCCCGACCAGCGTGGCGAACATCTGCTCGGCCGGGCCGCCGGAGGCGCGCCGCCGGCGCATCGTCTCGGCCAGCGCGGAGTGGCCCGGCAGCCGGTCGGTGGCCGCGGCCGCCACGACCGTGTCGACCCAGCCCTCGACAAGGGCCAGCAGCGTCTCCAGCCGGCGCAGCGCCATCTGCTGCTCGGGCGTCTCCTCGGGCTCGAGCAGCCCGCTGCCGAGCAGCCGCTGGATGCTCTCGGGGTCACTCGGGTCGAGGCCGCCCTCGAGACCCCCGCTCGACATGGCCTCCCCGATGCCGCGCTCGATGGCCTCGCGATCGATGGTGATGCCCCGCGCGTAGGCGTGGACGGCGTCCTGCAGCTGCTGGCGCAGCCACGGCACGTGGGCGAACAGCCGCTGGGACGCCGCCTCGCGCAGCGCCAGGAACAGCCGCACCTCGTCGGGCGCACGGTCGAGGCCGGCGGCGAACTCGGCGACGTTCTGCGGCACCAGGACACCGGTGCCGGCAGGGGCGAGCGGCAGCCCGACGTCGGTGCTGGTGAGCACCTCGTCGGCGAGCTTGCCGAGCGCCTGGCCCACCTGGGCGCCGAACATCAGCCCGCCCATCCGGCCCATGATCCCGGCGATCGGGCCGAACGACATCGCCGCTTCCTCCGGCATCGCGCTGGTCATCGCCGCGACCACCTTCTCGGCGAGCGGGTCGATCAGCGCCGTCCACGCCGGCAGGGTGAGCTCGACCCACTCCACGCGCGACCAGGCGGCCGTGCGGTCGATGCCCGAGGGGAGCTCGGTGACCTGGTCGAGCCAGAGGTCGGCCAGGCGCAGCGACTCCCCAACGGCGGTCCGCTCGGCGTCGGACGACGGCTGGTGCCCGGCGGCGAGCTGACTGATGGCGCCCTGGCGGGCGAGGTCCCAGTTCACCGGGCCCCCGGACCAGCTCATCATCTTCTGCAGCTCGGCGAACAGCGGCATCTTGCCCAGCAGGTCCTCCGGGTTGCCGCCCCCCGCGAGGCCGCCGAAGAGGGCGCCGAGGCCGAAGGGGTCACCGGAGGGGTCGTTGCCCCCCTCGCGGCGCTCGGGGTCGCGGTCGGGGAGCCCGAAGCCGAACGGCACGTCACTCATGCATCCACGGTAGACGCGTGATCTTCCCGCGTGGGGGTGCGCCGCCCGCGGCCCGACGCCCCGATCGGGCCTCCCGGCGGCGGGAGCACAGGCGGGCGACCTAAGCTCGCCCGTCGTGACCCGTCGGATCGCCGTCCTGACCACCGGTGCCGTGCTCCTGGTGGTGTTCGGCCTGCTGGGCACGCTGCTGCCGGTGCCCTACGTCGCGCAGGTGCCCGGCCCGACCTTCAACACCCTCGGCGACATCGGCACGTCGCCGATCATCACCCTGCACGGCCGCGCCCGGAACAAGGTGGCGGGCAATCTCAACCTCACGACCGTCGGCGTCAGCCGGGCCGGGCTCAGCCTGGTCGACGCCGTCCGCGGCTGGTTCGACCGCGAGGTGAGCGTCGTGCCCGAGGAGTCGGTGTATCCCCCCGACCAGACGGTCGAGCAGACACGGCAGGCCAACCGCCAGGCCTTCCTCACCTCGGAGCAGGCGGCGGAGTCGGCGGCCCTGGGCCACCTGGGCTATCCGCAGAAGGTCGTCGTCCAGGGGCTGTCGGCCGGCTCGCCGTCGAAGGGTGTGCTCGAGGAGAGCGACGCGATCGACGCCGTCGCCGGGCACCCCACGCCCGACGCCGCGACGCTGGAGAAGGTGCTGTCCGCCGTGCCTGGCGGGACCCCGGTGGCCATCTCCTACACGCGTCTGGGCAAGCCCGGCACCGCGACGGTCACCACGAAGGCGGCCGGCACGCGGAAGGGCTCGCTGCTCGGCGTGATGGTGCGCGACGCGCCGTACGCGCCGTTCGACGTCGACATCGACGTGCAGGACGTCGGCGGCCCGTCGGCGGGCCTGATGCTGACCCTGGGCATCCTCGACCTGGTCGGCCCCACCGACCTGACCCACGGGAAGGTCGTCGCCGGTACCGGCACCATCGACCCGTCGGGCAAGGTCGGGCCGATCGGCGGCATCCAGCTCAAGATGGTCGCGGCGCGCAATCTCGGCGCGAAGCTGTTCCTCGTGCCGGCCGACAACTGCGCCGAGGCCAAGGCGGCGCCCGATCCGGGGTACGTGCTCGCGCGGGTCGCGACGCTGGACGACGCGCTGAAGGCGCTCTCCGACTTCGAGGCCGGGCGGACCCCGGCAGGCTGCTGAGCAGGGCGAATCGGGACATGACGATCCGGCACCGATCCGCGGGCAGGATGCCGCCCGTCGCTGCCGGGTGTGCGCCTGTGGGGGAAGCTGTCGGCGACCGGGAACCCGGCGCGGTCCGGAGCGTTGTCCCGGGAAGAACGGCCCCCGACATGTGGCTTCGGCCATGCACGTCACCAGAAGCCCGTAACTGAAGGAGACCGCTCGTGGCCATGCGGCCCCCCGTGCCGGTGCCGACGCTGTCCCGGCGCGCGAAGCTGGTCATCGGCGCCATCGCCGTCCTGCTGGTGCTCTTCACCGCCATCGGCACGCTGACCAACGTCTACGTCGACTACCTGTGGTTCAACGAGACCCGCTTCACCGAGGTCTTCTGGACCGAGCTGCAGACCCGCGTGCTGCTGTTCGCGGTCGCCGGCATCGCCACCGGCGGGCTGACCGCGCTGGCCATCTACCTGGCCTACCGCTACCGGCCGACGTTCCGGCCCATGTCGCTCGAGCAGCAGAACCTCGAGCGCTACCGGCAGTCGCTCGAGCCCCGCCGGCGCGTGGTCCTCATCGCGGTCGCGGTCGTCCTCGGCCTGTTCGCCGGGTTCACCGCCCAGGGCAGCTGGGAAACCTGGCTGCGCTTCCGCAACGGCACCAGCTTCGGCAAGACCGATCCGCAGTTCGGTCTGGACATCTCCTTCTTCGTCTTCGACTACCCGTTCTACCGGCTGGTGATGGGCTTCGCGATCGCCATCGTGATCCTGGCGCTGATCGGCTCGCTGCTCACCCACTACGTGTTCGGCGGCCTGCGGCTGCAGACGCCGGGGCAGAAGCTCACGGCGGCCGCCCGGGTGCAGATCTCGGTGCTGCTCGGGGTGTTCGTCGCGCTCAAGGCGGTGGCCTACTGGCTGGACCGCTACGGGTTGGTCTACTCGACCCGCGGCGAGGTGTTCACCGGCGCCAGCTACACCGACGTCAACGCCCTCCTGGCGCCCAAGACGATCCTCGTGTTCGTGGCCGCGGTCTGCGCCGTGGCGTTCTTCGCCAACATCGTCGTCCGCAACTTCCTGCTGCCGGCGGCGGCGCTGGTGCTGCTGCTGGTCTCCAGCGTGGTGATCGGCGTGGCCTATCCGGCGATCGTGCAGCAGTTCGTCGTCAAGCCCAGCGCCGACCAGAAGGAGGCGCCCTACATCAAGCGGGCGATCTCCTCGACGCTCAACGCCTACGGGCTGTCGAACATCGAGTACGTCGACTACGCGCAGCAGGCCACCGGCACCACCGTCGACACCAAGGCGGCGCTCGCCGCCCTGCGCAACGACACCCAGACCATCCCCAACGCCCGGTTGCTGGACCCCAACGTCCTGTCCGACACGTTCACCGCGCGCCAGCAGATCCGCAACGTCTACGGCTTCAACAAGAAGCTCGACATCGACCGGTACACGATCGACGGGAAGACCCGCGACTACGTGGTGGCCGCGCGCGAGCTCAACAGCGCGGGGCTGTCGGACAACCAGGACAACTGGATCAACCGGCACACCGTCTACACGCACGGCAACGGCTTCGTCGCCGCCCCGGCCAACGAGGTCGTCGCCGGGCAGCAGGGCGGCGAGCCGAACTTCACCACCGGTGACCTGCCGACGACCGGCAACATCCCGGTCAAGGAGTCGCGCATCTACTACGGCGAGCTGATCAGCGACTACTCCGTCGTGGGTGCGCCCAAGGGGAGCGCGCCCCGCGAGTTCGACCAGCCCGAGGGCGGCTCGAACAACGGGCAGATCAGCAACACCTACACCGGCAAGGGCGGCGTCGCGATCGGCAGCTTCTTCCGGCAGCTGACCTTCGCGATCTACTACCGCGAGCGCAACTTCCTGCTCTCCAGCGCGGTCAACGACGCGTCGAAGGTGCTCTACGTGCGAGACCCGCTGCAGCGGGTGGAGAAGGCCGCGCCGTTCCTCAAGGTCGACGGCGACCCCTACCCGGCGGTGATCAACGGCCGGGTGACGTGGGTGCTCGACGGCTACACGACGTCGGACTCCTACCCCTACTCCGAGGAGATGCAGCTCGGGGCCGCCTCGGCGGACGCGCTGACCGGCAACGGGACGACGGCGCTGCCCAACGACACGTTCAACTACATCCGCAACTCGGTGAAGGCGACCGTCGACGCCTACGACGGCACCGTGACGCTCTACGCCTGGGACGAGAAGGACCCGGTGCTGAAGACGTACATGAAGGCCTTCCCGGGCGTGATCAAGCCGCGCAGCGCGATGAGCCAGGAGCTCGTCTCGCACGTCCGCTACCCGGAGGACCTGTTCAAGGTGCAGCGGGACATCCTGACCCGCTACCACGTGAGCAACCCGATCGACTTCTACCACCAGAGCGACCGCTGGCAGGTGTCCGCGGATCCGACCGGCGACACCACGCAGGACCAGCCGCCCTACTACATCCTCGCCCAGCGGCCGGGTGACAGTCAGGCGAGCTTCCAGATCACCAGCGCGCTCAACGCCTTCCGGCGGGACAACCTCTCGGCGTTCATCTCGGCGTCGAGTTCCCCCGACACCTACGGCCAGATCCAGGTGCTCCGATTGCCGGGGAACACGCCCTACCGCGGTCCGCGGCAGGTGCAGAACTCCTTCCAGAGCAACAACCAGGTCAGACCGGACCTGACGCTGTTCAACAGTTCCAGTTCGAAGGCGGTGTTCGGCAACCTGCTGACGCTGCCGATCGGGGACGCCGGGCTGTTGTACGTCGAGCCGCTGTACGTCCGCGGGTCGGGGGAGAACTCCTTCCCCCTGCTGCAGAAGGTGCTGGTCAACTACGCCGATCGCATCGGCTACGCCAACACGCTCTCGGAGGCGCTCGACCAGGTGTTCGGGGCCGGTGCGGGCCAGACCGCGACCGACAGCGGCTCCACGCCGCAGCCGTCCGGCGGCACGACCGCCACCCCGACGCCGAGGCCGACGACGAGTCCGCCCAGCGGCGGGGGCACGGTGTCGAACCCGGCGATGAACCAGGCGGTGTCCGACATCAACACCGCGCTGACAGCCCTGGCCGCGGCACAGAAGAGCGGCGACTTCGCCGGCATCGGCAAGGCCGAGGCGGACCTGCAGAAGGCCGTCACCGCCTACCAGTCGGCGCAGAAGGCGACAGCATCCACGTCGGCCTCGAAGTCGGCGCCGAAGGCGGGGTCGACCTCGGCACCGGCCACCCCGACCGGGTGAGTACGAGGGGGGTGGCGCGGGCACCCGCGCCGCCTCCCTCCGCCGGGCTGGTACGGTGGGTTCTGCCGACGCGGGGTGGAGCAGCTCGGTAGCTCGCTGGGCTCATAACCCAGAGGTCGCAGGTTCAAATCCTGCCCCCGCTACCACGACGGAACGGCCCTCACAGTCGCTGTGAGGGCCGTTTCGACTTCTCGCGACATGCATTGCCCCGGCCGCGGGACCGTCCGCGGCCGCGTGTCGCGTCGACCGTGAGGGGCAGTACGGAGGAGGAGTCCTTGGCCCGACGAGGCCGGTCCCAGCCGGGCGCTCGCCGCAGCGCACCGCGGAACCCGCGACGGACGCGCGGGGACGACGACGTCATCTCGGTGCTCGCCCGCGCCGTCCGTGAGGTCGAGTCCGCCGCCGAGCGCGGTCGCGTGACCCCGGCTGTGCGCACGAAGTTCCAGGTCGTCGCCCTGCTGGTGCGCGAGGAGCACGCCCGGGTCCGGGCGGAGGGCGTCAGCAGCGCCCGCGGCGAGCAGCTCAAGCGCCTCGACGGGATCGCGACGATCCTCGCGAAGACCGCCGTCCGCGATCCCGGGCTGCTGGCACTCCTGTCGGAGGACGCCGTCGTCTCCGACGCGGCCAAGACGCTCAAGCGGGAGATGCTCAGGGCTGTCGGGATCGAGTCGGCCCCCGACCCCGCCCCCGAGGTGGCCGCGCCGACCTTTCCGGCGCCCGAGCGCCGGGTCGTGCCGCAGTCGGTGGTCTCCCGGCAGCTGGCCAACCCCTTTCTCGCCCCCGACTACGGGGCCGTCCGGCAGAGCACGACCCGCCCGCACCGTCTGGCCGGCTGGGAGCTGCTCGGGCCGTTGCTCAGCTCGTTCGAGCGTGCCGGCGGCGGGGCCCCGGCGTGCATGCCGCTTCCCGCACCGACCTCGCTGCGCGCCCCCGGCGGCCGGGAGCTGATGCCGCACCAGGCGCGGCTCATCGCCGCGGCCGCCGCCGGGCACCGCACGTTCCTGCTCGCCGACGAGCCCGGCCTGGGCAAGACGGCTCAGGCGCTGCTCGCGGCCGAGGCGGCGAACGCCTATCCGCTGCTCGTGGTGGTGCCGAGCGTGGTCAAGACCAACTGGGCCCGCGAGGCCGGGCTCTGGACGCCGCACCGCACGGCCACGGTGATCCACGGGAACGGGGAGACGATCGACGGCTTCGCCGACATCGTCGTCGTCAACTACGAGGTGCTCGACCGCCACGTGGGGTGGATCGGCGATTTCGGCTTCCGCGGCATGGTCGTCGACGAGGCGCACTTCATCAAGAACAAGGCCTCCCAGCGCTCGCAGCACGTCCTGGAGCTCTCCGAGCGCATCCGGAAGCGGGCCGCGCGCCCCCTGCTGATGGCGCTGACCGGCACCCCGCTGATCAACGACATCGAGGACTTCACGGCCATCTGGCAGTTCCTCGGCTGGATCGACGAGACGAAGCCGCTCGCCGAGCTGATGGACGCCCTCGACGCGACCGGCCTGACGCCGGCCGACCCGGGGTTCTACCCGGCCGCTCGCGGCTGCGTGATCGATCTCGGCATCGTGCGGCGCCGCAAGGTCGACGTCGCCGCCGACATCCCGGCCCGCCGCATCGCCGACATCCCTGTCGAGCTCGACGACAGGGCCGGCCGGTCGATCCGGGCGGCCGAGCGCGACCTGGCCGACCGCATGGTGTCGCGGTACCGGACGGCGCTGGCGAGCCGCTCCGTCGACGACGTCGACGGCATCGACCGCGATCTCGTGCGCCGGGTGGCCCGGTCCGAGCTGAAGGACACGACGACGAAGACCGGCGAGAACGTGTTCGGCATGATGCGCCGCATCGGCCAGGCGAAGGCGGGGCTCGCCGCCGACTACGCGGCCCAGCTCGCGCGCAGCGCCGGCAAGGTGGTCTTCTTCGCCAAGCACGTCGACGTGATGGACGCCGCCGAGGAGACGTTCACGCGGCAGGGGATCCGGTTCTCGTCGATCCGGGGCGACCAGACGCCGACGTCGCGGCAGAAGCAGATCGACGCCTTCGTCAAGGATCCCGGCGTCGCCGTCGCGGTGTGCTCCCTGACCGCCGCCGGCGTGGGCCTCAACCTGCAGGTCGCGTCCAACATCGTGCTCGCCGAGCTCTCCTGGACCGACGCCGAGCAGACCCAGGCGATCGACCGCAGCCACCGCATCGGCCAGACCGAACCGGTCACCGCGTGGCGCATCATCGCCGCGCAGACGCTCGACTCCCGGATCGCCGAGCTGATCGACAGCAAGGCGGGGCTGGCCGCCAGGGCGCTCGACGGCTCCGACGAGGAGCTCTCGTCGTCGACCGACGTGCAGCTCGAGGCGCTCGTCGCGCTGCTCACCGACGCGCTGTCCGCCGCGTCGTGACCCGGGCCCCCGCGGCCGCGTCACCGGCCGGGGGAGGGCTGCCCGCCTGAGGGCCGGCGCCGCGGCAGCCGGAGCGAGACGTACGCGGCGGCGCCGATCGGGATGGGCAGCCAGAAGTTGACCAGCCGCCACCCGAGCACCCCGAACGTGGCGACGGCTGGGGGCACGCCGAAGCCCACCAGCAGGGACAACGTGGTGGCCTCGACGACCCCCAGCCCCGCCGGCACCACGGGGATGACCGCGAGCACGTACGCGACGCCGTAGGCGACGAAGACCTCGACCGGCCGCGGCGGGTAGCCGAACGCAGCCACGAACGCCCACAGCGAGGCGGCGTCCAGCAGCCAGTTGAGGGCGGCCCAGAGCGTCCCCCGCCACAGCACGCCGCGGGAGCGACCGAGCCGGGTCACCGATTCGGCGACGCGGCGCACCGCCCGCTCCAGCCGGTCGGCGCCGACCCGCGGCGCGTGGTCGCCGAGCCAGCGCACCACCCGGACGGCCCGCTCCTCGCCCCGCGTGAACGTGTAGACCAGCCCGGCCACGAGCAGCATCGCCACCAGACCGAGAATGGCGACGACGAGGTACACCGGACGGACGCCGACCAGCGGGATCGAGACCAGCAGCGCGATCCAGAGCATGGCGTTGAGGACGACGGCCGACCCGGTCGCCTCGGTGACGACGAGGATCGCCCCGTCGGCGGGGGCCACCCCTTCGGCGTGCAGCAACTGCACGGTCAGACCCGGGCCGGCGACCGCCCCGGCCGGAACCACGTGCTCGAGGGCGGTGGTCGCCAGCATGATGCGCACCAGCCGGGACAGGCGCGGACCGTCGTGGGGCAGCAGCACGCGGGTCAGCAGGGAGTAGCAGAACAGGGATGCGGCCTCGAGCACGATCCCGGCGACGAGCCACCCGGGCCGCATCCGGCCGAGCAGGTCCAGGTGGTGGCGGGCACCGATCAGCCGCGGCACGACCAGGTACTCCACGATCACGATCACCACGACCAGCGCGGCACCGCGCCGGAGCACCCGGGGGACGACGGACCGGGCCGATCGACCTGCCGTCGGCGGCGGCCCCTCCGGCGTCACGTGCCGATGCTCGCAGTCCGCCGCCTCCGGAGGGGGCCGGAGACCCGTGCGTCTCGCTGCCTGCCATCGGTGCGGTTGAAGAATGACAGTAACGATGTATCGTTACTGTCATTCTATACGTCAAAGGAGACTGACATGCATCCCATGTTCGAACGCGGTCACCGCCCTGCCGGTCACCGCCATCATCACCCCCGCGGCGGCCACCCCATGCCGCCGGACGGGATGCC
Source organism: Blastococcus sp. (assembly GCA_035999465.1). Classification (GTDB taxonomy): domain Bacteria; phylum Actinomycetota; class Actinomycetes; order Mycobacteriales; family Geodermatophilaceae; genus Blastococcus_B. The sequence goes on along the minus strand of DASYGS010000104.1, from coordinate 32,732 downwards.
GGGTCGCCACCACGGCGGCCGCGGCCGGGCCCCGCGCGGCGACGTGCGCACCGCCGTCCTGTTGCTCCTCGCCGAGGAGCCGATGCACGGCTATCAGCTCATGCAGGCCATCGCCGACCGGAGCGGCGGCCGCTGGACCCCCAGCCCCGGGGCGATCTACCCCACCATCAGCCAGCTCGAGGACGAGGGGCTCGTCACCGTCACGGCGGACGCGGGCCGCAAGCTCGTCACGCTGACCGATGCCGGTCGCGAGCACGTCCAGGCCCGGCGCGACGCCGGGGCCGATCCGTTCGCCGGCCACCAGGCCACCGGACCCGGGGGAGACCTGCGCGGACTGGTCGAGCAGCTGCACGGCGCCGTCCGGCAGGTCGCCCGGACCGGCACGGACGCACAGCTCACCGCCGCGGCGGCGATCCTCGCCGACGCCCGGCGGTCGCTGTACCTGCTGCTCGCCGACCGCCCCGGGTCCCCGGAAGCCTGATCGGGGCGCCTGAGCCGACTCGGCCGGTGCTCCAGAGGCCGACATGCCCGGCGCGTGGGCGGCCCACGGTCAGGTGCCGGGTCGGCGATAGACGGCACGGCCGCTCTGCACCTTCCCGAGGATCGTCTGCAGCTGGTCCTGGTCGAAGAGCTGGTGGGTGCCCAGGCTGCGCACCGTGCCGGTGCTGGCCGAGGTGAGCGTCACCGCCGCCGCGGTCTCGGCGTCCGGCGCCTCGAGGATCACCATCCCGTCGGCGTCGCCGAACATCCAGTACAAGGCCTCCAGCCGCGCCCCCACGGCCTCGGCCGACGCGCGCACCGCGGCCGTGCGGTCACCCGGCTGCTGCACCATCCGGTCCCACGTCTCCGGCGTGTAGGCGAAGAAGACGACGAACATCGGCATGGCGACCACCTCATCGTGAGTCGTTGGGGCGCCGATTCCAGCAGCGGTTCCCCTCAAGCACGCCGACGGGCTCCGCGGTGGCCGGCTGGGCCGTGCGCGCCCGGACGCGGCGCTGTCCGACCGGTACCGTCCGCTAGCTCGTTCCTGCAGTGACGCGGGGTTCCCTACGGCAACCGGTGGGCGGGCATCCCGTCGGCGCGCAACAGCGAGCCGCGCTCGAATCAGACGACGCTGAGCTCGGCCGGTTCCTGATCGCGGAGGATCCGGCGGCGCTCGGCCGTCCGGTGCTCGTCGGGTGCGCGCACGAGCGGTGCCGGCGCGGCGAGGGCCCAGGCCGGCAGCTCCGGGAGGGCCGTCTCCGCGCTGCGTCGCGGGGGAGTCCGCACGTGCTCGGGAGCCTGCGGCCGGGTCCGCAGCGCCGACATCAGCACGTGGGGACGGGTGGCGTCGTCGTCCTCGTCCGTGCGGGCCGCGGCCGTGGCCGGGAAGGCCTCGGCGCGCGGTGGACGCCGCGGGTCGGGCAGGCGCAGCTCGGTCAGGTCCTTCCACGTCGAGTGCCGCAACCGGTCGACGACGCAGCGCACGCGGGCCACCACCCGCCCGTCGCTCTCGTGGCGCCAGCCGAGCAGTTCGCCGGAGTACCAGATGCCGCGGTGGTGGATCTCCACCGGCTGCGGGTCGCCGGCGAAGGCGATCATCGCCGTCTGCACCGCCCGGTTCCCCACCACGAATCGGACTGTAAGGGCCGGAACGAGCGTGACCGCGCAGGCGCGCGCGGCCCTGAAACCCGTGTGACGGGGCGGTCCCACGGGCCCCGCGGGACGGCTCCGGGCCGCCCTCGGCGGGGCCCACCCGGCTGCATCCGGAGAGCGTGTAGGGTGGGTTCTACCGACGCGGGGTGGAGCAGCTCGGTAGCTCGCTGGGCTCATAACCCAGAGGTCACAGGTTCAAATCCTGTCCCCGCTACGATGAACGAAGGCCCGGTCACCACGGTGACCGGGCCTTCGTGCATTCCGGACGGCGGAGACGGTCCTGTTCCGCGCGGAGTGTTGTGCATCACCCTCCCGGGTCTCTAGCGTCAGCAGTCAACGCAGACCGTTTTCTCTGGGAGGCCCTCGTTGACCGTGGACGCCGTAGCCGTACCGGGTTCCTCCGGCCCCGCCGCGCCGCAGGTGGAACCGCTGGACCTCGACCACCTGGACCTCGATCAGCTCGACCTCTCGGACCGGGACTTCTGGGGCCGGCCGCCGGTCGAGCGGCACGCCGTCTTCGATCTGCTGCGTCGCGAGCGACCCTTCGCGTTCTACGAGGACCCCGAGGTCCCGATGCTCGAGCCGGGCCCCGGCTACTACGTGGTCACCCGGTTCGCCGACCTGGAGGCGATCAGCTCCCAGCCGGCGATCTTCTGCTCGGGCAAGGGTGCGGTGTCGATCCCCGATCTGCCGGCCGACCTCAGCGAGTTCTACGGCTCGATGATCAGCATGGACGACCCCCGGCACGCCAAGATCCGGCGGCTGGTGTCGAAGACCTTCACCCCGCGGATGTTGGAGCGGGTGGTCGACTCCGTGCGCGCGATCGTCGACGACGTGCTCGCCGCGGCCCGGGCGAAGGCCGAGGCGGGCGACGGCACGATCGACGTCGTCAGCGACATCGCCGCCCCGATCCCGCTGCGGGTCATCTGCGACATGATGGGCATCCCGGAGGCGGACCGGGCGATGGTGCTCAGGGAGTCGAACATCATCCTGTCCGGCGGCGACCCCGAGCTGATCGAGAACCAGGACGACCCGCTGACCGCCGTCCTCGAGGCCGGCATCGCCATGGGTGCCCTGATGGAGCGGCTGGCGGCCGAGCGGGTGGAGAACCCCCGCGACGACCTGACCACCGCCCTGGTGACCACGGAGGTCGACGGCGAGCGGCTCACCCACCAGGAGATCGCGTCTTTCTTCATCCTGCTGCTGGTGGCCGGCAACGAGACCACCCGCACCGCCATCTCCCAGGGCGTGCTGGCGCTGTCGCGGTACCCGGAGCAGCGCGCCGCCTGGGCGGCCGACCCGGGCCTGGACCGCACCGCCGTGGAGGAGATCGTCCGCTGGGCCAGCCCCATCACCTGGATGCGCCGCACGGCGACCCAGGACGGTGACCTGCACGGGCACCACTACTCGGCCGGCGACAAGTTCCTGCTCTTCTACGCCGCGGCCAACCGTGACCCCGAGGTGTTCGACGACCCGCACGTGTTCGACCTGGCCCGCGATCCGAACCCGCACGTCGGCTTCGGCGCCAAGGGCCCGCACTTCTGCCTCGGCGCGCACCTCGCCCGTCGCGAGATCGCGGTGACCTTCCGGGCGCTGTTCGACCAGATGCCCGATCTGGACGTCACCGGCGAGGGCGACCGGCTGCGCTCGTCGTTCGTCAACGGGCTCAAGCGGCTGCCGGCGCGCCTGACGGGCGCCCGGTGACCCGCGTGCACGTCGACCTCGAGCGCTGCGTCGGGTCGGGCAGTTGCGAGATGCTCGCCCCCGACCTGTTCGAGGTGGGGGACGAGGGCGTCGTCCGGGTGCTGCGGCCGCTCGGCGGCGACGACGACCTGGCGCTGGCCCAGGACGCGGTGTCGGGCTGCCCCACGCAGGCCCTCTCACTGGTCGACTGAGCACCGGCGGAACACGTCGGCGGCCGACGCGGTTGCCGTCGGGCATGGAGCCCACCGTCCGGGACGACCCGGAAGCAGACCGCTACGAGATCCGCGACGGCGATCGGGTGCTCGGCTTCGCCGTCTACGAGCGACGCGGCGACACCGTCGTCTTCACGCACACCGAGGTCGACCCGGACGCCGGTGAGTCGGGGCTGGGCAGCACCCTGGTCCGCGGCGCGCTCGACGACGTCCGGGCCCACGGCGGGCAGATCGTGGCCCTCTGCCCGTTCGTGCACGGCTGGATCGACCGGCACCAGGAATACGCCGATCTCGTGGCCGACGCCGACCGGTGACCGGCACGGTGGCGGCGACCGAGCACGTACGCGGACGACCGGACGCCCCGGTCACGGTCGTCGAGTACGGGGACTACGAGTGTCCGTACTGCGCCGCCGCGGCGCCGGTGCTGCGGCGGCTGGTCGACGAGTCCGACGGCCTGGTCCGCCTGGTGTTCCGCAACTTCCCCCTGGCGGACCGGCACCCCTACGCGCTCACCGCCGCCCTCGCCGCCGAGGCCGCGGGCGCGCAGGGGCAGTTCTGGGCCATGCACGACCTGCTCTTCGAGCGCCAGGACCGGCTGACCGACGTGGCGCTGACGGCCTACGCCGACCGGCTCGGTCTCGACGGCAGCCGGGTGGTGGGCGAGGCGGCCCAGCCCTTCGGCGACAAGGTCGAGGCGGACTTCGCCACGGCCCTCGACGCCGGGGTGTCCGGCACCCCGACCCTCTTCGTGAACGGCCGGCGCTACGCCGGCCGCGTCGAGATCGCCGCCCTGCGCCGCGAAGTCGGCCCGGCCGGCTCAGCCGGTGGGCTGGAGCCACGGCCGAGGCGGCAGCGACGGTGGTCCTTCCTGCTCCGGCGAGCACAGCGGGAACCGTTCGCCGAGGATCCTGAGCAGGACGACGCCTGCGATCGCCGCGGTCAGCGACCCGGCGAGGATCCCGATCGTCGCCTGCTGCCGTAGCGCGGCGTCGGGAAAGGCCAGGTCGGTGATGAACAGCGAGATCGTGAAGCCGATCCCGGCCAGCGTCGCCCCCGCCACGAGGTGCGACCACCGGACGCCGCCCGGCAGCACGCCCCAGCCGGTGCGCAGCGCGATCGTCGTGCCCACGGTGATGCCGACGGCGTTGCCCACCACCAGCGCGGCCCACACCCCGAGCGTCACCGGCGACGTGGCCGCGGCGCGCAGGGCCGCGCCGTCGAGGGCCACGCCGGCGTTCGCCAGGCCGAAGACGGGAACCACGGCGTAGGCGGTCCACCGGTGCAGCCGGTACTGCAGGCGCTCACCGGCCGGCACCGCCGCCGCGGCGGCGAGCGCGGCCAGCCGGGCGCGCTCGGCGTCGGGTTCCTCGCGCAGGGCGCGCTCGTAGCTGCGGGTGCGCTGGACCACCTCGGCCCCCGGCGGCCGCGAGGGGATCAGCAGCCCGAGCAGGACGCCGGCCAGCGTCGGGTGCACACCGGAGGCCTGGACCGCCAGCCAGAGCGCGACGCCGGTCAGCACGTACGGGGTCAGCCGCCACACCCTGGCCCAGCGCAGGACGGCCAGGACGGCGACCAGGGCGCCGGAGACGGCCAGGGCCACACCGTCGATCCGACCGCTGTAGGACACGGCCATCACCGTGATGGCGCCGATGTCGTCGACGATCGCCAGGGTGAGCAGGAACAGCCGCAGCCGGTCGGGGCAGCGCGGCCCGAACAGCGCCAGGACGCCGAGCACGAAGGCCGTGTCGGTCGACATGACGACACCCCAGCCCGCGCTGGCCGGCCCGCTGTGGTTGATCAGCAGGTAGAGGCCGGCGGGCACGGTCAGGCCACCGAGCGCGCCGAGGGCGGGTGCGGTCAGGCTGCGGCGGTCGCGCAGCTCACCGCTGGTGACCTCCCGGGTGATCTCCAGGCCCACGACCAGGAAGAACAGGGCCATCGCCGCGTCGTTGACCCAGTGCCGCAGGTCGAGGGTGAGCGCGAGGTCGCCGACGCCGATGGTGGCCGGCGTCGTCCAGAACGAGGAGTAGCCGGCCGACCAGGGGGAGTTGGCCCAGATCAGCGCCGCGACGGTGCCGAGGAGCAGCAGCGCCGAGCCGCCGGCCTCGGTGCCCATGTAGAGCCGCGAGGACGGCGAGAGGCCGGGCAGGGCGACCCGCGTCGGCGGGCCGGGTCGCGGCGGCTGGGTGACCGGAGCGGCGGCCGAGGAGCTCACGGCTCAGAGGACGTGGTGGCCGTACATCTCGCCGAGCGGGTCGGCGATCAGCTCGATGCGGGCACCGTCGGGATCGCGGAAGTACACCGACACCCCGCTGTGCACGACGTGCTCCACCCCGGCCTCGGTGAGCCGCTCGACGAGCTTCTCCCAGCGGTCGGGGTCGACGCTGATCGCGACGTGGTGCAGCCCGCCGAGCACCTCCGCGTACGGGCCGACGTCGAGGCCCGGGAAGTCGAAGAAGGCCAGCAGGTTGCCGTTGCCGATGTCGAAGAAGAAGTGCGAGGACCCGGGGTAGTCGCGGTTCTCGATCAGCTCGGTGAGCGGGAAGCCGAGCACGTCCTGATAGAAGCGGACGGTCGCCTCGACGTCGCTGCTGATCAGCGCGGTGTGGTGCAGGCCGCGAGCGGTGGACGCCGGACGCCGGTCGGCCGGCGCCAGGTACACGTCGCGCAGCCGGGCCCGCTCGGCCTCGATCGCGGCGAGGTCCTGGGGGCTCTCTTTCGTGGTCACGCTGAGATCCTCCTCGCTCGGGTCCGTCGCTGGCCACAACCGGAATACGGCGGATCTGCTTCCCGGAGGCCCGTAACCTCGCGGCGTGATCCTCGAGCACGCGCTCCTGCCGGTGAAGCCGGACCAGGAAGCCGACTTCGAACGCGCCTTCGCGACGGCGACCGACATCATCTCGGCGATGCCCGGCTTCCGGAGACTGCGGCTGACCCGCTGCCTGGAGCGCCCCGGGGTCTACCTGCTGCTGGTGGAGTGGGATCGGCTGGAGGACCACACCGTCGGCTTCCGCGAGTCGGCGGAGTACCAGCGGTGGCGCAGTCTCCTGCACCCCTTCTACGACCCGATCCCGGTCGTCGAGCACTACGCGACGGTCCTCACGGCCGATCCGCAGCAGGCGCAGTGATCGAGCTCCGCACACCCGGCGAACTGGACGCGATGCGGGCGGCCGGTGCCGTGGTGGCCGACATGCTGGCCGCCGTGCGGGCGGCCGCTGCGCCCGGCGTCCGGCTCACCCAGCTCGACCAGATCGCCCGTGACGTCCTGGCCGGCGCCGGCGCCACGTCACCGTTCCTCGGGTACGCGCCGCTGACGACCACGCCGCCGTTCCCCGGGGTCGTCTGCCTGTCGGTGAACGACGTCGCGCTGCACGGCATCCCGACGCCCGAGGTGCTTGCCGACGGGGACCTGCTCAGCGTGGACGCCGGTGCGGTGCTCGACGGCTGGGTCGGCGACGCCGCCATCACGTTCCCGGTCGGCACCGCGCACCCGGAGGACCTCCGGCTGGTCGCCACGGCCGAGCGTGCCCTGGAGGCCGGCATCGCGGCGGCCGTCGTCGGCAACCGGGTCGGTGACATCTCCGCGGCCATCGGTGCCGTCGGGCGGTCCGGCGGCTGCGGGATCAACACCGACCAGGGCGGCCACGGGGTGGGGAGGACGATGCACGAGGCGCCGCACGTCCCGAACGAGGGGCGCGCGGGCCGCGGGGTGGTGCTGCGTGCCGGGCTGGTGATCGCGATCGAGCCGTGGTTCCTGGCCGGCGGCAGCGACGACTACCGCGTCGACGCCGACGGCTGGACGCTGCGCAGCGCCGACGGCAGCCGTGCTGCCCACGTCGAGCACACGGTCGCCGTCACCGACGACGGCCCGCGCATCCTCACCGCGCCGCGCTGACCGGTCCTCCGGTTCGGACGACGACCACCGTGGGCTTGGGCAGGCCGTTGAACTCGCAGGCAGTCACGGTGGTGTAGGCGCCCATGAAGGGCGCCACCACCAGATCGCCGACGTCCAGGGGCGGCAGCATGGCGTCGGTCGCGATCACGTCGGTGCTGTCGCAGGTCGGTCCGGCGAGCACGCTGGGGACGGCGTCCCGTTCCTCGAGCCGCGCGTCGTACACGTGGATCGTGGGGCGGACGTGGTCGCTCATGACGTTCGAGAAGCTCCCGTACAGGCCGTCGTCCAGGTAGTACCAGGGCATCCCCCCGCGCCTGGCGACTCCCACCACGGCCGCCACCGCGACCGCGGCGGGTGCGGCCACGAAGGCCAGCATCCCGGCGAGCAGAAGGGCCGGGCGCTCCAGCCCCTGCGCCTTGCCCAGCAGGACGACGCCGGTCACGTCGGCCACGACCGTGCCGATCAGGAAGACCATGCCAGGAGGAGCGTCCGCGCCCGGTCACGGATACAGACCCTGGGACCTGTGCCGGCGATGGGCACCGCCGGCGACCGGTCGACCGACGAGGCGAACGGTCGACCGACGAGGCGACCGGTCAGTGCGAGTCGGCCAGGAGGTCTTCCAGCGCATCGGCGAGCTCGGCGACCGGCCGACGTCCGTCCAGCTCACGGCCGGCGCTCCGGCGCAGGAGCGGCTCCACCTCCTCGAGGTACCACGCGATCTCGGCCTGTTGCTCCGGCGTGCTGCCGTACGGGTTGTTCGTCCTGGTGCGCACGCGCTCGATCAGTACCTCAAGCGGTGCGCTGAGGAGGACGACGTGGTCGAAGCGGTCGTAGAAGCGGCCCTGGTTGTCCACCGTCCCCGAGACGACCAGGTCTGCATGCGTGGCCAGCAGTCGGCTCATTCGCTGCTCGTCCCAGGTGCCGTCCGCCAGCACCCAGCCGTCGTAGTCCGTGTCCACCGTCCGGTGTCCCCGGCGCCGCAGTTCGTCCAGGAGTGTCGTCTTCCCCACGCCGGACATCCCGGTGACCAACACGCGCGTCATCGCGAGCACCGTAGGCGACGCATCGGGGCCATGCAGGTGGGAGGCGCGCTCGACACAGGCACTTCAGGGTCAGCGCACGGGTGTGCGCTCATCCACGCGTCCAGGGCTGGACTTCCTGATCAATGTGCAGTTGTCGGGGCCTCAGTGGGCCCTGAGACCCCGACAAGTGCACGATCGCGGCCGCCGTTGAACCGTCTCCCGGGGCGAAGAGTGCGGCGTCAGCCCAGCGCCTGCTCGAGGTCGGCGAGCAGGTCGTCGGCGTCCTCGATGCCGACCGACAGCCGCACCAGGTCGCCCGGCACCTCCAGGGGCGAGCCGGCGGCGCTGGCGTGGGTCATCCGGCCCGGGTGCTCGATCAGCGACTCGACGCCGCCCAGCGACTCGGCGAGCGTGAACAGCCGGGCCCGCTCGCAGACCCGCAGCGCCGCCTCCTCGCCGCCGGCCAGCCGGAACGAGACCATGCCCCCGAAGCCCGACATCTGCTTCGCCGCGACGTCGTGGCCCGGGTGGTCGGGCAGGCCCGGATAGAGCACCGAGGCGACGGCGGGGGAGTCGGCCAGGAACTCGACGATCCGGGCCGCGTTGGCCTGGTGCCGGTCCATCCGGACGCCGAGGGTCTTGATGCCGCGCAGCACCAGCCACGCGTCGAACGGCCCGGCGACCGCGCCCATCGCGTTCTGGTGGAAGGCCAGTGACTCGGCCAGACCCGCGTCGGCCGTGACCAGCGCCCCGCCGACGACGTCGGAGTGGCCGCCCAGGTACTTGGTCGTGGAGTGCACGACGACGTCGGCGCCGAGGGTGAGCGGCTGCTGCAGGTAGGGCGAGGCGAACGTGTTGTCGACGACGAGCAGTGCCCCCGCCTCGTGCGCGACGTCGGCCAGCGCGGCGATGTCGGCGACGTTCAGCAGCGGGTTGGTCGGCGTCTCGCACCAGATCACCCGCGTGCTGGGCCGGACCGCGGCCCGGACGGCGTCGAGGTCGGCCAGGTCGGCCGGCGTGTGCTCGACGCGCCAGCGCGAGGCGACCCGTGAGATGAGCCGGAAGGTGCCGCCGTAGGCGTCGCCGGCCAGCACGATGTGCGCGCCGGGCTCGCAGACGGTGCGCAGCAGCGTGTCCTCGGCGGCCAGCCCCGAGGCGAAGGCCATGCCGTGCGTGCCCTGCTCGAGTGCGGCCAGGGCCTCCTGCAGGGCGGTGCGCGTCGGGTTCGCGCTGCGGCTGTACTCGTAGCCGCCGCGTAGGCCGCCCACGCCGTCCTGCTTGTAGGTGGTGGTCAGGTGCAGCGGCACGATGACCGCACCGGTGGCCGGGTCGGGCTCCTGCCCGGCGTGGATGGCGCGCGTGTTGAAGCCGGTCATGGCGTCACCGTAGGCGCGGGGCCGGCCGGGATCCCGGCGAGGTGGCCCAGCACGTCCTGCCGGGTGACGACTCCGGCCGGCTTGCCGTCGACGTGCACCAGCAGCGCGTCGGCCGAGCCGAGCGCGGCGACGGCGGCGGTCACGGGCTCGCCGGACCCGATGATCGGCAGCGGCGCGGACATGTGGCCCTCCACCCGGTCGGCCAGGGTGGCGCGGCCGGCGAACAGGGCGTCGAGCAGCGTCTTCTCGTCGACCGAGCCCACCACCTCGCCGGCGGTGACCGGCGGCTCGGCGCGCACGACCGGGAGTTGGCTGACGCCGTACTCGCGCAGGATGTCGATCGCCTCGCGGACGGTCTCGCTGGGATGGGTGTGCACCAGCGTGGGCGTGGCGCCGGACTTCGCCCGCAGCAGCTCGCCGACCGTCTCGTCGGCGGCGTTGTCGAGGAAGCCGTAGTCGGCCATCCACGTGTCGCTGAAGATCTTGCCGAGGTAGCCGCGGCCGCCGTCGGGCAGCAGCACGACGACGACGTCGTCCTTGGTGAGCTTCTTCGCGACGCGCAGCGCCGCGACCACCGCCATGCCGCAGGAGCCGCCGACGAGCAGGCCCTCCTCCCGGGCGAGCCGGCGGGTCATGGCGAAGGAGTCGCCGTCGGAGACCGGCACGATCTCGTCGGCGATGTTCTTGTCGAAGGCGTCGGGCCAGAAGTCCTCGCCGACGCCCTCGACCAGGTAGGGGCGGCCGGTGCCCCCGGAGTAGACCGAGCCCTCGGGGTCGGCGCCGACGACGCGCACCCGGCCGCCGGAGACCTCCTTGAGGTAGCGGCCGGTGCCGCTGATGGTGCCGCCGGTGCCGACGCCGGCGACGAACGTGGTGATCCGGCCGTCGGTCTGCGCCCAGAGCTCCGGCCCGGTGGTCTCGTAGTGCGACTGGGGGTTCGCGGGGTTCGAGTACTGGTCGGGTTTCCAGCCGCCCGGCGTCTCGCGGGCCAGCCGGTCGGAGACCGAGTAGTACGAGCGCGGGTCGGACGGGTCGACCGCGGTGGGGCAGACCGCCACCTCGGCGCCGTAGGCCCGGAGCACGTTGATCTTGTCCTGGGAGACCTTGTCGGGGCAGACGAAGATGCACCTGTAGCCCCGCTGCTGCGCGACCAGGGCCAGGCCGATGCCGGTGTTCCCGCTGGTCGGCTCGACGATCGTGCCGCCCGGCCGGAGTGCCCCGCTGGCCTCGGCGGCGTCGACCATGCGGACGGCGATGCGGTCCTTCACCGAGCCGCCGGGGTTGAAGTACTCGACCTTGGCCAGCACCAGGGGTGCGTCGGGGCCCAGGTCGCGGGTCACCGAGGTCAGGCGCACCAGGGGGGTGTTGCCGACCAGGTCGATGACGGACTCGGCGTACTGCACGGGGAGCCTCCTCGCCGGGCGCCGACCACCGGTGCCCTGCGTGCCCATTCCACCAGAGGGCGGCGTTGGCGGGCCGCGCCGGCAGCGGTGAAGGATGGCGGCATGACTTCTCCCGTCGGAACCCGCACTCTCGGCCGCAACGGACTGGTCGTCTCCGCCCTCGGCCTGGGCTGCATGGGCATGAGCCAGTCCTACGGCGCCGCCGACCGCGACGAGTCGATCGCGACCCTGCACCGGGCGCTCGACCTCGGCGTGACCTTCCTCGACACCTCCGACGTCTACGGCAGCGGCCACAACGAGGAACTCGTCGGCGAGGTGCTCGCCACGCGCCGGGCCGAGGTGCAGCTGGCCTCCAAGTTCTCGCTCACGCACGAGGACGGCGGGATGAAGATCGACGGGCGGCCGGAGAACGTCCGCGCCCGCGCCGAGGCCAGCCTGCGCCGGCTCGGCGTCGACGCCATCGATCTCTACTACCAGCACCGCGTCGACCCGACGGTCCCGATCGAGGACACCGTGGGCGCCATGGCCGAGCTCGTCGCGCAGGGCAAGGTGCGGTATCTCGGCCTGTCGGAGGCCAGCGCCGACTCGATCCGCCGGGCCGTCGCCGTCCATCCGATCGCCGCGCTGCAGAGCGAGTGGTCGCTGTGGACCCGCGACCTCGAGGCCGGCGTGCTGGGCGTGGCCCGCGAGCACGGGGTCGGCATCGTGCCGTTCAGCCCGCTGGGCCGGGGCTTCCTCACCGGTGCGCTCACCAGCCCGTCGGACTTCGGGGACGACGACTTCCGGCGCAACCACCCGCGGTTCACCGGCGAGGCGTTCCAGGCCAACCTGCGACTGGTCGACGCGGTCAAGCAGCTGGCCGCCGAGAAGGGCGCGACCCCGGGCCAGCTGGCGCTGGCCTGGGTGATGGCGCAGGGGGAGGACGTCGTCCCGATCCCCGGCACCAAGCGCCGCTCCTACCTGGAGGAGAACGTGGGCGCGGCCGCGGTGGAACTCTCGGCGGCCGACCTCGCCCGGCTCGACGAGATCGCGCCGGCCGGGGTCGCGGTCGGCGGCCGGTACGCCAACGCCGGCTACACCTACGGCGACAGCCCGGAGCGCGCCGGATGAGCACCGACCCGAACTGCGGCGTCGCGCACGGGCACGAGCCCGTCGACGAGCGCCCCGACCGGCTGCTGGTCGCGGTCTTCGCCTCACCGGTCTCGGCGCTCCTGCTGCGCTACGGCGCGGACCTGGGGTTCCGCACCGTGCTGGTCGAGCCCGACCCGGCCCGGCTGGAGGGTGTCCCGGCCGCCGACGTGGCCGTGCGCGGGTTCGCCGAGCTGGGTGCCGAGCTCGCCGGTGGCCGGGCCGACGTCGTGGTCACCGACCACCACCGCGACGAGCTGGGGGAGCTGCTGCGCGACGCGCTGGCCGGCCCGGCCCGGTGGATCGGGGTCATGGGCAACCCGCGGCACGAGGGCCCGCACGTCGCGGCCCTGGCCGCGCTCGGCGTGCCGCCGGAGGAGGTGGCCCGCGTGCACCGGCCGATCGGCCTCGACATCGGCTCCCGCACGCCGGCGGAGATCGCGTTGTCGACGCTGGCGGGGCTGCTCGCCGACCGCAACGGCCGCTCCGGCGGCTTCGCGCACGCCCGCTGAAGGGCTGCGCGTGCCCCGCGAGGTCCTGCTCGGCGCCGACCTGGGCACCAGCGGCCTGAAGGTGGTCGCGCTGGACACCGACGGCACGGTGGTCGCCGAGGCCGAGGCCGGCTACGCGGTCGACCGGCCGGCCCCGGACCGCGCGGAGACCGGTGTCGGCGCCTGGCGGGCGGCGCTGGACCGGGCGCTCGACGAGATCGGCCCGGCGCTGGCCGGCTCGCGCGTCTCGGGCCTCGGGCTGTCGGGGCAGATGCACGGCGCCGTCCTGGTCGACGCCGCGGGCGCGGCGCTGCGGCCCGCGCTGCTCTGGCCGGACCGGCGGGCCGCCGGCGAGTTGGACCGCTGGCGCGGGCTGCCGCTCGACGCCCGGGCCGCGCTGGCCAACCCGCTCGTGCCGGGGATGACCGGCCCGATGCTCGCGTGGCTGGTCGAGAACGAACCCGGGATCGTGGCGCGGGCGGCCGCGGTCCTGCTGCCGAAGGACGCTCTCCGCGCCACCCTGCTGCCCGGTACCGACCCGCGGGTCACCGACCGCAGCGACGCCTCGGCCACGTTGCTCTGGGACGTCGTCACCGACACCTGGTCGCCGGCCGCGGTGGGCGCCGCCGGGGTGCCCGCGGAACTGCTGCCCGGCGTCCGGTCGTCGGCCGGGGTGGCCGGCACGGCGGTGCTGCCGGTCGGCGAGGTGCCGGTCGTCGTCGGCGGGGCGGACACGCCCCTGGCCCTGCTCGCCGCCGGCACGACGGCCGGCGTCCAGGTCAACCTCGGCACGGGCGCGCAGCTGCTGCGCCCCGGCTGGACCCCGGGGCCGGTGCCGGAGCCGGTGGTGCACGGCTACGCCGACGTGGACGGCGGCTGGTACGCGATGGCGGCGCTGCAGAACGCCGGCTCGGCCTGGTCGTGGGTGTGCGGCGTGCTCGGACTGTCGTGGGGCGAGCTGTTCGCGGCGGCCGAGCGTGCACCGGCCGGTGCTGGGGGAGTGCTGTTCCGGCCGTTCCTCAGCGGGGAGCGCGGCGGCGTGGCCGGGCCGGACGACCGGGGCGGCTGGACCGGCCTGCACCCGGGCACCATCCGCGCCGACCTCGCCCGGGCGGCGGTCGAGGGCGTCGTCTTCGCCGTGGCCGCGGCCTGGGAGCTCCTCGACGTCCCGGACGACGGCGCGCCGGTCGTGCTCACCGGCGGGGGTGCACGGTCCGGGGTCGTCGCCCAGCTGCTCGCCGACGTGCTCGGCCGGCCCGCTCGCTACCTCCCGCTGCGCAGCGCCTCTGCGGTCGGTGCGGCGGTGCTCGCCGGCCGCGGCACGGGCACCGACGTCGTCCCCCGGCGGCGGCCCGCTCCGGACCGCGACCCGCGGCCCGCGCCGGCGCTCATCGAGGCCGCGCGGCGCTGGCGCCGGGCGTAGCCCGGGCGAGACCCTGGTGGCATGACCCGGTACCGCTTCCTGGACCCGATGGGTGACGTCATGGCGCAGGAGGAGTTCGCCACGCACGAGGAGGCGCTGGCGTGGGCCGAGCACGAGAACGCCGAGGGCGACCGTGACGAGGACGTCCAGCGCGTGGAGTACCTCGGACCCGAGGGGGACTGGCGCTGGGCGGGTGCCCTCCAGGGCTGACCATCGCGTCGGAACGGGACGGTTCCCCGGAGCGTTGCGTGAGCAGCGGGCCGGCTCCGGCCCCGACCAGAGGAGTGCGCGCCCGATGACGTCGTCGCTGTTCACCAAGCTGACCGAGTTCGCCAACAGCCCGAAGGGACAGCAGGCGCTCCGCCGGGCGCAGGAGAAGGCCCAGCAGCTGGCCAACGACCCGCGGGCCCGGCAGGCGGTGCGCTCCGCGACCGAGAAGGTCCAGCAGCTGGCCAGGGACCCGAAGAACCGCGCGAAGCTGGACGAGGTTCGCCGTCGGTTCCAGAGCGGCTCCGGGGGAAAGGGCGCAGGCCCGGCCGCCTGAGGGGCCCAGGTCAGGCGGCGGGCGGTGGCTCCGGCAGCTTCAGGTGCGCGAGCGCCGCGTCGTGCAGGGCGCCGTTGGTCGCCAGCGCGCTGCCGCCGCTCGGGCCCGGGACGCCGCCGAGGTCGGTGAACCGGCCGCCGGCCTCCCGCACGATCACGTCGAGGGCGGCGAGGTCCCACACCGAGACCTCGGGCTCGCAGGCGATGTCGACCGCACCCTCGGCGAGCAGCACGTAGCTCCAGAAGTCGCCGTAGCCACGGGTGCGCCACACCGAGCGGGTGAGGTCGAGGAACCCGTCGAGCAGGCCGCGCTCCTCCCAGCCGGAGAGGCTGGAGTAGGACAGGCTCGCGTCGCCGAGCTCGGTCACGTCGGACACCCGGCAGCGGGTGGCCGACTCGAGCCGGCGTCCCGTCCACGCGCCGACGTCCTTGGCCGCCCACCAGCGCCGGTTCAGCGCCGGCGCGGAGACCAGGCCCACGACCGGCTCGTCGCCGTCGAACAGCGAGATCAGGGTGGCCCAGACCGGCACGCCGCGGACGAAGTTCTTGGTGCCGTCGATCGGGTCGAGCACCCAGCGGCGGGACCCGTGCCCGGTGGTGCCGAACTCCTCGCCCATCACGGCGTCACGCGTGCGGGCGCGGCTGAGGGTGATGCGCAGCATCT
Source organism: Blastococcus sp. (assembly GCA_035999465.1). GTDB lineage: Bacteria > Actinomycetota > Actinomycetes > Mycobacteriales > Geodermatophilaceae > Blastococcus_B. The sequence goes on along the minus strand of DASYGS010000104.1, from coordinate 17,236 downwards.
CCTCGACCGCGCGGTCGGCGTCGGTCACCGGCGTGAGATCGGGCTTGGTGTCGACCTGCAGATCCTGCGCCTTGAACCGGTCCAGGCTGATCGAGTCGGCCTGGTCGGCGAGTACGTGCGCCAGCCGCATGTCTTCGGAAAAGCCCCGGCCGGATGTCATGGGCACCCAACCTAGCCGGGGTCGGGCCGAAGTCGGTTCAGGTGGGCCCCGGGACGGGCGTTTACGGTCGGGGAGTGGACGCCGCGACGATCGTGGGACTGCTCGCCGACGAGACCCGGCTGAAGGTGGTCGCCGCCCTCGCGCTGGGCGCCGCCACCCTGGAAGAGGTGGCGGAGGTGACCGGGCAGCCGCTCAAGGACGTCGCCCTGGCCGCCCGGCGGCTGGGGCGGGCCGGGCTGGTGCACCGCGACGGGCACGCGCTGGCGTTGCACACCGAGCGGTTCGGCGCAGCCGCGCGGGCCGCCGCCGAGTCCGCCCCGCCGCCCGAGCCGCTCTCCGACGACCCCGCGGAGGATGCCGTCCTATCGGCGTTCGTCCGCGACGGCCGGCTGGTCTCGATCCCGTCGCAGTACAGCAAGCGGGTCGTCGTCCTCCAGCACCTCGTGCGGGTCTTCGAGCCCGGTGTGCGCTATCCGGAGCGGGAGGTCAACGCGCTGCTCGCCGTCTGGCACCCCGACACGGCCGCGCTGCGCCGCTACCTGGTCGACGAGGGCCTGCTCAGCCGCGAGGCCGGGGTCTACTGGCGCAGCGGCGGTTACGTCGACGTCTGAGCCGCCGGGTCTCGACGACAGGGGGTCAGTAGCCGGGGCCGACCTGGCCGACGGCCCCGATGAGGACGCGGAGCGCGGCGACCTGGTGCTCCCGGGCGGGTGGCCCCGCGGCCGCCCACGCGTCGAGCGCGCAGTTGGGGTCGGCGGCGGTGTGCCCGCACCCGGGCGGGCAGTCGACCGCGGCCCCGGCGAGCTCGTCGAAGGCGGCCAGCACGTCGTCGGCAGTGACGTGGGCCAGCCCGAACGAGCGGATGCCCGGGGTGTCGATCACGGTGCCGCCGTCGGGCAGGTCGAAGAGCACCACCGACGACGACGTGTGGCGCCCCTTGCCGATCTTGCTCACGTCGCCGGTGGCCCGGAACGCGTCGGGCACCAGCCGGTTGACCAGGGTCGACTTGCCGACACCCGACTGCCCGACGAGCACGCTCATGTGCCAGACGAGCCGGTCGGTCAGCTCGTCGAGCGGTGTCTCCCGCGAGATCGCCACCGCGTCCAGGCCGAGCCCGGCGTAGCGGTCCAGCAGCGGCTGGGGGCTGGCGAGATCGGTCTTGGTGAGGCAGAGCAGCGGCTCGAGGCCGCCCGCGTAGGCGGCGACCAGGCAGCGGTCGAGGAAGCCGAAGGCCGGCTCCGGGTCGGTCACCGCCGTGACGATCACCAGCAGGTCGGCATTGGCGACGACGATCCGCTCGGTCGGGTCGGTGTCGTCGGCCGTGCGGCGCAGCGACGTCGTCCGCTCCTCGATCGTGACGATCCGGGCGAGGGAGTCGGTGCGCCCGCTGGTGTCGCCGACGACCCGCACCCGGTCGCCGACGACGACGCCGTGCTTGCCGAGCTCCCGCGCGCGCATGGAGGTGACGTCGACCGGCCCCCCGTCGGGTCCCTCGACGCGCACCGTCATCCGCCCGCGGTCCACCGCGACGACCAGCCCGGCGACGGCGTCGGCGTGCGCGGGCCGGGTGCGGGTGCGCGGCCGCGAGCCGCGCGGGTTCGGCCGGGTCCGGACGTCGTCCTCGTCGGAGCGGCTGTCGTGCCTCCGGGGACTCAGCTGCCCACCCCCGCGCGCTCGCCGAGCAGGCCGGCCCATCGCTCGCGGAAGTCGGGCAGCGTCTTGGTCACCGCGCCCGGGTCGCCCGCCCGCACGCCCTCGATCGCCAGCCCGAGGACGGCGGCCGCGTGCACCATGCGGTGGTCGGCGTAGGAGTCCAGCAGCGCGGGGCGCCGCGGCCCGGGCTCGATGACCAGGCCGTCGGGCAGCTGCTCCACCCGGGCGCCGATCGCCGTCAGCACCTCGTCGAGGGCCTGGAGCCGGTCGGTCTCGTGGCCGCGCAGGTGGGCGATGCCGGTCAGCCGCGAGGGACCGTCGGCCAGGGCGCACAGGGCCGCGAGCACCGGGGTCAGCTCGCCCACGTCGCCGAGGTCGGCGACCAGCGGGCGGATCGTGCCGGAACCGGCCACCTGCAGCCCGTCGGGCGCGCGGGTCACCTCGGCACCCATCTGCGACAGCAGCCGGTCGAGCTGGGCACCCGGCTGGGTGGTGACCTCCGGCCAGTCGCGCACGGTCACCCGGCCGCCGGTCACGAGGGCCGCGGCGAGGAAGGGCGCGGCGTTGGACAGGTCGGGTTCGACGACGCGGTCGAGCGCGGCGATCGGCCCGGGGGAGACCCGCCACCCCCGGTCGGTCGCGACGACGTCGACGCCGTGCTCGCGCAGCGTGGTCACGGTCATCTCGACGTGCGGCATCGAGGGCACGCCACCGGTCAGCCGGAGGTCGAGCCCCTCGTCGAAGCGGGGCGCGGCCAGCAGCAGCCCGGAGACGATCTGCGAGGACTCGCTCGCGTCGACGTCGACGGCCCCGCCGCGCACCCGGCCGGTGCCGTGCACGGTGAACGGTGCCCGCCCGCGGCCGGCGTCGTCGATCTCGACGCCGAGGGCGCGCAGGGCGGCGATCAGGCCGGCGTTGGGCCGGTCGCGCAGCCGCGGATCGCCGTCCACCCGCACCGGCCCGTCGGCCAGCGCGGCGACCGGCGGCAGGAAGCGCAGCACGGTGCCGGCCAGGCCGGCGTCGACGTCGGCGGGGCCGCGCAGGGGGCCCGGCGTGACGAGGAGGTCGGGGCCGTCGTCCTCGATGCGTACCCCGAGGGCCCGCAGCCCGGCGGCCATCAGGTCGGTGTCCCGTGCCCGCAGCGGGCGGACCAGCCGGCTGGGCCCGGCGGCGAGCGCGGCCAGGATCAGCGCCCGCGCGGTGATCGACTTCGAGCCGGGCAACGCGACGACGGCGTCGACGGGTGCCGTCGGGTACGGCGTCGTCCAGACCTCGGTCACGCGCCCATCCTGCCCTGCACCGCTCGGGCTCATCCCTCGTGCATCGCGGTGACGACGGCGGCGACGCGGCGCTCGCGGGTGGCGGCGGTCTTCGCGCCGTCGACGGCGAGCACGTGCTGCAGCTGGCGGCTGTAGGACAGCGCGTCGAAGCGGGCGCGGGCCGCGGGGTCGGCGTCGAGGGCGGCGGCGAGGTCGCCCGGCACCTCGACGACCCGCGGTGCGGTGTCCAGCTCGACGTCCACCTCGACGGTGTCGCCGGCGGCGACCCCCGCGGCGGTCCGGTTCTCGGCGCTGAGCGGGATCAGGAACTGGCCGCCGCGGGCCGCCACGGAGCTGCGGTAGGTGTGCCCGCCGACGGTCACCGTGACCGCCGGCTTCTTGCCGGCCCCCAGCGCCTCGACGACCTCGGGCGGAACGATCAGACCCGTGGCCGTCCGGCCGCCGAGCAGGACGGTGGTCGAGAACCTCATGCGGTGGAGCATGGCAGCCCGTGCCGCCGCAGCACGTGCGGCGGCACGGGCCGCGGGCACTCAGCCGGCCTGCGGCTTGTCCGCCTTCTTCGCGGGCAGGACGCGCACCAGCCTGCGGTTGGCGAACTCGAACATGCCCAGCTCCGACAGCTCGCGCCCGTAGCCCGAGCGCTTGACGCCGCCGAAGGGCAAGTCGGCCGACGAGCCAGTGGGCTGGTTGACCCAGACCATTCCGGCCTCGATGCGGTCGGCCACCGAACGCGCCCGGTCCAGGTCGCTGGAGAAGACGGCCGCGCCGAGGCCGAAGCGGCTGTTGTTGGCCAGCTCGACCGCCTCGTCCTCGTTGCTCACCTTGTAGACGACCGCCGCCGGGCCGAACAGCTCCTCGCTGTAGGCCCGCATCTCCGGGGTGACGTCGGTGAGGATCGTCGGCTCGACGAAGGCGCCGGCGTGCTCGGGGCGGCCGCCGCCGGTGACCACGGTGGCCCCCTTCTCGACGGCGTCCTGGATCTGCGCGTGCAGGTCCTTGGCCGCCTGCTCGCTCGACAGCGGGGCCAGGGACGTCGACGGATCGCTGGGGTCACCCGGGGAGAAGGTCGAGAACGCCTGCTTGAGGCCCTCGACGAACGGCTCGTAGATGTCCTCGGTGACGATCAGCCGCTTGGCCGCGATGCAGGCCTGGCCGCTGTTCTGCATCCGGCCCATGGTGGCGGCCTTCACGGTGCGCCCGAGGTCCTCGGTGTCGAGCACGATGAACGGGTCGCTGCCGCCGAGCTCGAGCACCGACTTCTTCAGGTGCTTGCCGGCGAGGGCGGCGACGCTGCTGCCGGCGCGCTCGCTGCCGGTCAGGGTCACGCCCTCGACGTGCGGGTGCGCGATGACCTGCTCCACGTCGGGGATGGCGAGGAAGACGTTCGTGTAGACGCCCTCGGGCACGCCCGCGTCGGAGAAGCACTTCTCGATGGCCAGGGCGGTCTGCGGGTTCAGCTCGGCGTGCTTGAGCAGGATCGCGTTGCCCAGCACCAGGTTCGGGCCGGCCACCCGGACGACCTGGTACAGCGGGTAGTTCCACGGCTCGATGGCGAGGATGACGCCGGTCGGCTCGTTCTCGACGATCGCCTCGCCCGGCCGCACCTCGATCCGCCGCGGCTCGAGGAAGCGCGGGCCGTTCTTGGCGTAGTAGTCGAGGATGCTCGCGGCCAGCTGGACCTCGCCGGCCGCCTCCTGGATGCGCTTGCCCATCTCGCGGGTGACGAGGGCGGCGAACTCGTCCTGCCGCTCGAGCATCAGCTCGGCCGCGCGGCCGACGATCTGCGCGCGCTCCTCGACCGGACGACGGCGCCACTCCAGGAAGGCGGCGTGGGCGCGCTCGACGACGCCGTCGATCTCGCTCGTCGCGAGGAAGGGGAACTCCTTCTCGGTCTCTCCGGTGTAGGGGTTGACCGTCGCGTACGGGCGTGCGCCGGAGTCGCTGGCGGTCTTCGGGTGCTCGGTGGATGCGTTCTGTGTCGCGGTCACCCCCGTGATCCTCGTCGTTCCCGGCCGGCACGTCGACAGGACCCCCGCCGCCGGGGGCACCCTGCGCGCGGGCGGCCGGTTGTCGGTGCCCGCACCTAGAGTCGGGACAGGCTGCGAACCGGGGAGGAAACGCGCATGTGTGGTCGCTACGCCGCCAGCCGTCGTCCGGAGGACCTCGTGCTCGAGTTCGAGGCGGTCCGCGCCGAGGGGCAGCCGCCGCTGGAGGCCGACTACAACGTCGCGCCCACGAAGGACGTCTACATCGTCCGGTACAAGAAGGAGCGCGACGCGGAGGGCCTGCCCACCGGCGGCGGCCACCGCGAGTTGCGCGCCGTCCGCTGGGGGCTGGTGCCGTCGTGGGCGAAGGACGTGTCGGTCGGCAACCGGATGCTCAACGCCCGGGTCGAGTCACTGGCCGACAAGCCGGCCTTCCGCAAGGCGGCCGAGTCCCGCCGCTGCCTGGTGCCGGCCGACGGCTGGTACGAGTGGGCGAAACGGCTGGACTCCCCGAAGAAGCAGCCGTACTTCATCACCCCGTCGGACGGGTCGGTGCTGGCGTTCGGCGGCCTCTGGGAGGTGTGGGGCCGGGGCGACGACCGGCTCTACACCTGCACGGTCGTGACCGAACCCGCGGTCGGCTCGCTCACCGAGATCCACGACCGCATGCCCCTGGTGCTGCCGCCGGACCGCTGGGCGGCCTGGCTCGACCCGGCGCGCGCGGACGTCGCGGAGCTGGCGGCGCCCACCCCGCCCGAGCTGGTCGAGGCGCTGGAGCTGCGGCCGGTCGGCACGGCGGTGAACAACGTGGCCAACAACGGCCCGGAGCTGCTGGCCCGCGCCGAGTCGGTCAGCGCGCCCGCCGACCAGCCGGCCCTCTTCTGAGCGCTCACTGCTGCCGTTCGCGGCCCGTGTCGAAGAAGTGCTCGATGTAGGGCTGAGGAGGCAACGGGCTGTACCGGGTCAGCGAGAAGACCTCGGTCCCGTTCCGCGGCGGGAGGTCGGCGAGGTCGTAGGCCTGACCGAAGTCGGCCAGGTACTCCACGCCCATGAACTCGGCGTACTCGGTGGCTTCGGCCTCGGCCAGGTCGATGGCCTCGTCGAAGGACGTGGCCTGCCACAGCGTGATGCGCTCCTCGTAGGCGCTCTCGCCCTCCTCGAGGTCCGGTGGTGCGAACTCCGCCGTGGTCTGCCCCCGGAACAGGGACCTCACGGCGTACCAGCGCGTCTCGTCGTCGGCGTCCATCCGACGATCATGGCCCGGGAGGCACCGGTCCGGTGTCACCGGCCGATCGGCGCGGTGCGGGCGCGGGTCAGGCGTACCAGGTCGGCCGGCGCCAGCTCCACCTGCAGGCCGCGACGTCCCGCGCTGACCAGGACCGTGCCGAGCGCGAGCGCCGAGTCGTCGACGACGGTCGGCAGGCTCTTGCGCTGGCCCAGCGGGCTGATCCCGCCGAGCATGTAGCCCGTCGTCCGCTCGGCGTCGGCGGGATCGGCCATGACGGCCTTCCGGCCGCCGACGGCGCCGGCCAGCGCCTTGAGGTCGAGGCTGCCGCTCACCGGGACGACGGCGACGGTGAGGACGCCGTCGACGCGGGCCACCAGGGTCTTGAACACCTGGCGCGGATCGGCGCCCAGCGCGGCGACGGCCGCTTCCCCGTGGCCCTGGTCGGAGGGGTGCTCCGGGTCGTAGGGGTGCAGCGTGTGGGCGACACCCGCCTTCACCAGCACCGTCACCGCAGGGGTTGCCGCCACGGCGCCGCAGCGTAGCGGCGGATCGGGCGCGTGTTGCGGGTGCGGGAATGCCGCTCGGGCGCGGTGCGGTTGCAGAGGCCGTGAGCAGCACCGTCTCCAACGCCCGTCCACGGGCCGCGCACGGACGGCCACCCGGCCGCCCCGACGCCGCGCGGCTAGGATCGACCGATGCGGCGCCCCGCATCCGGGGGCCCCAGAGAGGACGGTCGGTGCCTGAGCAGTCCGCGGACCAGAACCCCGAGGTGACCCCGGTTCCGGCAGCCCCGGTGGAGGTCCCCGAGGCACGTGAGGGGGGCAGCCGTACCGAGGTGGCCGAGAGCCGCGCCGAGCGCGACGCCCGGTTCGAGCGCGACGCCCTGCCCTTCCTCGACCAGCTCTATCCGGCCGCGCTGCGCATGACGCGCAACCCGGCCGACGCCGAGGACCTGGTGCAGGAGACCTTCGTGAAGGCCTACTCGGCCTTCCACCAGTTCGCCGAGGGGACCAACCTCAAGGCGTGGCTGTACCGGATCCTGACCAACACCTACATCAACAGCTACCGCAAGAAGCAGCGCCAGCCGCAGCAGTACCCCACCGACCAGGTGCAGGACTGGCAGCTCTACGCCGCCGAGGAGCACAGCTCCAGCGGCCTGCGGTCGGCCGAGATCGAGGCGCTGGACCACCTGCCGGACTCCGACATCAAGGAGGCCCTGCAGCAGCTCCCCGAGGACTTTCGGCTGGCCGTCTACCTGGCCGACGTCGAGGGGTTTGCCTACAAGGAGATCGCCGAGATCATGGGCACGCCCATCGGCACGGTGATGTCCCGCCTGCACCGCGGCCGGCGCGGGCTGCAGAACCTGCTGGCCGATTACGCCCGTGAGCGCGGCTTCGTCCGTGCCGGAGCCGGGGAGGAGGCGAGCCACTCATGAGCAACGACGCTCAGGGAGCCGGTGAGCCGATCGAGATCAACTCGTGCGACGACGTCCTGTCCCACGTGTTCGAGTTCCTGGACCACGAGACCGACGACGACCGCCGCGCGGTGATCGCCGAGCATCTCGAGGACTGCTCGCCGTGCCTGCGTCAGTTCGGCATCGAGCAGGAGTTCAAGGCCCTGGTGCGCCGCCGCTGCGGGGGTGACCCGCCGCCGGTCGGCCTGCGGGACCGGATCAAGCTGCAGCTGACCAGTGTCTCCTTCGAGGAGGGCGGCACACAGGTCAGCGTCGAGCGGATGACCGTCGAGCGGTCGGGGGAGCGCCCCACCGCCTGACGCGGTGGCGGGGCGCCGCCCCTGCCCTGGCCTGGGTTCAGGCGTTGGGCCGCTTGCCGTGGTTGGCGCCGTTCTTCTTACGGGCGCGCCGCTTGCGTCCACGCTTGGACATTCGCTGCCCTCCTCTCGCGTGCCGGTGGGCCGGATGTGACCCTGATCCTCGCGGGCCGGGCGGATGCCACGCGGGATGTGCGTAGCGCCGCCGGACCCACCAAGCTGACAGTGCAAGCCTCTCACGGGGCAGTCCGGTGACCTGCCGGACGGGGGAAGGAACAGGCGAGTGGTTCAGCTGGCGATCGACAGCGTGCTGGTGGCGGGCAGAGGGCCGGCCGCCTGCGCGGTGGTGTCGGGGTGCACCCGACTGGGTGTGAAGGCCGTCGCGGTGCACTCGGAGTCCGAACGCAGCGCCCGGCACGTCCGGCTGGCCGACGACGCGGTGCTGCTCGGGCCCGCGCCGGCCGCCGAGTCCTACCTCGCCGTCGATCGCATCGTCGAGGCCGCGCTCCGCAGTGGCGTCCGCGCCGTCCTGCCCGTTCCGCCGGCCCTGGCCGGCAACGCGCGCCTGGCCGCCGCCGTCGTCGCGGCGGGCCTGATCTGGGTCGGCCCCGACGCCGACGTGCTCGAGCGGCTCGGTGGCGACGGCGTGGAGCCGGCCAGCGAGCGGGGCTTCCTGGCCTGGGTGACCGCCGGGGGCCTGCGGTTCACCACACCGGTCTCCCGCGACAGCGAGGCGGGCATCGCCCGCGTCTCCTGGACCCCGCCGACGTGGGCGCCCGACGACCCGACGGTGCTGCCGCCCGCGGCCCGGCGGCTCGCGGACATCGGCTGGCGCGGCCTGGTGACGGTCGGCATCGCCCCGGACGGCTCCCTGGCCGAGGTCGCCGCCGGCTTCTCCCTGGACATGGCCGTCCTCGAGCGCGCCCACGGTGTCGACGCCGTCGAGCTCGCACTGCACAGCGCCTCGGGGGCGAACGGCCCGGACCCGGCGTCCCGGCCTTCTCCCCGGGCCGCCGTCGTCGCGCAGTTGCGGTCGACGTTGCCCCCGGGCACGGCCGGCCGCGTCACCGGACGGCTGCCCGGCGTCGGACCGCTCCCGGGCAGCCCCGCGGACGTCGACCTGGTGGCCGTCAGCGGTTACGAGCCGGGCGACCGTCTCGACGGCTGGTACGACGCCCTGCTGGCCACGGTGAGCGCCGCGGCGCCCGATCCGGCGGCCGCGGCACGCGCGGTGTCCGGCGCCCTCGAGGGGCTCCCCGACGCCGGCGTGCCGGACGACGGTGCCGAGGTGCGGGCCGTCCTCGGGCGGCTGGCGGCCGACAGCGCCGTGCCGAACCACTGATGCCGCTGCCGCGTGCTTGGATGGAGATCGCTCCAGTCGGTGCAGCACACGTCAGAGGAGGCCAGGTGGCGGTCGAGGAGATCCACGCGGAGATGGTCTCCAGCGTGTGGAAGGTCCTCGTCCAGCCGGGCGCGGAGGTCGCGGCGGGGGACACCCTGGTGATCCTCGAGTCGATGAAGATGGAGATCCCCGTCCTCACCGAGCGCGCCGGCACCGTGCAGGAGATGCACGTGGTGGAGGGCGAGGTGCTCCAGGAGGGCGACCTCATCGCCACCGTCGTCGCCGGCTGACCTACAGCTCGCGCGCGTAGACCAGGAGGTCGATGCCCGGCAGCGGTGACCAGTCCCGCTCGGGCAGGCGGGTGAAGCCCAGCCGCTCGTAGAGCCGGTGCGCCGCGGTCATCCGCGGGTCGGTCGAGAGCACCATGCGGCGCTTGCCGGCCGCCCGGGCGCGGTCCAGGCACTCGAGCACCAGCAGTTCGCCGATGCCCATGCCCCGCACGGAGGCGTCCACCACGAGCATCCGGAACGCCGCCTCGTCCTCCGACGTCGTCACCTCGCCGAACTCGCCGGACAGGACCAGCGCCACGCTGCCCACGATGCGGTCCCCGGCGCGGGCCACCAGGAGCTCCGACTGTGCCGCCCGGCCCGCCACGTCGGCCAGCCGCGGGACGTACTCGTCGGGGGCCAGCCCCCCGTCGACGTAGGTGCGCACCGTCAGCTCGGCGATGCGGGGGTGGTCGACGGGCCGGGCAGGCTCGACGACGAGGGACGACGCGGCGTTCGACGGGACCACGCCGGAAGCCTAGGCGCGGCCGCCCTACGCTCGGCACACCATGAGCAGTCTCTCGGAGCGTCTGACCCGCGGTGCGGCGTCCACACCCGACCAGGTCGAGCACTCCCGGCGCCTGGTCGCCGACTGGCAGCTGCTCGCCGACCTCGCGTTCGCCGACCTCACGCTGTGGGTCCCGCTGCCCACCGGCGCCTGGTGGTGCGTGGCCCAGGTGCGGCCGCTCACCGCTCCGACCAGCCGCCCCGACGACCTGGTGGGCACCGAGGTCGAGGGGATCGCGGCCGAGCCGTTCGAGGTCGCGCACCGCGAGGGGCGTCCGGTCACCGAGGGCGAGCCCGACTGGTCGGGGACGACGCCGGTGCGGCGCGAGGTCATCCCGGTGCGGCACGGCGGCGTCGTCGTCGCCGTCCTGGCCAAGGACACCAACCTGGCGGTGACCCGCTCGCCGTCGACCCTCGAGCTCACCTATCTCGACATCGCCGCCGACCTCTGCCTGATGGTGTCCGCGGGCACCTTCCCGCCGCAGAAGCCGCAGGACGCCGAGATGAGCCCGCGCGTCGGCGACGGGTTGCTCCGCCTGGACGGTGCCGGTCGCACCACCTACGCCAGCCCGAACGCCCTGTCCGCCTACCGCCGGCTGGGCGTCGCGGTCGATCTCGGGGGAGTCGAGCTGGCCGAGGTCACCCGCCGCGTCGCCGCGGACCGCGTGGCGGGCGAGGCGGTCGCCGCGGGGATCACGGCCGCGGTGGCGGGCCGCTTCCCCGACGCCATGGACGTCGAGGGCAGGAGCGCCACGATGCTCGTGCGGGCGCTCCCGCTCGTGGCGCCCGGTGGGGAGGCCGGCGCCCTGGTGCTGGTGCGCGACGTCACCGACGTCCGGCTGCGGGACCGGGCGCTGCTGACCAAGGACGCCACCATCCGCGAGATCCACCACCGGGTGAAGAACAACCTGCAGACCGTGGCGGCCCTGCTGCGGCTGCAGGCGCGGCGCATGACCGAGCCCGCGGCGCGGGCGGCGCTGGAGGAGTCGGTGCGACGGGTGGCGTCGATCGCCGTCGTGCACGACACCCTGGCCGGCAGCCGGGAGGACGTCGTCGCCGTCGACGACGTGCTCGACCAGGTGCTGCCGATGCTGGGCGACCTGACCTCGGTGGGGCCCGCCGCGCGTACCCGGCGGATCGGCTCGTTCGGGGAGCTTCCCGCGGCGGCCGCGACCCCGCTGGTCCTGGCCGTCACCGAACTGCTGCACAACGCCTCCGAGCACGCGTTCCCCGAGGGCGAGCCGGGCAGCATCGAGCTGGTGGCCGAGCGCGACGGCGAGGCCCTGGTGGTCCGCGTCCGCGACAACGGCACGGGGCTGCCGGAGGGCTTCGACCCCGAGGCGAGCGAGGGGCTGGGGCTGCAGATCGTGCGCACCCTGGTGGTCGGCGAGCTCGGCGGCACCCTCGCGATGAGCAGTCCGGCCCCCGGGGCCACGGGCGGGCACCCGGGCACGGAAGCGGTCCTGACCATCCCGGGAGCGGGCCTGCCCCGGCGCTGACATGACGCGAGGCCGGTCCGGGAGATCCGGACCGGCCTCGAGGCGGTCGTGCTCGCGAGCGAGCGGTCGTGCGTACTGCCCCGGCGGACCGGGGCGGCGGGGGGATCGGGTCAGGCGGTGTGCACCCGGGTACGAGCCTGGCGACGCTTGAGCGCGCGCCGCTCGTCCTCGGAGAGCCCACCCCAGACGCCGGAGTCCTGGCCCGAGCGCAGCGCCCAGTCCAGACATCCCTCCGTGACCGGGCAGCGGCCGCAGACGGCCTTGGCCTGCTCGATCTGCACGAGCGCCGGACCGGTCGTCCCGATGGGGAAGAACAGCTCGGGGTCCTCGTCGCGGCAGAGGGCGCGGTGGCGCCAGTCCATGGCGGTGTTCTCCTCGGTGTCGTCTACGGTGTGCGTGATCGGTCGCCGGGTCCGGACCGCGGTCTAGGGCCGACACCGGTTGCCCAGCGCTGTGGCCCGGCGACTTCTTGCTTTGTTACCGACGCGTTGCGTTCTTCCTGCGATGTTTTCACGTGACGAACGCCTGTCAAGCAGATCGAGGTCTTCGGCGGACCCCGCGTGAGCAAGCTCACCACGCCCGTGCTAGGCCCGCCACTCGACCGAACCACACGCCGGGGCGGAGCGTTGACAAGCGTAATCCGGCGTGCCTGAGGCGGCCACGCGTCCGGCTGGACGCGCGCTCAGGAGACGACGCGCAGGGCGGCCGGCACGTGCCGCACCCGCAGGCCCGTGGCGGTGCCCAGATGGTCGCCGTCGACCTGCCAGCCGAGGGGTCGGCTCGCGCTGATCGTCAGCTCGTCGAGGTCGTGCCACCGGTGGACGCGGCGCCCGCGCGGCTCCGGGTCCTCGGCCAGGGTGTGGCACAGCGTGCGGAGCATGCGCAGGGCGCCGACCCGGCCCATCGCGAACACGTCGAGGCCGGTGTCGAAGGACGCCTCGGGGCTCGGGTTCACCGGGCGCGCGCCGAGATAGGTCCACGGGCTCACGTTGGAGACCAGGCAGAGGAACAGGTCCTCCAGGGGGGCGCGGCCCGGCACCTCGAGGGTCAGCGCCGGGTGCCTGCGCTCGCGGCCCCGCAGGAAGGCGCTGGTGGCCTCCCGGACGTACAGGCCCCCGGTGGAGCGGCGGCCGGCCGCGCGCCGTGCCTCGACCCGGGCGATCACCTCGGCGTCGAAGCCGAGGCCCGCCGCGAACACGAACCAGCGGGGGTCGGTCCACTCCGGGCCGTCGTCCGTACCGGAGGCGCGGGCCGTGCCGAGGGACACCAGCCGCGTGCGCCCGGCACGCAGCGACTCCAGGATCTCCGCGGTCGCCTCCACCGGGTCGCGGGAGCGGCCCAGGGCCCGGGAGAACACGTTGGTGGACCCGCCCGGGAGGACGGCGAGCATCGGCAGCTCGGGGCGGGGACCCTTCTCGAGGATCCCGTTGACGATCTCGTTGACGGTGCCGTCACCCCCGACGGCGACGACCAGGTCGATCCCGTCGGCCGCGGCACCGGCGCTCAGCTCGCGGGCGTGACCGCGGTGGCCGGTCTCGGCGACGTCGACCTTGAGCTCGCTGCCGAGCGCGCCGAGGAGGACGTCGCGCATCCGGGCGGTGGTGCTCGTCGCCGCCGGGTTGACCACCACGAGCGCACGCATGGCCACCAGGCTAACCACGGGCGGCCGCGCAGCCGGGGAGGAATGGTCGGGCGGGGTGGCCGTGCCGCGTAATCTCGCGGACGTGACGGAGTCGGGCGCACGGCCGAACGCGGCACCGGGGGAGCGGCCCCGGCGGCGGGGCGAGCGGCTCTTCGGGGCCCCGGCGACGCCATCGGCGCCGCGGCCGGAACGGGTGCGGCCGGAGGCGCCGCGCGCGGTCCGCTGGGCGGCGGTCGTGGTGGGCGTGGAGGCGGCGGCGATCGCCGTGGGTGCGCTGGTCCTGCTCTACCTGAGCGTCACGAGCACCCCCGACAGCCTGCCGCGCGCACTGGCCGAGGTGGTCGCCGTCGGTGCGGGTGCCGCGGTGCTCGCCGTGGCCGCCCGCGGCATCTGGCGGGTCTCCGGCTGGGCCCGCAGCCCGGTGGTGGTGCTGCAGCTGCTGCTGGGCGCGCTGGCGTACACGACGGTCTTCCAGGCGCACCAGCCGGCGTTCGGCATCCCGGTGCTCGTGCTCGTGGCCGCCGAGCTCTACCTGCTGGCCACGCCCGAGGCCCGGCTCGCGTTCTGGGATCGCTGAGCCGGCCGGCTCAGATCAGGTCGATGACGTCGGCGATCGAGTCGCAGACCCGGCTGGGCCGGAACGGGAACCGGGACACGTCGGCGGCGGCGGTCGAGCCCGACAGCACCAGCACGGTCTCCAGGCCGGCCTCGATGCCCGCGACGACGTCGGTGTCCATCCGGTCGCCGATCATGATGGTCGACTCCGAGTGCGCCTCGATCCGGTTCATGGCGCTGCGGAACATCATCGGGTTGGGCTTGCCCACGAAGTAGGGCTCGGCGCCGGTGGCCTTGGTGATCATCGCCGCGACCGCCCCCGTCGCGGGCAGCGGACCCTCCGGCGACGGGCCGGTGACGTCGGGGTTGGTGGCGATGAACCGCGCACCACTGCCGATCAGCCGGATCGCCCGCGTGATGGCCTCGAACGAGTAGGTGCGCGTCTCCCCGAGGACGACGTAGTCGGGATCGGTGTCGGTGAGGGTGTAGCCCACCTCGTGGAGCGCCGTGGTCAGCCCGGCCTCGCCGATGACGTAGGCCGCGCCGCCGGGCAACTGGGTGTGCAGGAAGTCCGCCGTCGCCAGCGCGGAGGTCCAGATGGCCTCCTCGGGCACGTTCAGGCCCGACCGGACCAGCCGGGCGGCGAGGTCGCGCGGCGTGAAGATCGAGTTGTTCGTCAGCACGAGGAACCGGCGGCGGCGCTCGAGCAGCCGCTCCAGGAACTCCTTGGCGCCGGGCAGCGCGTCGCCCTCGTGGACGAGGACGCCGTCCATGTCGGTGAGCCAGCAGTCGATCGGGCCGCGCTCGGTGGTCATGCGCCCGTCCCGCCGGCGAAGGTCGCCAGGGCGTCGTCGGTGAGCCGGAAGACCGTCCAGCCGTCCATCGGCACCGCGCCGTGGGCCTTGTAGAAGTCGATCGACGGTGCGTTCCAGTCCAGCACCGACCACTCCAGCCGCGAGTAGCCGCGCTCGACGCAGACCTCGGCGAGGGTGCGCAGCAGTTCCTTGCCGAGGCCGCTGCCGCGGTGCTGCGGCTGGACGTACAGGTCCTCGAGATAGACGCCGTGGGTGCCGCGCCAGGTCGAGTAGTTGAGGAACCAGAGCGCGATGCCGACGACGTCGCCGTCCTGTTCGGCGACGTGGCCGAACAGCGCGGGGGAGTCGCCGAACAGCACGCCGGTCAGCTGCTCCTCGGTCAGCCGCACCTCGTGCAGCGCCTTCTCGTACTCCGCGAGCTCGCGGACCAGGCCGACGACGGCGGGGACGTCGTCCGGGCGGACGGGCCGCACACTCACGAGAGGATCTCCTTGAGCTTGGCCGGCAGCAGCCGGGACAGGGGCGAGACGACGGGCAGCAGGAGCGGCGCGAGCAGGTAGCCGTACGCGACGGCGATCCCGGTGATCGCCGGGATCAGCGCGAACCCGACCACCAGCACGATCGCCATGGCGATCAGCCCGTACGGGCGGCCGCTCTTCGGGCTGACCAGCGACCGGAACGAGCGGAACCGGATGTTGCTGACCATGAGCAGCGCCGGGACGACGACGGGCAGCAGCACCCACAACCGGTCGCGGCCCTGCATCTGGTCGCCGAACGCGAAGACCGAGGCGAGCACCACGCCGGCGGCGCCCGGGCTGGGCATGCCGACGAAGTACCGCTTGTCGGCCGTCGGGTCGATCGTGGTGTTGAACCGGGCCAGCCGGATGGCCGCGCAGGCCACCCACAGGAAGCAGGCGATCCAGCCGAGCGGGTCCCACTGGTCGCGGCCCTCGGAGAAGAGCGTGAAGGCCAGCAGCGCCGGGGCCAGGCCGAAGGAGACCAGGTCGGCCAGGGAGTCGAACTGCAGGCCGAACGGGGTGACCGCGCCGACCAGGCGCGCGACCGCGCCGTCGGTGATGTCGAAGACGACGGACAGCCCGATCAGCACCGCCGCCAGCGGGTACTCGCCGCGGATCGAGACCAGGATCGCGGCGAAGCCGCACAGCATGTTTCCGAGCGTGAAGAGGCTGGGCAGCGTCGCGAGCGCCCGGCGGCGGGTGCCGCGGACGGAACCGCGCACGAACTCCACGGTGGTGGTGCGCCGGGTCGGGGGCATGGCCGTGATCTCCTCAGCCGGCCGAGGGCCAGCGTGCGATGACGGTCTCGCCGCCGCGCACGCGCTGCCCCTTGGTGACGGCGAGCGTGCACTCGCGGGGCAGGAACACGTCCATCCGGGAACCGAACTTCATCAGGCCCATCCGCTCGCCCGTGGCCAGCCGGTCCCCGGGCCCGGTGCGGGTGACGATGCGACGGGCCAGGACGCCGACGATCTGGCGGAACACCACGGTGCGGTCGCCCTCCCGCAGCCACAGCTCGCTCCGCTCGTTCCGGTGCGCGGACTCCTTGCGGTAGGCGGCCAGGAAGCTGCCCTTGCGGTAGGAGCTCTCGACGACCTCGCCCGAGTACGGGGAGCGGTTGACGTGCACGTCGACGACGGACAGGAAGACGCTGACCTGCTGCCAGTCGCCGGCCGGGGCGACGCCCTCCTGCGGCGGGCCCGCGACCATCACCACGCCGTCGGCGGGGGAGAGGACGACGTCGGGATCGACGGGCGCGCGGTCGCAGCGCCGGTCGGGGTCGCGGAAGAACAGGGTCATGTAGGCCGACAGCCCGAGCAGCGGCCAGGCCGCGAACCGGAGCCCCCGACGGCCGGTGGCGCGGCCCGCCGCCGCGAGTACGGCCGCGGGAGCGAGGGGTCCGGTGATGAAGGGCCACCCGGCCGGGTCGATGCGCATCGTGGACGAACGGTACCGGGACGTGGTCGCCGGCATGAACGCAACGAGAATCGCGGCGCCTGCCGACGGGTGTCCCCGCCTGCAGGCGCCGCGACGGCGGTGCAAGGAGATCAGGAAGCGGCCTTGGTCTCCCAGAAGATCTTGTCGATCTCGGCGATCAGGTCGAGCAGCTTCTGGCCCTCGGCCGGGTCCATGCTGCCCTTGCCACCGGCCGCGCCGGCCTGCTTCGTGGCCTTGTTGAACAGCTCGTGCAGCTGCGGGTACTTCTCGAAGTGCGGGGGCTTGAAGTAGTCGGTCCACAGCACCCACAGGTGGTGCTTGACCAGCTCGGCCCGCTGCTCCTTGATCAGGATGGCGCGGGTGCGGAAGACCGGGTCCTCGTTGCCCTGGTACTTCTCCTGGATGGCCTTCACGGACTCGGCCTCGATGCGGGCCTGGGCCGGGTCGTAGACGCCGCAGGGGAGGTCGCAGTGCGCGGTCGCCTCCACGGTGGAGAACATGCTGGTGAAACGCATGGAC
>DASYGS010000073.1:0-2006 GCA_035999465.1 Blastococcus sp. | reverse complement strand
CGCCCGCGCGATCCGGCAGACCAGCACGGTCATCCAGGGCGGCACGACCAGCAAGGCGTTCCTGCTCGACCTGCTCGACCGGCCCGAGTTCGTCCGCGGCGAGATCGACACGACCTGGCTGGACACGATGATGGCCGAGGGTTACGCGCCGCCGCTGCGGGTCGACGTGGCCCTGCTGGCCACCGCGTTCGAAGCCTACGAGGCACACGAGCGGCGCCAGCAGGACCGGCTGTTCACCTCGGCCGAGCGCGGGCGCCCCGAGGTCGGGCACGAAACCAGGCACCAGGTTGACGTCCGGGTGGGCGGTGAGGCCTACCGGCTCTCCGTGTCCCGGTGCCGCCCCGTGCGGTACCACGTCGGGCTCGACGGCCGTTCGGTCGAAGTCGACGTCGACCGGGCCGGCCGGTTCGAGATCCGGCTGGCCGTCGGCGGCCAGACCTTCGACGTGCTCTCGGTCGCGCAGGGCCCCGACTACCTCGTCGAGGTGGACGGCACGGTGCACCGGATCTCCGGCGGCGAGGCCGGCCTGGTCCGCGCCCCGGCCCCGGCCATGGTGGTGGCCATCTCGGTCGCGGCCGGGGACGAGGTCGCCGAGGGCGACGTGGTGGCCGTGGTGGAGAGCATGAAGCTGGAAACCTCGCTGCGCGCCCCGGCTTCCGGCCGGGTCGCCGAGGTGCTCGCCGACGTCAACACGCAGGTAGAGAGTGGCGCCAAGCTGCTGCGGATCGAGCCCGCGGCGGACGAGGAAGCGCAGACGGAAGCGGCGAAGGAAGGCGCGTCAAGGGTCCGTGCCGACCTAGGCGGGCTGGGCGGAGAAGCCGCGGGCGACGAGGACCCCGCCACCGTGGCAGCGGATGCGCTGGTGGCGCTGCGCGCCCTGATGCTCGGCTTCGACGTCGACGAGGCCGAGGCCGGGCGCCAGCTGCAGCGGCTGGCCGCGGCGCGGGCCGAACTGCCCGCCGACGACCCCCGGCTGCTGGCCGGCGAAGCCAAGATCCTGCAGATCTTCGCCGATGTGTCCGCGCTGTGGCGCAGCCGCCGGGTACCGGGCGAGTCGCAAGCCGACGACGAGGCCGCGGTCGACGCCGAGGCCGCCCGCAACCCGCAAGAGTACATGCACGCCTACCTGCGCTCCCGGGACGCCGACGCGGAGGGCCTGCCGGAGTCGTTCCGGATCAAGCTGCGCCGGACCCTGGCCCACTACGGCGTCGACGGCCTGGAACCGTCGCCCGGCCTGGACCCGGCGCTCTACCGGATCTTCCTCGCCCGCCGCCGGGCCGCCACGTACGTGCCGGTCGTGTCGGAGCTGCTGCAGTGGCGGCTGCACCACCCCGAATCGCTGCCCGGTGAGGGCCGGGACGACTACCGGCGGACGCTCGACCAGCTGGTCTCGGCCACTCAGGTGCGCCACCCGGGTGTCGGCGACCTAGCCAGGCAGGTCCGCTACCGCTGCTTCGACGCCCCGCTGATCAACGCCGAACGGGCCAGGGGCCAGCAGCAGGTGCGCGCCGAACTGGACCGGCTCTCGCCGGACCCGGCGGCCAGGGCGGTTCAGATCGACGCCATGGTCGCCTCGGGCGAGCCGATCCTCGGCATCTTCACCGAGCGGCACGCCCAGGTCATGCTCGAGGTGATGACGCGGCGGTACTACCGGATCAGGGCGCTGCGGAACGTCCAGGTCACCGAGCGGAGCGGCCGCCCGCTGGTGACGGCGGAGTACGCGCATGACGGGCACGAGTACCTCATCGTCGCCACCGTGGCCGACGGCGCGGAGAGCGCGGCCGCGACCGACCTGCCGCAGCTGATCCAGGCGATCCCGGCGGGCCGGACCGTGCTCCTCGATCTGTACGTCACCTCCCAGACGCCCGAGGAGGACGGCAGCGGCGCCCCCGACGCCCGCGCGGACCGGATCCGCGGCAAGCTGGGCCTCATCCCGCCAGCCGTCGACCGGGTCGCGGTCGCCATACGCCGACCGGACGGCGAAGGGGGCGGCTGGCCGGACTGGT
>DASYGS010000019.1:0-20024 GCA_035999465.1 Blastococcus sp. | reverse complement strand
CTGAGAGCCGACGAGGGGACTCGAACCCCTAACCGCTCGATTACAAGTCGAGTGCGCTACCAATTGCGCCACGCCGGCGGGACATGGGACAAGCCCCGGGACGAGTCTAGGGACCCGGCGGGGGAACCTCCCCGCAGTGGTCGGCGCGTGGACGGTCCGGCGTCCGGGACGGCGACGGCTCCCACGGCCTGAGGTCCTTGTGCCGCGCACGACCTGCCCCAAGCCTCTGCCGACCCGGAACTGCCGGTCGCACCGTGTGTCGAGATCGTCCGCGGGGTCGAGGAGGTGGGTGCAGTGGCAGTCACGGGAGACCGTTCAGCCGTCCGGCAGCCGGGAGGAGCAGTGGAATCTGCGGCGCCGGGGAGGACGAACGCCCTCGTCGCCGGGGTGCTGTTCATCGTGGCGACGGCGGCGAGCCTGCTCAGCGGGCCGTTCCTGGCGCCCGTGACCGGCTCCGACAACCTCACCGCCGCCGCCCACCACCAGGGCCAGGTCGCTACCGGCGTGCTGCTCGGCTACATCGCGGCCTTCGCGGCGCCCGGCATCGCGATCGCGTTGTACCCGGTCCTGCGGAAATTCGGCGCCGGTCTGGCCCTCGGCGCCGTCGGTTTCCGGGTCATCGAGGGAGTGCTTTACGCGGTGGGCATGACGGTGCTGCTGTCGCTGTCGACGCTGAGCGGGGACTTCGTCGACGCGGGCTCCCCCGGCGGCCAGACGTACGCGCCCCTGGGTCGCACGATGCTGGCCCAGTACCACTGGATGGGCGACACCGGGATGCTGATGGCCTTCAGCATCGGTGGCGGCCTGTACTACCTGGCCTTCTACCGGAGCAGGTTGATCCCGGCCTGGCTGTCGCTGTGGGGCCTCGCCGGCGCGGCGCTGCTGATGGTCGCCGCCGTGCTGGTGCTCTTCGGTGCGATCGGCGCGCTGTCGGCGACCCAGGTCGTGCTCGCGCTCCCCATCGCCGTGCAGGAGATGGTGCTGGCGGTGTGGCTGATCGCCAAGGGCTTCGACCGGTCGGCATTCACCGGTGGGCAGGACTGAGCCTCACGCCGCGTCGGTGCCCGCCGTCCGGTCGTCCTGCACGTAACCCGCGGGGTCGTTGTCGGTCCAGGAGCCGGCGGCCAGCCATCGCCGGAAGCCGAGGGGGTCGCGCCGTTCCAGTTCGTCGATCGTCTCCTCGCGCCGCCGGACCACCGCGGCCAGCGCGTCGGCGGCCAGGGGACGGCCCAGCAGCGCCGAGGTGCGCACCCACTCCTGGCCCAGCGCCGAGGTGGTCAGCGCCGACACCGGCGGCAGCTGACCGGTCATCAGCACCGTCCGGGCCCCGGACCGTTCCGACCGCCGGCCCCGCACCAGCGCGATCACCACGCCCGCGGTGATCGCCACGGCACCGACGATCGTGGCGACCACGCCACCGGCCAGCACCGAGATGCCGGTGAGCACGAGGATCGTGGCCACCGTTCCGCCACCCGCCTGCGCCGCGGCCTCCAGCGTCCTGCGGCGGTGGGCGCCCGGCGCCTCCCGCACGATGCCCGCGGCCATGCAGGCCGCCAGCACGCCGGCGATGCCGACGACGATCAACGCCGAGCCGCGGAGCTCGAGGGCGCCGACCACCGCGACGATGCCGGCGAGCACGATGCCGAGGCCGAGCAGGACACGGGCGAGTGGGCCTCGCATGGACACAGGCAGCCTCCTGGAGCGCCGAAAACGGGGGGACGCCCGGTGGTCTCGCCGCCGTCCGCCCCCGCCGGCTGGCACCGTCCGTCGGAAGGCCTCCTACCCAATCCTCGGCCGGATGCACATGGGACCCCCGCACTTCCTCTGCACGACCTAGGCACTTGAGTCACACCCCGCGCGCGAGGACGCTCGGAGGCGGGACGGACGAGCTGTTCTGCGGAGGTGCACCGTGTCGATGTCTCCCACCCCGGCGCCGGACGCGCGCGAGATCGTGGTCGGCGTGGACGGCAGCGACTGCGCGCTCGGGGCGGTGCGCTGGGCGGCGCACGAGGCCGTCCGCCGGAATGCGCCGCTGCGGATCGTGCACGCCGCCGACTACCTCGGGCACCCGGACGAGGCGGGTACGCCGTCACCCGAGCTGCCCCGGGCCCGCCGGATCACGGCGAAGGCCTTCACCGTGGCCCGGCACACCGAGCACGAGGTCACCGCGTCCACCGAGATCGTGCCGGGGGACGCCGCGGCCGCCCTGCTGGACGCCGGCGCCGCCGCCCAGCTCATCGTCCTGGGCAGCTCCACCACCGGGGCCGCCGACGAGATGGTCCTCGCACCCGTGGCGCTGCGCGTGGGCGCGCGCTCGCCGCAGCCGGTCGTCGTCGTCCCGCGGCCGCGCGGCCGCTCGGACGCGGCCCGTCCGGTGGTGGCGGTGCTGGGCTTCGGCAGCGCGGAGGACGACGAGCCCGTCACCCTCTTCGCCGCCGACGCCGCCCGCGCCGCCGGCGTGCCCCTCCTCCTGCTGCGCCTCGGCGCGCCCCGTTCCGGCGGCGCCGAGGAGGCCGACGACTCCGCGGAGTGGGCACGGCGGCTGCCGGACGTCGAGGTCCGGGGCACCGACATGCCCGGGGCCTCGGCCAGCCAGGTGCTCACGGCCGCCTGCCCCTCACCGCTGGTCGTGCTCAGCGCCGGCCAGGGCTCGATGCTGCACCGCTCGCTCGACGGCCAGCACCGCTGGCTGCTGCGGCACTGCACCTCCCCCATGGCGCTCGTGCCGCCCGCGCAGCGCGCCGACCTGGAGGAGCGGGAGGAGATCGTCGCCACCGGCTGATCGGCGCGACGTCCAGGAATCTCACAGCTGACCTCCAGCGCCGGCCAAGTGCGAGGACGCACAGTGGTCCCATCGCCACAGCCGGACGGCCAGGCGTTGGGAGGACACGAGCAGTGAGCGATCAGGACCAGCCGACCCCCGCGGGCCACGGCGCCGCAGAGACCCCGCACGGCGGGCCCGTCCCCGGGTCGCCGGCGCAGCCGGGTCCGCCCCAGCCCGGATCTGCTCAGCCCGCGCCTCCCCCGTTCGACGCGGCGCAGCCGACGGAGCCCACCGTGGTGCAGCATCCGCAGCAGCCCTACTGGGGCCCGGCACCGACCCGGCCGGAGCCGATCTACCCGGCGCCGGGATCCGGCGGCTACGGCACGGCTCCCGTCGCGCAGGGCGGCGGCTACGCCGGGGGTTACGGGACCGGCTACGGCAGTGGCTACGGAGGCGGCTACGGAGGCGGCTACGGCTCCACCCCCGGTGGGCCGGGTGGACCGGGTGGACCGGGAGACCCGGGCGGTCCCGGCGACCCGTTCGGCTCGCCCGGGGCCCCGGAGCCCCGCCGGTCGGGCCGGATGCGGATCGGCATCGCCGGCCTCGTCGCCGGCGCCCTGATCGGCGGCGGAGCGGGCGCGGGAGTCGTGGCCCTCACCGACCGGCCCGTCACCACCCAGGCGTCGTCGGGGGCGGCGCAGAGCGTTGTCATCAAGAACCCCGACAAGACGACCTCCGCGACCGCCGCCGCCGCCAAGGCCGCCCCCAGCGTGGTGACCATCTACGTGGCGAACGGCTCGACCGCGGGCAGCGGCTCGGGCGTCGTCCTCACCGACGACGGCTACGTGCTCACCAACAACCACGTCGTCACCCTCGAGGGGTCGGGCACCGGCACCGTGCAGGTGCGCACCGCCGACGGGACGCTCTACAACGCCTCCGTGGTCGGCACCGACCCGTCGTCCGACCTCGCCGTGGTCAAGCTGGACGGCGCCCACAACATGACCCCGGCGACGTTCGCCGACTCGACCAAGGTGCAGGTCGGCGACCTCGCTGTCGCCATCGGCGCCCCGCTGGGCCTGTCGAACACGGTGACCGACGGCATCGTCAGCGCCACCGGACGGGCCGTCACGACCGGCTCGACGCAGAACGACGCCACGGTGCTCGACGCCATCCAGACCGACGCGGCGATCAACCCGGGCAACTCCGGTGGCGCGCTGGTCAACGCGGCGGGTGAGGTCATCGGCATCAACACCGCCATCGCCACCGTCGCCTCAGGCGGCTTCGGTCAGGGCTCCTCGCAGAGCGGCAACATCGGCGTGGGCTTCGCCATCCCGAGTCGCACGGCCCAGCGCATCGCCACCGAGATCATCAAGGACGGCAAGGCGAGCCACGCCGTGCTCGGGGTCAGCGCCCGGACGGCGGCCGACGGCACCAACTCCGAGGTCGGCACGGGCGCCCAGATCGTCCAGGTCGTCAGTGGCGGCGGGGCCGAGAAGGCGGGCCTGCAGCCGGGCGACGTCATCACCGCCGTCGGCGACCGGCCGGTGACCTCCTCCACGGAGCTCACCGCTGCGATCCGCAGCCAGTCCCCCGGCGACAAGATCACGCTGAAGATCCGTCGCGGGCAGGCCACCCAGAGTGTCGCCGTGACCCTCGGCTCCGGGAGCTGAACGGGCAGATCGATCGGCCCGGACCCCGGCACCGCCACCGCGGTGCCGGGGTTCGGTCGTCTCCGGCCGACACCGGCGGGCGGACCGGCCCGGAAGGTCCCTAACCTGGGCTGGTGCCGGCATCCGGACCGACCGCCCCCCTGGCCATCTCCCTCGACGACTCGCAGCGCGGCCGCGACCTCGCCCGCATGAAGCGGCTGGCCACCGGCCTGTTCGCGCTGGCCGCCGCCGTCTTCCTCGCCTGCGTGCTGTTCGGGCGGGACGCCGGCGCCTGGGTCGGCTACGTCCGCGCCACGGCCGAGGCCTCGATGGTCGGCGCCCTCGCCGACTGGTTCGCCGTCACCGCGCTGTTCCGGCACCCGCTCGGGCTGCCGATCCCGCACACCGCGATCATCCCGCGCAAGAAGGACCAGATCGGGGCGAGCCTGGGCACCTTCGTCCAGGAGAACTTCCTGACCCGCGCCGTCGTGGAGGAGAAGCTCGGCACCATCGACGTCCCGGGCCGGCTCGGCGGCTTCCTCGCCGCACCGGGCCGTGCGGAGCGGCTGGCCGGCGACGCGGCAGCGGTGTTCACCGCGCTCACCGAGCTGCTCCGGGACGACGACCTCGAGCCCGCGGTCGCAGGGCTCGTCGACCGCAAGCTGCACGCGACCCCGGCAGCCCCGATCGTGGCCCGGGCGCTGGAACTGGTGGTCGACGGCGACCGCCACCAGGAGGTGCTGTCGGCGGCGCTGCGCGGGCTGGCCCGCTTCCTCGAGGACAACCGGCTCGTCTTCCGCGCCCAGCTGGGTGACGCCTCGCCGGCATGGGTGCCCGACTGGGTCGACGACCGGGTGTTCGACCGGGTCTTCGCCGGCCTGCAGCGCTTCCTCGACGAGGTCGGGGCCGACCCCCGGCACGAGCTGCGCCGCGCCTACGACACCCGGCTGCGCGCCTACGTGCACGCCCTGCGCACTGATCCGTCGACGGCGGCCCGCATGGAGGAGCTGAAGAAGGAGCTGCTCGAGCACCCGGCGGTGCGCGCGTGGTCAGGGTCGCTGTGGACCAACGCGAAGAACGCCGCGCTGGCAGCCGCCGCGGATCCCGACTCCGAGCTCCGGGCCCGGCTGACCGGGTTCATCCTCGACGGCTCGCGGCTGCTCCGCACCGATCCGACCGTGCGCGAGCTCGTCCAGCGGCACACGCACAGCATGGCGGGCTACCTCGTGGAACGGTTCTCCGCCGACATCGCCGACCTGGTGGGCAGCACCGTTGCGCGCTGGGACACCGAGGAGACGAGCAACCGGATCGAGCTGCAGGTCGGCCGGGACCTGCAGTGGATCCGGGTCAACGGCACCGTCGTCGGCGGCCTGGCCGGCCTCGTGATCTACACGGTGGCGCAACTACTGGGCTGATGGAGTCGCTCGGTGACGGTTTCCACGCTCGAGCGACTCCATCGCGGGGGTCAGCGGCGGGCTGCGCCCGCCACGTACAGCGCGATGCCCGCGGCGACGCTCACGTTGAGCGACTCCGTCGCCTTGGCGATCGGGATCCGGACGACGACGTCGCACTTCTCGCGGACCAGCCGCGACAGCCCGGTGCCCTCGGCGCCGACCACGAGCGCGACCGGGTCGGCGAAGCCGTCGTAGTCGTGCAGGTCGACGTCGCCGTCGCCGGCCAGGCCGACCGTCTGCAGCCCGGCGTCCTGGTACGAGGCGAGCGCCCGCGCGAGGTTCACGGCCCGCGCGACCCGGATCCTGGCCGCGGCGCCGGCGCTGGTGCGCCAGGCCGAGGCGGTCATGCCGACCGCCCGCCGCTGCGGGACGACGACCCCGTGGGCGTCGAAGGCCGCGGCGGACCGGACGACGGCCCCGAGGTTGCGCGGATCGGTGACGCCGTCCATCGCGACGATCAGCGGGGCGCGCCCCGAGTTCCGTGCGACGTCGAGCAGGTCGTCGGGGTGGGCGTAGTCGTAGGGCGGCACCTGGAGCCCGATGCCCTGGTGCAGCGCGCCCTGGGACATCCGATCGAACTCCGCCTTGCCGACCTCGAGCAGCGGGAGCCCGCGGTCGGCGGCGAGTGCGAGCGCCTCGGCGATCCGCTCGTCGGTGGCCCGGCCGGTGTCGCCGGTGACCACGTAGAGGGACGTGGCGGGGATCCTCGCCCGCAGCGCCTCGACCACCGGATTGCGGCCGAGCAGCAGCTCCGGGGTCTCCTCGGCGCGCTGCCGGGCGCGCGCCCGGTCGGCTCGGGCCCGCTGATCGGCGGCGGCCCGGCGCTGCGCCGGGTGGCCGGGCCTGGCCTCGGCCGGTGGCGTCGCGCCCCGGCCGGCCAGGGAGCGGCGGTTCTTGCCGCCGGTTCCGGCAGTGGCTGTCTTCTTGCCCGCACCTGTCGTGCGGCCGCGGCGCTGGCTGTTGCCGGCCATCAGCGGGTCAGCTCCCATCTGGGTCCCTGGGGGGTGTCCTCGACGGTGACGCCGAGGGCGGTGAGCTGGTCGCGGATCGCGTCGGCAGCTGCGAAGTCCTTGCGGGCGCGGGCGGCCGAACGCTGCTCCAGGGCCAGGAGGACGAGCCCGTCGGTCGCCTGGGTCAGCCGTTCGTCGCTGCGCCCGGCCCAGCGCGGGTCGAGTGGGTCGAGGCCGAGGACGCCGAGCATCGCCCGCACCGAGCCGAGGATCCCGGCGACCGCTCGGTCGTCGCCCCCGGCCAGCGCCGTGTTGCCCTCGCGGACCATCTCGTGCACCGCGGCGATCGCGGCCGGGGTGCCCAGGTCGTCGTCGAGGGCGTTGGTGAAGTCGGCGCAGAGCACCGGCGTTCCGGCGTCGGCACCCACCCGCTCGGCCGCCCGCCGGACGAAGGACTCGAGCCGCCGGTAGGCGACCCCGGCCTCGGCCAGCGCGTCGTCGGTGAACTCGATCGTCGACCGGTAGTGCGGCGCGACCAGGTAGTAGCGCAGCTCGACCGGGCGCACGCGGGTGACGACCTCGTCGACGAGCGCGGTGTTGCCCAGCGACTTGCTCATCTTCTCGCCGCCGAGGGTCACCCAGCCGTTGTGCAGCCAGTACTGCGCGAAGCCGTCACCGGCCGCCCGGGACTGCGCCTGCTCGTTCTCGTGGTGCGGGAAGCGCAGGTCGAGGCCGCCGCCGTGGATGTCGAACTCGGGCCCGAGGTAGCGCTCGGCCATCGCCGAGCACTCCAGGTGCCAGCCCGGCCGGCCACGACCCCAGGGGGTCGGCCACGAGGCGGTCTCGGGCTCGCCGTCCTTGTGCGCCTTCCAGAGCGCGAAGTCGCGGGGGTCGCGCTTGCGTTCGTCGGTCTCGGTGTCGGCGGCCGGCTGCAGGTCGCCGAGCTTCTGCCCGGTCAGGGCCCCGTACTCGGGGAACGACCGGACGTCGAAGTAGACGTCGCCGTCGACGGCGTAGGCGTGCCCACGGTCGATCAGCCGCCGCATGAGCGCGACCATGTCGGGCACGTGGCCGGTCGCCCGCGGCTCGTAGGTGGGGGGCAGCACACCGAGGACGTCGTAGGCCCGCGTGCAGGCGCGCTCGTTCTCGTAGGCCCAGGCCCACCACGGCACGCCATGGGCGGCCGCCTTCGTCAGGATCTTGTCGTCGATGTCGGTGACGTTGCGGACGTAGGTGACGTCGACGCCGCCGACGGTCAGCCAGCGACGGAGGATGTCGAACGCGAGCGCGGCGCGCACGTGACCCACGTGCGGCGGGCCCTGGACGGTGAGACCGCAGACGTAGACGGAGGCCTGCCCGGCACGCAGGGGCGTGAAGTCACGGACCGCGCGGGCGGCCGAGTCGTAGAGGCGGAGGCTCACTGCGGCGAGTGTACGGACGCCGCGCGCGCCACCAGCGCGGTCGCCACGGCGGCCCGCCCCTCGCCGCGGCCGGTGAGCCCCAGCCCGTCGGTGGTCGTGGCCGTGACGCTGACCGGTGCGCCCAGGGCCGCCGACAGCGCCGCCTCGGCCTCCGCCCGCCGGGGACCGAGCTTCGGGGTGGTACCGACCAGCTGGACCGCCGCGTTGCCGATCACCCAGCCGGCCGTCTCGAGCACCTCCCGGACGCGCTCGAGGACGGCGACCCCGCGGGCGCCCGCCCAGCGCGGGTCGTCGGTGCCGAGCAGGCCTCCGATGTCGCCCAGTCCCGCGGCCGAGAGGAGTGCGTCGGTCAGCGCATGGGCGACGACGTCGCCGTCGGAATGCCCGGCGCAGCCGTCGACCCCCGGCCACTCCAGCCCGGCCAGGTGGCAGGCGCGGCCCGGCTCGATCGGGTGCACGTCGGTGCCGACGCCGACGCGTGGCAGCGGCTGGGTCATCGCTGCACCTGCAATTCGGCGAGGGCGAGATCGTGCGCCACCGTGATCTTGCCGGCGCGCTCGTCACCGGCGACGGTGGCAACCGGCACCCCGGCGGCGCGGACGACGGCGGCGTCGTCGGTCAGCTCGGCACCGGCGGGGAGGGCGTCGTAGGCGGCGACGAGGGTCCGCCGGTCGAATCCCTGGGGGGTCTGCACCCGGCGCAGCGGGGCCCTCGGGACGGCGTCGGTGATCACTCCGGCGCCGTCGACCACGACCGTGGTGTCGACGACCGGCAGCACAGGGACGACCGCCGGGACCCCGGCGGCCAGCGCGGCCAGCACCCGAGCGATGACGTCGGGTGGGGTGAGCGGGCGGGCGGCGTCGTGCACCAGGACGGCGTCGGCGTGCTCACCCGCGGCGGCGAGCCCGGCGCGGACCGACGCGGTGCGGGTCGCCCCACCGTCGACGAGGCGGACGCCCGCCGGCAGCGCGGCCGCGAAGGCGGTCCGCTCGGCCGCGGGGACGGCGACGATCACCTCGGCCACCCCCCCGGCGAGGAGCCCGTCGACGGCCCAGCGGACGAGGGGCCGGCCGGCCAGCGGGACCAGCGCCTTCGGGCGATCGGACCCCAGACGCAGACCACTCCCGGCCGCTGCGACGATGCCGACAGCGTGCACGGGAGTGGTCGGGAGAGAACGGTCGAGCTGCGAGCTCAGGAAGCCAGGACCTCGTCGAGGAGGATCTCGGCCTTGTCCTCGTTGGTGCCCTCGGCGAGCGCGAGCTCGCTGACCAGGATCTGGCGCGCCTTCGAGAGCATGCGCTTCTCGCCGGCGGACAGGCCGCGGTCCTTGTCACGACGCCAGAGATCGCGCACGACCTCGGCGACCTTGTTCACGTCGCCGGAGGCCAGCTTCTCGAGGTTGGCCTTGTAGCGGCGCGACCAGTTGGTCGGCTCCTCGGTGTGCGGCGCGCGCAGCACCTCGAAGACCTTGTTCAGGCCCTCCTGGCCGACGACGTCGCGGACGCCGACGATCTCTGCGTTGTCGGCCGGCACGCGCACGGTCAGGTCGCCCTGAGCGACCTTCAGCACGAGGTAGGCCTTCTCGACGCCCTTGATGGTCCGCTGCTCGATCGCCTCGATCAGCGCGGCACCGTGGTGCGGGTAGACGACGGTCTCGCCGACAGTGAAGCCCATGTGGATGTGACCCCTTTCGCTGACCCAAGGTTACCACGGCAGACTGGCGAACGGATCCGAGCGGAGCTGTAAATCTGCAGGTCAGAGCGCTGCCTGACCACGAGTGAGGGGTTGACAGAGCGTGGCTGGTGTGCCTGCGCGCCCCCGCTGGACCGTGGCCGCGCGCGCTCTGGCGCTCGCCACCCACCTCGGCCCGACGGTGGCGGTGACGGCCGTGGCGACCCTGCTCGCGACCGCCGCCGGAGTGCCCGGAGGCCGCACCGTCCTGCTCTGCGTCGCTGTTCTCGCAGGTCAGGCGTCCATCGGCTGGAGCAATGACTGGCTCGACGCCGACCGCGACCGCGCGGTGGCGCGCACGGACAAGCCCGTCGTCCAGGGGGCGGTGACGCCCGTCACCCTGCGGACGGCGGCACTGATCGCGGCTGCCGCGGCGGCCGTCCTGTCGCTGGCGCTCGGCGCCGTCCCGGGCATCCTGCTGCTCGTGCTGGTCGCCTCCGGGTGGGCGTACAACGCCGGACTGAAACGCACCGTGTTCTCACCGCTCCCCTACGTCACCGGCTTCGGCGCGCTGCCGGCCGGCGTCGTCGCGGCCGCCCCGGGCGCTCCGACGGCCCCGTGGTGGCTCGTGGGCGCCGGTGCCGCGCTCGGCGCCGCGGCACATCTGGCCAACGTGGCCCCCGACCTCGAGGACGACCTGGCGACCGGCGTCCGGGGCCTGCCGCACCGGCTGGGCGCCCGGCTCTCGGCCCTGCTGGGCGCCCTGCTGCTCGGCGGCGCCTCGCTCGCCCTGGTGCTGGGACCACCGGGACCCCCGACGGACGCCGCCTGGGTGGGGCTCGGCATGGCGGTGCCCGCCGTGGTCGTCGCCGCCCTTGCGGGTACACCGCGCTTCCGCCGGGCCGCGTTCCCCGCCGTGATGCTGCTGACCGTCGTCGACGTGGTGCTGCTGATCGCAGGAGGGGCCGCCGTCAGCTGACGGCGGCCCCTCCTGTCGTGCTCCGGCGCTTCCCGCCGGTCCGTGCTCAGTGGTGGCCGTGGCCGCCGTCGCGCTCGCCGCCGGTGCGGTCGCCGGTCGACCCGGTCGAGGACTGACCGTCGGAGGACTGACGGTCGGACGACTGGCGGGCGGAGGACTCCCCGTCGGTCGCGGAGGCGTCGGACTCGTGGGAGCCGTCGGTCCTCGGCGCCTCGGTCACCGCGGCGGTCGAGTCGGACCCGTGCTTGCGGGCGTCGTTGCGCTCGTGGGCCCAGCTGCTCACCTGCTGGCCGTCGACGCCGCCGTCCTTGGCGTCCTCGCTGACCTTCTTGCCGAAGGCGTTCGGGGCGTCCGACGTGGGGGTGGCCGGGGCGGTCGTCCCGGTCGGCTCGGCCGCGCCGCTGCCGTCCGTGCTGCCGGTGGTCGTGACGATCGTCGGGTCGGCGGGGTCGGTGGTCGGCGCCGTCGAGTCGGCCGCACCCGTTCCGGTCGCGGTGTCCGTGCCGCCCGGGGCGGTCAGCGGGGTGATGCTGTCGACCACCGTCGCGAAGCTGTGCTGCACGGGCGTGGGGAGCGCCCCGGCCGCACCGGCGCCGGTGAAGCCCACCAGCACGATGCCGGCCCCGGTCGCGGCCTGAGCCACGGCTCCGGCGGACGCGATCTTGGCGATGATGGCGCTGAAGAACCACATGGGACGTCTCCGTCGTTTCTTGGCCGTCCGTACGGACGGCGCGGGCTGGTCGACGAGAAGACCGGTGGCCAGCAGCTCGGCGAGGGCGGCGCTGGGCCGCCCCGGCTCGGTAGCCGTCGCCCGGACCGCACCGGCGAAGGCGGCCAGACCGGCCCCCACCTCCGGCACGGACCGGCCGGCGAGGTAGGCCTCGAAGGCCTCCTCGACGGCGAAGTCGTCAGCTGCTGTGGTCATCTCACCCACGTCATCGCCGGAGTCCCGCAAAAGGGTTCGCGTTCCTGGATCTTTTTTCGACCGGCTTCGCGGCGGGGTTCTCCAACTCGGCCCGGAGCGCCCGGAGACCGCGGCGCTGGAGTGCCTTCACCGACGCCACCGACCGGTCCATGGCCGCGGCGACCTGCTCCACGGTCAGGTCGGCCAGGATCCGCATCAGCACGACGGCGCGCTGGTCGTCGGGCAGCAGGCCGCACAGGCGCGAGACGTCGTCCGCGCCGACGCGCACGAGGACGTCGTCCTCCACGTTGCCGCCCAGGTGCTCGGTGAGGTCGCCCGCGTCGTCGGTGACCTGGGGCCGGCGGCTGCGGCGCCGCCAGTCGTCGACCAGACGGCGGTGGGCGATGGTGAAGACCCACGCGCGCAGGGCAGCCTCGTCGCCGGAGAACCCGGCCAGCCCGGTGAAGACACCGATGAAGGTCTCGCTGGCCAGGTCGTCGGGCTCGGCGGCGCCGTGCAACCGCAGATACCCGGTGACGGACGGCGAGAGATCGCGGTAGAGGACCTCGAACGCCCAGGCAGCGCCGGCCTGGGCCGCGGCCAGGACGTCGTCGAAAGCCAGCCCTGTCCGCACATCCCCTCCTCCGGTCACTCGGCCGCTCCCCTACTGATCGGCAGGCCGGACGGCGACCTGAACGACGGGCGCCGGAGGGGGACTCGCCGGGGCGGGACCTTCCCTCCGGGCGCCCCCGGAGCGGGCCCGATAGGCTCCCCCCGACCCCGTGCCCGCGATCCCGCGAGGGCACGTTCGTTCTGCTGGAGGTCGACGACTGTGAACCGCGCGCTGCGCGCCGCAACGGTGGGCGTCCTGCTCTTGTCCCCGGTCGTGCTCTCCGCCTGCAGCGCGGGGCAGGTCACGCAGACCGGCACGCAGCAGCGGGACAAGACCGGCGCCCAGGCCCAGGTGGGCGACATCTCCATCCGGGCGGCCAAGCTCGCCTACCCGGACAGCGGGAGCTACAGCAGCGGTGACAACGCCGCGCTGCAGATGGCGATCGCCAACGACGGCAGCTCCGACGACGCCCTGGTCGGCATCAGCGGTACCGGCTTCAGCGGTGCCGTCTTCACCGATGCCACGGCGAACGCGAGCACCAGCAGCGCCACGAGCGCGAGCACGACGGCCGGCAGCACCACCGCGTCACCGACGGGCTCCGCCACGACCGGCGCCTCGCCCACCGGCACGGCGACGGGCACGGCGACCGGCTCCCCCACCGGCACGGCAACTCCGACCGGCACCCCGACGAGCAGCGCCACCGCCTCCCCGGTGCCGACCCAGCTCGCGATCCCGGCCGGCGGCAGCGTCCTCGTGGGCTCGAACGACGTGCACATCACGCTGACCGGCCTGGATTCCTCGCTGACGACCGGCCAGTACGTCACCCTCGTGCTGACCTTCCAGAAGGCCGGCGAGGTGACCATGAAGGTGACGGTCGCGAACCCCCCCACGGCCATCGACCGCACTCAGAGCTTCGACTTCAACCAGGGCGGCGAGTAACCGCACGTCAGGCGCCGACGTGGCTGCTCCTCCCTCGAACTGTCGGCAGAGGCAGCTAGCGTCGCCGTCGTGCCTGCGCCCGGAGTGAAGTCCGCACGACCCGCCCACCGCTGCACCGAGTGCGGTTACGCCTCGGCCAAGTGGGTCGGCCGCTGCCCGGAGTGCCAGGCCTGGGGCAGCCTCCAGGAATCCGGCGCACCGGCCGCCGCCCTGCGTGCGGTCTCCGCCGGCCCGGTCACCGCGCCCGCGAGGCCGATCGCCGAGGTCGAACTGGCGGGGGCGCGGGCCGTCCCCACGGGCATCCCCGAGTTCGACCGGGTGCTCGGCGGCGGCCTCGTGCCCGGCGGCGTGCTGCTGGTGGCCGGCGAGCCGGGCGTCGGCAAGTCCACCCTCCTGCTCGAGGTCGCGCACCGCGTCGCGGCGCGCAACGGGCCGGCCCTGGTCGTCTCCGGCGAGGAGTCGGCCGGGCAGGTGCGGCTGCGCGCCGAACGGATCGGGGCGCTGCACGAGCGGCTCTACCTCGCGGCCGAGACCGAGCTCTCCGCCGTCCTCGCGCACATCGACCAGGTCGCGCCGACGCTGCTGATCCTCGACAGCGTCCAGACCGTGCGCTCGCCCGCGGTCGAGGGCACCGACGGCGGATCGACGCAGGTCCGGGCCGTCGCCTCCGCCCTCAGCGCGGTCGCCAAGAGCCGGGGCATGACCACGATCCTGGTCGGCCACGTGACCAAGGACGGCGCGATCGCCGGCCCCCGCACGCTGGAACACCTGGTCGACGTCGTCATCTCCTTCGACGGGGAGCGGCACTCCTCGCTGCGGCTCGTCCGGGCGATCAAGAACCGCTTCGGCCCTGCCGACGAGATCGGCTGCTTCGAGATCGGCGACGGCGGCGTCGTCGGCGTCCCCGATCCGTCCGCGCTGTTCGTCTCGCGGCGGGCCGCCCCCGTTCCGGGCAGCTGCGTGACCGTGACCCTCGAGGGCAGCCGGCCCCTGCTCGCAGAGGTGCAGGCGCTCGTCGCGAGCACCTCCGGCGGGGGCTCGCCGCGGCGCGCGGTCAGCGGGCTCGACGGGCAGCGCGTGGCCATGGTCAACGCCGTGGTCGAGCGGCGGGGCGGGGTCAAGCTCGCCGACGCCGACGTGTTCGCGGCCTCCGTCGGCGGCGTGCGCATCGTCGAGCCGGCCAGCGACCTGGCCCTCGCGCTGGCGATCGCGTCGGCGGCCAAGGACCGCCCGCTGCCAGCCGGCACGGTCGCCATCGGCGAGGTCGGCCTGTCCGGCGAGATCCGCCGCGTCGGAGGCACCGGCCGGCGGCTGGCCGAAGCGGCCCGCCAGGGCTACAAGGTGGCCCTCGTCCCGGTCGACCCCGGCTCCGCACCCCCGGGCATGCGGCTCATCGAGGTCCCCGACCTGGGTGCCGCCTTCTCGCGACTGTTCTAGACCGTATGGTCTCGTTTCACGCGGACCGGACCGCTCGTTCGACCCGTACGACCCGAGCCGGGTCCCCGCCCGGCCGAGCCCAGTAGACTCAGCCGCCGTACCACTCGACCGTCAGGAGCGCTCGTGCCCGCCGCTGTGGACCCCGAGATCGCGTTGCGGGAACTCCTCGGCCGCATCGCGCCGGGAACGGCGCTCCGCGACGGCCTGGAGCGCATCCTGGCCGGCCGCACGGGTGCGCTGATCGTCCTGGGCTACGACCGGGTGGTCGAGTCGCTGTGCACCGGTGGCTTCGCCCTCGACGTCGCACTGTCGGCCACCCGCCTGCGCGAGCTGGCGAAGATGGACGGCGCGGTGATCGTCTCCTACGACGGCACGCGCATCGTCCGGGCCGGCGTCCACCTCATGCCCGACCCGACGATCCCCACCGAGGAGTCGGGTACCCGGCACCGCACCGCCGAGCGGGTCGCGATCCAGACCGGCTTCCCGGTGATCTCGGTGAGCCAGTCGATGCACATCATCAGCGTGTACGTGGCCGGCCGCCGGTACACCCTCGAGCACCCGACCACGATCCTCGCGCGGGCCAACCAGGCCCTGGCTGCGCTCGAGCGCTACAAGCTGCGCCTCGACGAGGTGGCCAGCACGCTCTCCGCCCTGGAGATCGAGGACCTGGTGACGGTCCGCGACGCCATGAGCGTGAGCCAGCGGCTGGAGATGGTCCGCCGGATCGCCGACGAGATCGAGGGCTTCGTCGTCGAACTCGGCACCGACGGGCGGCTGCTCGCCCTCCAGCTCGACGAGATGCTGGCCGGCGTCGAAGAGGACCGCGGGCTGCTGGTCCGCGACTACCTCCCCTCGACCGGCCGCCGTCCGCGCACCATCGAGCAAGTCCTCACCGACCTGCGGGCCCTCTCGGCCACCGAGCTGCTCGACCTCTCGGCCGTCGCGCGCTGCTACGGGCTGCCGACGTCCCCCGACGCGCTCGACTCCCCCGTCAGCCCCCGCGGCTACCGCCTGCTGGCCCGGGTACCGCGGCTGCCGGCCAGCATCATCGACCGGCTGGTCGACCACTTCGGCGGCCTGCAGAAGCTGCTCGCGGCGACCATCGAGGACCTGCTGGCCGTCGAGGGCGTCGGCGAGGCGCGGGCCCGCGGCATCCGCGAGGGCCTGTCCCGCCTGGCCGAGACCTCGATCCTCGACCGCTACAGCTGACCGTCACACCAGCGTGAAGGGCACGGCGGCCGAGACCTTGGTGGCCAGCCGGCCGTGCAGTGCGTAGACGCCCGGCTTCGGGTGCACCCGGGCGACCGCACACGTGGGCTCGCTGGTCAGCCCGCCCCAGATGACCGGGAACGTCACGGTCGCGTGCGGCGCCAGCGTCCGGGTGTCGCTGCTGGACTCCGGGAAGCAGTCGTTGCTGCCCCACACGCGGTGCCCCGCGGCGTCGACCAGCACGAGCTCCTGCAGGCCCTTGTCGAGTTTCCGGACGCAGGGGACGGCGGAGGCGTTGGTGACCGCCAGGGTGAACGTCGGCTTGCTGCCCACGGCGGCCGAGGCGGGGGCGCGCACGGCCAGGCTCAGCATCGCGTCGGTGCACGGCCCCCCCGGGGTCTGACCGGCCGACGTGGGGGCGTCCGCGACGGCCTTCGTCGTCGGAGGCAGCGCGGTGGGCGTGCGGAGGCTGAGCATGGAGGGCACCACCCGCTCGAGCGCCGGCGTGCCCGAGGGGCGCGTCGTCGCGGCGGCCGTCGCGGTTCCTCCGCTCTGCCCGCTCCGGAGCACCAGGTAGGCGCCCAGCCAGCCGAGGCCGCCGAGAAGCGCGATCAGCACGACCAGCACCAGCAGCCGGCGCCGCCAGTAGACGGCGGAGGGCAGGTTGCCGACCGGGTGCAGCACCCCGGGAACGGTAGTGGTCCCGGCCGGATCGGGCGCTCCCGGCACGCCGCTGGGGCGGCACGGCAGACTGGGTTCCCGTGACCGCCACCCCACGTCGCGCCGACGACGGCCCAGCCACCGGCGAGGCGATCGTCGACTGGTACGCCACGGCCGCCCGCGACCTGCCGTGGCGGCGCCCGGGGATCGACGCGTGGTCGGTGCTGGTCAGCGAGGTAATGCTGCAGCAGACGCCGGTCGCGCGGGTCGAACCCGCGTGGCGCGCGTGGCTGGAACGGTGGCCGACGCCCGCGGACCTGGCCGCGGCCATCCCGGCCGACGTCATCCGCGCCTGGGGAAAGCTCGGCTACCCGCGGCGGGCGCTGCGGCTGCGCGAGGCCGCCGTCGCCGTCGTCGAGCGGCACGACGGCGTCGTCCCGGCGGAGGTCGCCGCACTGGAGGCGCTGCCCGGCGTGGGCACGTACACCGCGCGCGCGGTCGCCTGCTTCGGCCACGGCACGCCCCAGCCCGTCGTCGACACCAACGTCCGCCGCGTCGTCGCCCGACTGGTGCACGGCCGGGCCGAGGCCGGGAACGCGCGGGCCGCCGACCTGGTCGACATCGGCGAGCTCACGCCGCACGACCCGGACCGGGCGGTGCGGTTCTCCGTGGCCGCCATGGAACTCGGGGCACTCATCTGCGTGGCCGGCACCCCGCGGTGCGGAGCCTGTCCCGTCCGCGACCGGTGCGCGTGGGTGCTCGCCGGCCGGCCCGCGCACGACGGGCCGCCGCGGCGGGTGCAGAAGTTCGCCGGCACCGACCGGCAGGTGCGCGGGCGGCTGCTCGACGTCCTGAGGGCCGCCCATGCGCCGGTGCCGTCAGCCGCGCTGGACCAGGCCTGGGACGACGCCGTCCAGCGGTCCCGCTGCCTGGACTCGCTGCTGACCGACGGCCTGGTCGAGCAGACCGAGGACGGGCTCTTCACCCTTCCCAGGAGTTGATCATCGTCTGCGTGTACGCAACACGCGCCGACACGCCGATCCAGCGCGCACGTAGACGATGATCAACTCGCGAGACGACAGACGACAGAGGGCCGTCTCCACCGGGCGGTGGAGACGGCCCCTTGTCGTCGTGCGGAGGAGTTACTCGGCCGTGGTCGCGGCCGGGCCCTCCTCGTCACCCTCGGCACCCGAGAGGGCCACCGGCGGGGTGTCGGGCATGTCGATCGGCTTGGCCTCGCCGCGGAAGGTGAACTTCTGCGGAGCGCCGTCCTCGCCGTCCTCGACGTCCACCACGATGATCTGGCCCGCGGCCAGCTCGCCGTAGAGGATCTTCTCGCTCAGCGCGTCCTCGATCTCGCGCTGGATCGTCCGGCGCAGCGGCCGGGCGCCCAGCACCGGGTCGAACCCGCGGTGCGCCAGCAGCTTCTTGGCCGCCGGGGTGATCTCGAGCGACATGTCCTTGTTCGCCAGCTGTCCCTCGACGCGGGCGATCATCAGATCGACGATCTCGATGATCTCGTTCTCGGTCAGCTGGTGGAACACGACGATGTCGTCGATGCGGTTGAGGAATTCCGGCCGGAAGTGCTGCTTGAGCTCCTCGTTGACCTTGAGCTTCATCCGCTCGTAGTTGCTCGCCGTGTCGTTGCCGGCCTGGAACCCGAGACCGACCGCCTTGGAGATGTCGCGCGTACCGAGGTTGGTCGTGAGGATCAGGATCGTGTTCTTGAAGTCCACGATCCGGCCCTGACCGTCGGTGAGCCGCCCGTCCTCGAGAACCTGCAGCAGCGTGTTGAACACGTCCGCGTGCGCCTTCTCGATCTCGTCGAACAGGACCACCGAGAACGGCTTGCGCCGCACCTTCTCGGTCAGCTGGCCGCCCTCGTCGTAGCCGACGTAGCCGGGAGGTGCACCGACCAGGCGGGACACGGTGAAGCGGTCGTGGAACTCACCCATGTCGATCTGGATGAGCGCGTCGTCCTCACCGAACAGGAACTGGGCCAGCGCCTTCGCCAGCTCGGTCTTCCCGACACCCGAGGGGCCGGCGAAGATGAACGAACCGCCGGGACGGCGCGGGTCCTTGAGGCCCGCACGCGTGCGCCGGATCGCCTGGCTGACGCTCTTGATGGCCTCTTCCTGGCCGATGATCCGCTTGTGGAGCTCGTCCTCCATGCGGAGCAGACGCGTGGTCTCCTCCTCGGTGAGCTTGAAGACGGGGATGCCGGTCCAGTTGGCCAGCACCTCGGCGATCTGCTCGTCGTCGACCTCGGCCACGACGTCCATGTCGCCGGACTTCCACTGCTTCTCGCGCTCGGCCTTCTCCGACAGCAGCGTCTTCTCCTTGTCGCGGAGGGACGCGGCCTTCTCGAAGTCCTGCGCGTCGATTGCCGACTCCTTCTCGCGGCGGATGCCGGCGATCCGGTCGTCGAACTCGCGCAGGTCCGGCGGAGCGGTCATCCGCTTGATCCGCATGCGTGCGCCGGCCTCGTCGATCAGGTCGATCGCCTTGTCGGGCAGGAAGCGGTCGGAGATGTAGCGCTCGGCCAGCGTCGCGGCGGCCACCAGGGCGGAGTCGGTGATGCTGATCCGGTGGTGGGCCTCGTAACGGTCGCGCAGACCCTTGAGGATCTCGATCGTGTGGGCCAGCGTCGGCTCGCCCACCTGGATCGGCTGGAAGCGGCGCTCGAGTGCGGCGTCCTTCTCGATGTGCTTGCGGTACTCGTCGAGCGTGGTGGCACCGATGGTCTGCAGCTCACCGCGGGCGAGCATCGGCTTGAGGATGCTCGCGGCGTCGATCGCGCCCTCAGCGGCACCCGCACCGACGAGGGTGTGGATCTCGTCGATGAACAGGATGATGTCGCCGCGGGTGCGGATCTCCTTCAGGACCTTCTTGAGCCGCTCCTCGAAGTCGCCGCGGTAGCGGGAACCGGCGACCAGCGCGCCGAGGTCGAGGGTGTAGAGCTGCTTGTCCTTCAGCGTCTCCGGCACCTCGCCCTTGACGATCGCCTGGGCGAGGCCCTCGACGACGGCCGTCTTGCCGACGCCGGGCTCGCCGACGAGCACCGGGTTGTTCTTGGTGCGCCGCGAGAGGACCTGCATGACCCTCTCGATCTCCTTCGCCCGCCCGATGACCGGGTCGAGCTTGGAGTCGCGGGCGGCCTGCGTGAGGTTGCGGCCGAACTGGTCGAGGACCAGCGAGGTCGACGGCGTGCCCTCGGCGGGCCCGCCGGCCGCGGCCGGCTCCTTGCCCTGGTAACCGGAGAGCAGCTGGATGACCTGCTGGCGGACGCGGTTGAGGTCGGCGCCGAGCTTCACCAGGACCTGGGCGGCGACGCCCTCGCCCTCGCGGATCAGGCCGAGCAGGATGTGCTCGGT
>DASYGS010000009.1:0-10736 GCA_035999465.1 Blastococcus sp. | reverse complement strand
GGGCTCGAGGGCGAGCTCCTCGAGGCCGAGCAGGTCCTCGCCCGCGCCCGCGCGGACGAGATCGCCGCCTGGGGGCGCCGGTCCACCGACTGGGTGCCCCCGTCGTCCCTGGGGCCGCTGCCCGACGAGCTGCGCGAGCGCGCCGCCCGGCTGCTGCAGCACCAACTCGCCGTCGCCGAGCGCCTGGTCGAGCGGATCACGCAGTCGCAGCGCCAGCGGGACCTCGCGGCGCGCATGTCGCACGCCCCCACCCGGCCGGTCGCCGCCTTCGTCGACCGGGCCCTCTGAGCACCAGCCGGCCCACGCTGCGCCGCACTCCCGCCCGTCACACGCGTTGACAGCGGTGCTCACCAGCACGTCCTGACCACTCGGGCCACACGTCCGGGGGACAGATGGTCAACCCGGTGCCCCAGGGTGCCGATGAGACAGGAGCACGGACAGCAGAGTTACGCCACGGATCGGCGGACCCCGCACTCGTTCCCACGAGTGCTCTCCCGCGTATCCGGAGGTCGATCGTGTCCTTCTGCATTCCCGCACGGCGGTACACGCCGTGATCGGCGTCGGTGACGTCACGACGCAGGCCCTGCACGCCGCACTCAGCGGCCTGGCCGAGCGTTCGCGGGTCACCGCCGACAACATCGCCAACATCAACACCCCGAGGTTCCTCGCCGGCCGCACCGACTTCGAGTCGGCCCTGAAGGACTCGCTGAACATGGGCGAGACCCCCACGGTCTCCGGGGGCAGCGTCGCGCGGTCCCTCGAGCCGACG
Organism: Blastococcus sp.; assembly: GCA_035999465.1. GTDB lineage: Bacteria > Actinomycetota > Actinomycetes > Mycobacteriales > Geodermatophilaceae > Blastococcus_B. The sequence continues at coordinate 9,967 of DASYGS010000009.1, read as the reverse complement.
AACACCAACGGCAACAACGTCAACCTGGACGACGAGACGGTCATCGCCACCGAGACCGGTCTGCGCTACCAGCTCGCGCTCAACGCACTCGACGGCAAGTACAGCCTCCTGCGCACCGCCCTGCAGGCCTCCTGATGGGCGTCTTCGACACCCTCGGGATCTCCGCCTCGGGGCTGCTGGCGCACCGCAAGTGGCTCGACGCCGTCTCGGACAACATCTCGAACATCAACACGGCGACGTCGACGAGCCAGAGCGCCTTCAAGGAGCGGTTCATCGAGGCCCAGGCCGTCAACTACGGCTCCGGCGAGGGCGGCGTCCGCGTCGCGACCGCGCAGTTCGGCAGTGGCCAGGGGCGCGTGGTCTACGAGCCGAAGAACCCGCTCGCCGACAAGAACGGCTACGTGCGCTATCCCGACATCGATCTCGGTGACCAGATGGCCCAGCTGATCATGGCGCAGCGCGGCTACCAGGCCAATCTCGCCGTCATCGACCGGGCGACGAAGACCTACCAGGCTGCCCTGCAGCTCGGGAAGGGCTGATCATGACGTCTCCGATCAGCGCACTCGGGTTCATGTCGTCCTTCCCGACCAGCGGCGTAGGTGCCGATATGAGTGTCGGGACCACAACCGCGGCCCCGGCCGCCCAGGCCGCCGGCGGCGCCGACTTCGCGTCGGTGCTCGCATCGTCACTGGACGGCCTGCAAGCAACGCAGTCGAAGGCCGACGGTCTCGCCCTGCAGGCCGCCACCGGCGACCTGAAGGACGTCCACGACTACATGATCGCCAGCAACGAGGCATCGCTGGCGACCCAGATGACCGTGGCGATCAAGAACAAGGCCGTTGACGCGTTCAACCAGATCATGGGGATGCCTGTCTGATGAAGGACACTCTCGCCGGGATGGTGGAGCGCACCCGCGCCACCCTCTCCACGATCAGCCTGGGCCAGAAGGTCGTCATCGGCCTGCTGCTCGCCGGGCTGCTTCTCGGCGGGTTCTACTTCTACAGCTGGATCACCACTCCCGCCCAGGCTCCGCTGTTCTCGAACCTGGCATCCAAGGACGCCTCGGCGATCGTCGACGAACTGAACGCCGAGAGCGTCCCGTACACGCTGACCGACGGCGGCCAGACGATCATGGTGGCGAAGGACAAGGTCTACGGCCTGCGCCTCACCATGAGCGGCAAGGGCCTGCCCGCCGGCCAGGACACCGGGTACGCGCTGCTCGACCAGCAGGGCATCACCACCAGCGAGTTCCAGCAGCAGGTCACCTACCAGCGGGCGATCGAGGGCGAGCTGCAGAAGACCCTCGAGGCGATCCAGGGCGTCCGCACGGCCGTCGTGCACCTCGCGATCCCCAAGGACCAGGTCTTCGTGACCGACCAGGCCAAGCCGACCGCCTCGGTGCTGCTCGACCTCTCGCCGGGCACCCAGCTCAGCGGCGAGCAGGTCCAGGCCGTCACCAACCTGGTCTCCTCGGCCATCCAGGGCATGGACCCCACCCAGGTCACGGTCGCCGACTCCGCCGGGCAGGTGCTCTCCGCGGCCGGCTCCGGTGTCACCGCCGCGGCCGGGGACACGCGCTCGCAGGTGGAGAAGGACTACGAGAACCGCCTGGCCGCCAACGCCCAGCAGATCCTCGACCGCGTCGTCGGCCCGAACCATGCCGCGGTCTCGGTGCGCGCCGACGTCGACCTGTCGCAGCGGAAGTCGACGTCGGAGACCTACAAGTACACGCCGGGAACGCCGCCGCTGTCCTCCAGCGGCTCGACCGAGAAGTACAGCGGCGCCGGCACGCCGGTCGGTGGCGTGCTCGGGCCGCAGAACATGCCGAACGCCGCCGCCGGCAGCGGCAACTCCAGCTACACCAAGACCGACGCCACGGACAACAACGCGGTGGACAAGACCACGACGACGACCGTCGCGCCGCCCGGGGACCTCAAGCGGCTCACCGTGTCGGTGGTCCTGGACAGCGCCGTGGCAAGCAAGCTCAACCAGTCGCAACTGCAGTCCCTGGTCGGCAACGCCGTCGGCGTCGACCCGACGCGCGGCGACGCCATCACCGTGGCGACGATGCCGTTCGACAACAGCGCCGCCAAGCAGGCCGCTGCCGAGCTGGCGGCCTCCCGCGCCGCCGACGCCAACGCCCAGATGTGGTCGATGATCAAGACCGGCGGCATCGCCGCCGGCATCCTGCTGGTCATCCTGCTCGTCTGGCTGCGCTCGCGCCGCCGCGAGGAGATCGAGGAGGACTACGAGCCCCTCGAGCTCTCCGACGACATGCTCGCCGAGCTCGACCGGCTGCGGATCTCCAGCACCCGCGAGGAGGCCAAGGTCGACAACCGCGCGCTGGAGATCGAGGCGGCCGAACGCCAGAAGGTCCGGGGGGACATCTCCGCCATGGTCAGCGAGAAGCCCGACGAGGTGGCCGCCATGCTCCGTGGCTGGCTCACCGAGAGCAAGTCGTCATGAGCATCGCCAGCGTCGAGCAGCTCGTCGGGCTGATGCCCCCGGGGAACCTCCCCGCGGTCCCGGCCGCCGCTCCCCCGCGTCCGGAACTGCCCGGCCTGCGCAAGGCCGCCGTCTTCCTCGCCCAGATGAGCAAGGAGGAGGCCGGCGTCCTGCTGAGCAAGCTCCGTCCGCGCGAGGTCGAGGCGCTCACCCGCGAGCTCATGCGCCTGGGGTCGGTGGAGTCCGAGGACGTCGACCACGTCATGACCGAGTTCCACAGCCTCATGACCGCGCAGCACTTCATCGGCCGCGGCGGCGTCGACTTCGCCCGCGAGATCCTGGCGGCCGGTCTCGGCGAGGACAAGGCCGGCGACATCCTGTCCCGGCTCAACGTCGTCTACACCGAGGTGCCGTTCGCGTCCCTGCGCAACGCCGACACCCGGCAGCTCGTCACCTTCCTCAAGGACGAGCACCCACAGATCATCGCGCTGGTCCTGGCCCACCTGACCGCCGCGCAGTCGGCCGAGGTCCTGTCGGGGTTCGCGCCGGAGCAGCAGGCCGAGGTCGCGCACCGGATCGCGATGATGGACCGCACCTCCCCCGAGATGGTCCGCCTGGTCGAGGAGGAGCTCGGCCGCCGGATGGGTTCACTGCTGGCGCACCAGGACATGACGACGGTCGGTGGCATCGAGACCCTGGTCGAGATCATCAACCGCTCGCCCCGGCCCACCGAGCGCTCCATCCTCGAGTGGCTGGACAACAGCGACCCCGAGCTCGCCGAGCAGGTCCGCTCGCAGATGTTCGTCTTCGAGGACATCGTCACGATCGACGACCGCTCCCTGCAGCAGGTGCTGCGCGAGGTCGAGGCCAACGACCTGGCGACCGCGCTCAAGGGTGTCCGTCCCGACGTCCGCGACAAGATCGTGCGGAACCTCTCCGAGCGCGCCGCCGAGAACCTCAACGAGGAGATCGAGCTGCTCGGCCCGGTCCGCACGCGCACCGTCGAGGAGGCCCAGGCCAAGGTCGTCGGCATCATCCGCACGCTCGAGGAGCAGGGCGTCCTCACGCTGACCCGTGGACAGGACGATGAGTTCGTCTCGTGAGGGCGTCCTGCTCCGCGGCGCCTCCGCGGAGCAGGCCACCCCGTACCGCGGCGTGGTCCCGCCGCCGCAGCGGCAGGAGCAGCAGGTCGAACGCCGGACGACGATCCGCCGGGCGGCCGACATGCCCGTCACCAGCGGCGGGACGTCGTTCCGACTCGGCGACGTCTACGCCGAGGAGCTGGAGCGGCTGCGCCGGCGCGCGCACGCGGAGGGCTATGCGGCCGGCCACGCCGAGGGCATGACCGCGGCGGCCGGGGTGGTCGCCGAGGCCGAGCGTGCCGCCGCCGAGCGTCTGGCCGACGTGCAGGCCCGCTGGGAGCGCCGGCTCGCGTCGGCCACGGCCGCCCTCGGCGCCGCGGCGGTCCGGCTGGACGAGGCCGCCGGCCCCGTCGCCGACGACATCCGCGACGCGATCATCGCCACGTCGCTCACCCTCGTGGAGGACCTGCTCGGCCGCGAGCTCGCCCTGGCCGACTCCCCCGTGCTGGACGCCGTCCGCCGCGCGCTGACGCTGTGCCCCGCCGACTCCCCCGCCGTGCTGCGGCTGCACCCCGACGACCTGGCGGAGATGCCGGCCGACGCGCTGGCCGACCTGCCCGACACGGTGCGCGTGGTCCCCGACGCGACGGTCGAGCGGGCGGGCGCGGTGGCCGAGAACGGCCCCCGCCGCATCGACGCCCAGCTGAGCACCGCCCTCGAGCGCGTCCAGGCGGTGCTCACCACGTGACCTTCCCTCTCGCCCTGCTCGAGCGTGCCCGCGCCGCCGCGCGGCCGCAGGTGACCGGCTCGGTCACCGGCGCCATGGGTCTGACGCTCACGGTCGACGGACTCGCCGCGGCCGTCGGCGACCTGGTGGAGATCAACCCGGCCGACCGGCCGATGCTCGCCGAGGTCGTCGCCGTCGGCCGCGACCGGCTCACCTGCATGCCGCTCGGCACGCTCGGCGGCGTGCACGCCGGAGCTCCCGTCCGGGCGACCGGCCGGCCGCTGCAGGTGCCCGTCGGCGAGGAACTCCTGGGCCGGGTGCTCGACGGGCTCGGCCGGCCGGTCGACGGCCGCGGCCCGCTCGGCTCGCGCGTCGCCTACGTCGACCTGGCCAGCGAGACCCCGCACGCGCTCTCCCGCACCCGCGTCGAGGAGCCGCTCACCTTCGGCGTCCGCGCCCTGGACACCCTCGTCCCCTGCGGCAAGGGCCAGCGCCTGGGCATCTTCGCCGGGTCCGGCGTCGGCAAGTCCAGCCTGCTCGCCCAGATCACCCGCGGTACCGACGCCGACGTCCGCGTGATCGGCCTGATCGGCGAGCGTGGCCGCGAGGTGCGCGAGTTCCTCGAGGAGAACCTCGGCGCCGAGGGCATGGCCCGCACGGTCGTCGTCGTCGCCACCTCCGACGAGCCGCCGCTGGTGCGGCTCAAGGCCGCGTTCGTCGCGACCCGCATCGCCGAGGCGTTCCGCGACGAGGGCCGCGACGTCCTGCTGCTCATGGACTCGATCACCCGCACCGCGATGGCCCAGCGCGAGGTCGGGCTGTCCGCCGGTGAGCCGCCGGCCACCCGCGGCTACCCGCCGAGCGTGTTCGCGATGATGCCGCAGCTGCTGGAGAAGGCCGGCACCGGCGTGCGCGGGTCGATCACCGGGCTCTACACCGTGCTGGTGGAGGGCGACGACCACAACGAGCCGATCGCCGACACGGCACGGTCGATCCTCGACGGCCACATCGTGCTCACCCGCAAGCTCGCGACCACCGGCCACTTCCCGGCCATCGACGTGCTGGAGTCGATCTCCCGCGTCGCCGGTGCGGTCGTCCCGGCCGAGCGGATGGCCGACGCGCGCGAGGTGCGCAAACTCATGGGTGCGCTGCGCGACGTCCGCGAGCTGATCGAGATCGGCGCCTACCAGACCGGCAGCGACCCGCTCGTCGACCGGGCCCGCGTGCTGGCCCCGGCCATCGACGCGTTCCTGCGGCAGCCCCTCGGTGAGTCCACGCCCGCCCCGCAGTCGTGGGCCATGCTGCAGCAGATCGCGAACGCGGCGTGAAGCGCGCGGGCTTCCGGCTGCAGCCTGTCCTCGAGCTGCGCCGCACCCAGGAGCGGACGGCGGCGCTCGCCGCGGCGCAGGCCGCAGGCACCGCGGCCGACGCCGACCGGCGGGCGACGGCGCGCGAGACCGCACTGGCCGCCACCGTCCTGCCTCGGTCCCAGACCGCCGGCGAGTTCACCGCCGCCATGGCGCGGCTGCGGCTCGCGGCCGACGACGCCTCCGCCGCCCGCTCGCTGGCCACCGCGTCGGCGGAGCAGGCGGAGCTCGTCCGGCTGCAGTGGACCGAGGCGGCCCAGCGCACCAAGGGCCTCGAGCGGCTGAAGGAGCGCCACCAGGAGGCGCAGCGGACCGCCGAGGCCGCCGCCGAGGAGCGGGCGATCGACGACCTGGTCACCGGCCGCGCCGGCCGGACCGCGCAGGGAGGGGACGAACCGTGGACGGAGTGAGTCAGATCCAGGCCCGGATCGCCGAGATCCAGGCCCAGTTCCAGCCCTCGACCGCGCAGTCGGCGAGCTCGGGCGACTGGGCGTCGGCCGCCGCCACCGCCGGGCTGACCGGCACCGATGCCACCGGCGGGGTCGACGGCAGCCTGGCCACGGCCTCGGAGAACGCGGTGGTCAGCGAGGCGCAGAAGTACATCGGCGTCCCCTACCTCTGGGGCGGCACGGACCCCTCCAAGGGCCTCGACTGCTCGGGCTTCACCAAGCTGGTCTACGGGAACCTGGGCGTCGACCTGCCGCGGACCTCCTCGCAGCAGGCCACGTCGGGCACCGCGGTCGCGTCGCTGGCCGACGCCCACCCGGGCGACCTCGTGTTCTTCGACTACGACTCCGCCCGCCCGGGTGTCGACCACGTGGGCATCTACGTCGGCAACGGGCAGATGATCGCTGCACCGCAGCCCGGGGAGTCGGTCAAGCTGCAGTCGGTGGGCAACCCGACCGTGATCCGCCGCGTGCTGCCGGAGGCCGCGAACGCGGGCTCGGCCGGCACGACCCTGGCCGGCGTGCCCTACGCGAACCTGTTCACCAGCGCCGGCAGCAAGTACGGCATCGCCCCCTCGCTCCTGGCCGCGGTGGCCGGCCAGGAGTCCGGCTTCAACGCCGGCGCGGTGTCGCATGCGGGCGCGGAGGGCCTGATGCAGTTCATGCCGTCGACCGCGCAGGGCCTCGGGGTCAACCCGCTCGACCCGGCCTCGTCGGTCGACGGTGCGGCCCGCTACCTCAGCTCCCTGACCAAGCAGTTCGGCTCGACCGACCTCGCGCTGGCCGCCTACAACGCCGGCCCCGCGGCGGTCAGCCGCTACGGCGGCATCCCGCCCTACAGCGAGACGCAGAACTACGTCAACGCCGTGACCAGCAAAGCAGAGGCCTACGCATGACCGCTCCCGTCACGACTGCGCCGTCCGCGGTGCGGGCCGCCGCGCCGTCCGGCGCCGACGGCGACCCCGCGAGCGGGGCGACGTTCGCCTCCGCCCTCGACGGCGCCCTCCACCCCGACCGCGCGCCGGCTTCCGGCACCGCGAAGGGCCGGGGGGACGTCGCGCGCGGACGCTCGGGGGCCGACCACGGCACGCCCGTGCACGCCCGGTCCGCGGGCCGTCCGTCGTCGCCGGCCCGCGACCAGGACGGGACGCCGGCACTGAAGTCGCGCTCCCGTCGCGACGAGCGCACCCCCGCCGACGACGCCGCATCCGACCCGGGGGCGACGGCGCCACCCGGCGCTCCGGGGACCGTTCCCGTCCCGGCGGACGCGCTCGTGGCCGCCGCGCTCCCCCTGGCCGTGCCGGCTCCGGGCACTCCCCCGGCCGGTCCCGTGCCCGGGGGGTCAGCATCCACCGACACGGGCCCGGCCGCCGTCGGCCCCGCCGGCGCCCCGGCCGCGGCGCTGCCGGGGGTCGTGGCCGGGCAGCCGGCAGACGCCGGCCTCTCCGCGGCCGCCGGTACGACCGCGGTGCAGGCGTCCCCCCAGCCGGTGGACCCGGCCGCGCTGCAGGTGCTCGCGGCGGCCGCCGGGCGGCCGTCGTCGACGCCGGCCGGCGGAGCGACGGCGCCCACGGCCACAGTCGCCGCCGGCCCCGCTGCGGACATCGCCGTTCCGCCCGCCGCCTCCGCCCCGACCCCGGCATCCGCGGCGACGGATCCGGCCGGCAGCGCGCCCCTCCCGGGCCAGGTGCCCCTCCCCCCCACGGCCGACGCCGCCACGCACGCCGTCCGGCTCTCGACCCAGGCCTCGGCCGGCCCGACGGCCCCGGCCGACGCGGAGCCGCCCGCCGGCGGGGCCGCGCCGGCGCTCGGCACGGCCGTTGCCGGACCGGTCGGGGCGTCGGGCTCCGGCGGCCCCTCCTCGGCCGACCCCGGCGACTCCGACCGCCACGACCCGGCTGCCGCCGCCACGCCCGCGGCGACCCAGGTCGTCGGCGCGGCCCCGGCCGCTCCGGCGGCACCGGTGCTCGCTCCGGCGGCCGCCGCCGCGGCCGCACCGGCCGCTCCGCCGCCGGTCGCGACCCAGCTGGTCCAGCACGTGGCGGTGCTGACCAACGGCCCGGACGGAACGCACTCGGTCACCGTCGTGCTGCACCCGGACAGCCTGGGCCCCGTCCAGGTCCAGGTGACGCTGAACCAGGGCACGATCGACCTGACGATGCGCGGGGCGCACGAGCACGGCCGCGCCGCCCTGCTCGACTCGCTGCCCGACCTCCGTCGCGACCTGGAGTCCGCCGGCCTGACCTGCTCGACGCTCGACGTCGACCAGGGCACGGGCGGCTCGTGGTCGACGCAGCACCAGTCGGCCCAGCAGCAGGCCGCCCACCAGTGGGGCGGCGAGGGTCGCGGGCAGTCACCGACCCGCGGCGAGAACCGGCAGCCACCGTGGCTGCGGCCCGTCGTCCCCACCGGCGGTCCCGTCGCCGGCTCCTCCCGTTCCACGTCAGCCGGCGTGGACGTCCGCGTCTGAACCAGAGAGGACTTCTCATGACCAGTCCCGTGACCGGCACGTCCGCGATCGCCACGGCGTCCGCGACCACGTCGGTGGACCGCCCCGGCCAGATGGGCTCGGACGCCTTCCTCAAGCTGCTCGTGGCCGAGATGAAGTACCAGGACCCGAGCAAGCCGATGGACAGCGCCGAGATGATGTCCCAGACGGCCACCCTGACGCAGACCCAGGCCCTGCAGACCATCGCCGACCAGAACAAGCAGACGCTGGCGCTGCAGCGGTCGCTGAGCGCTGGTGCCCTGGTCGGGCACCAGGTGTCCTACACGGCGACCGACGGCAGCACCCAGTCCGGCGTCATCAGCGCCGTCCGCATCTCGACGGTGGACAACACGTCCGTCGCGGTGATCGGCGGCCAGAGCGTCGACGTCGGGCGGATCACCGAAGTCGGCCTCGCCACCTGAGCCCTTCCCCTGAGCCCTCCCCCACCGCACCGGCTTCCCAGCTCCCCCCCGCTCTCGACCCGAGGAGTTCCCCATGCTTCGCTCCCTGTTCTCGGCCATCTCCGGCCTGCAGGCCCACCAGACCAAGATGGACGTCGTCGGCAACAACATCGCCAACGTCAACACCGTCGGCTTCAAGAGCAGCACCACCGTCTTCGAGGACACGCTGTCGCAGATCCTGCACAACGGCTCGGCCCCGACGGCGAACGCGGGCGGCACGAACCCGGCCCAGGTCGGCCTCGGCGTGAAGGTCGCCGAGATCACCACCAACTTCGGCCAGGGCTCGGCCCAGAGCACCGGCCGGGCCAGCGACTTCATGATCAGCGGGGACGGCTTCTTCGTCACGAAGTCCGGCAACCAGCAGACCTACACGCGGGCCGGCTCCTTCGACTTCGACGGCAGCGGCCGCCTGGTCACCCCGGACGGCAATGTCCTGCAGGGGTGGATGGCCACCAACGGCGCCGTCAACACCAACGGTCCGATCGGCGACCTGTCGGTGCCGTTCGGCCAGACGCTGCCCCCGGTCGCGACGACCACCGGCGCGATCACCGGCAACCTCTCCGCCGAGGCCAGCAGCTCGACGCCGGTGGGCAACCCCGTGCAGACCCAGGTCACCATGTATGACCCGCTCGGCCACGCCCACCAGATCAGCTACATCCTCACGCCGACCGGCACCGCCGACCAGTGGGGCGTGACGGTCAAGGACGAGAACGGCGCGACCCTGCCGACGACGCCCGCCGCCGTGACGGTGAAATTCGACCCGACCAGCGGCGCGACCAACGGCAAGATCGTGCCTGCGGCCGACCAGACGTTCACGTTCGACCCCAGCTCGTCGTTCCCGGCCTGGACCGGCGCGGTCACCGCCGACCTGTCGGGCGTCACCCAGTTCGGCGGCAAGACCACGGCGATCGCCAACAGCCCCGTCACCGGCGGCGGCTCCGCGCTCGGCAC
>DASYGS010000116.1:0-2515 GCA_035999465.1 Blastococcus sp. | reverse complement strand
GGCCCGTGGGTGCGCACCGGCGACACCTACGTGCGCTCGGCCGACGGCTTCTACTCCTCCATGGGCCGCACCGACGACATCATCAAGGCCGGTGGCATCTGGGTGTCCCCGACCGAGGTCGAGGAGCGGCTGCGCCAGCACGCCGACGTGAACCTCGTCGTCGTGGTCTCCCTGCCCGACGCCGACGGGCTCGACAAGCCGGTCGCCTGCGTCGTCCTCGCGCCCGGCTCGGCGACGACCACGGACGAGCTCGTGGCCTTCTGCCGGGAAGGGCTGGCTGCGTTCAAGCGGCCCCGCCACGTCCTGGTGTTCCCGGAGCTGCCGACCACCGCCACCGGAAAGCTCCAGCGCTTCCGCATCCGGGAGCTCGCCCTCGAGCGGCTCAGCTCCGCCGCTCCGACCCACGCCGGAGGCCCCGCATGACCGCGACCGAGACGCTCCCGCCGGAGACTCCGACGGCGGCCGGCCGCGAGGTGCAGGTCGACCTGCTGGTCGTCGGCGCCGGCCCGGCCGGGCTGTACGCCGCCTACTACGCGGGGTTCCGCGGCCTCCGGACGGCGATCGTCGACAGCCTGCCGGAGCCCGGCGGCCAGGTGACGGCGCTGTACCCGGAGAAGATGGTCTACGACGTCGCCGGCTTCCCCGGGATCAAGGGTCGCGACCTGGTCGCCGGCCTCGTGGCGCAGGCCGCCCGCTTCGAGCCGGTCTACGTGCTCGGCGAGCGGGCCGAGACGCTGACCAACGAGGCGGGGCAGCGGCCCCGTCCCGGCGACCGGCTGGTGGTCACCACCGACAAGGGCACCCGGATCTCCTGCGGCGCGGTGGTCATCACCGGCGGGATCGGCACCTTCACCCCCCGCCCGCTGCCCGGGGGGGCCGAGTGGGAGGGCCGCGGCCTGACCTACGTGGTGAAGGAACTGGCCGCGCACGCCGGGCAGGACGTGGTGATCGTCGGCGGCGGGGACAGCGCGGTCGACTGGGCCCTGGCGCTGGGCGACATCGCCTCGTCGGTGACCGTCGTCCACCGGCGCAAGCACTTCCGGGCGCACGCGGCCAGCGTCGCCGACATGGAGAAGGGGCCGGCGGTCATCGTCACCGACGCGCAGGTCGACTCCCTCGAGGGCGACGACGTCCTGCACACCGTGCACGTGCGGCACAAGGACGGCGCCGTGACCCCGCACAGGGCGCACGCGGTCATCGCGGCGCTGGGGTTCACCGCCGACATCGGCCCGCTGGAGACCTGGGGCATCGACATCGTCGACCGCAAGATCATGGTCGACACCGCGATGCGCACGTCGGTCGCCGGCGTGTACTCGGCCGGCGACATCACCGAGTACCCGGGCAAGGTGCGGCTGATCGCCGTAGGTTTCGGGGAGTCGGCCACCGCCGTCAACAACGCCGCCACCTACCTCGACCCCGACCAGCCGCTGTTCCCCGGGCACAGCAGCGACGACCCCGCCGGCATCGGCGCGGCCGCCGCCTCCTGAGCCCCAGTAGAGAGGACGCCCCGTGCCCTACGTCATCGGCGCCGAGTGCATCGACGTCAACGACATGTCCTGCGTCGAGGAGTGCCCGGTCGACTGCATCTACGAGGGCGATCGCAAGCTGTACATCAACCCCAAGGAATGCATCGACTGCGGCGCCTGCGAGCCGGTCTGCCCGGTCGAGGCGATCACCCAGGACCGCCGGGTGAGCGACGAGAACGAGCCGCACATCGCCGACGGCCGGCGGTTCTTCGTCGAGATCCTCCCCGGCCGCGACGCACCGCTCGGCAGCCCCGGCGGGGCGTCCAAGGTCGGCCGGATCGGCGTGGACACCGAGCTGGTCAGCGGCCAGGGCTGAGCGGCGCGTGCACGTCGTCCTGAGCCTGGAGGGCGCACGCCCGTCGCTGCCCGCCGAGGCGCGCGCCGCGGAGGAGGCCGGCTACGACGGCGTCGCCACCGGCGAGCACCTGTTCTTCCACGGCCCGGTCACCAACGCGTTCGTCTCCCTGGCCGCGGCGGCCGGCGCGACCACGCGGATCCGGCTGCTCAGCTCGCTGACCGTGCTCCCGCTGTATCCCGCGGCGCTGGCGGCGAAGCTGGCCGCCACGCTCGACCAGGTGTCCGGCGGGCGGTTCGACATGGGCGTCGGCGTGGGCGGGGAGTACCCGCCGGAGTTCGTCGCCGCCGGCGCCGAGGTCACCGAGCGGGGCGCCCGTGCCGACGAGGCGCTGGAGTTGCTGCGCGCGCTGTGGGCCGGCGCGCCGGTCGACTTCCAGGGCCGGTTCGCCCGCGTGCCCGGTCTGGCGCTGGAGCCGGGCCCGGTGCAGCCCGGCGGGCCGCCGATCTGGCTGGGCGGGCGCCGGCCGGCGGCGATCCGGCGCGCGGGGCGGTTCGGCGACGTCTGGATGCCGTACATGTACTCACCCGACCAGCTGGCCTCCAGCCTCGCCGGGGTCCGCGCCGCCGCCGAGGCCGACGGCCGGGATCCGGCCGCCGTCCGTGGGGCGATCTTCTGCTGGGGCGGGGTCGGC
>DASYGS010000092.1:0-36202 GCA_035999465.1 Blastococcus sp. | reverse complement strand
CCGCCGCAACCCGGCCCTGATCCCCCACGTCGACCGCACCACCCGCCTGCAGCTGCTGCCGCACATGGGCGAGGGCGACAGCTCCCTCGAGGCGGTCATCCACCGCGAGCTGCGCGCAAACACCCCGGGCTTCGATGCGCTGGAGTCGGCCACCGCGACGCTGCTCGGCCGCGACGGCGGCACGCGCCTGACCCGGCTGCGGCTGCACGACGTCCTGGTCTGGCTCAGCGGCAGCCTGCGGCTCGCCCACGCCCTCCAGCTCGGCGGGGCCACCCCGGAGTGGGCCGAGTACGCGGCCCGGCGCTGACCGCCCGCTGAGCACCGGGACCGCGGGGAGCGCACCGGGACCGCACCGGGAGCGTTGTCCCTCCACCGGTCACTTTCGGGCAGGAACTGACCGGTACAGGGACAACGCCCGAGCCACGCCGACGCCGACGCCGACACCGACGCCGAACGCCGGACGAGCGGGCACGCCCCGGGGGCGTTGACCGCGCCGCGCGCGGCGAGGAGCGTGGCCCGCGCGGCGATGCCGCAGGGGCGTCGCCGGCACCGGAGAGGGAGTGGTGGCATGTACGCCCGATCGACCACCGTCCGAGGCGACCCGCAGTACCTCGACGACGGGATGATGTACGTCCACGACACGGTGATGCCCGCGGTCACGGGCATGGACGGCTGCGTCGGCATCTCGATGCTCGCCGACCGCGACTCCGGCCGGTGCATCGTCACCACCTCGTGGGCCGACGAGATGGCGATGCACAACAGCGAACCGGGCGTGCGGGCCATGCGTCAGCGCGCCACGGAGATCTTCCACGGCTCGGTCGACGTGGCCGAGTGGGACATCGCCGTGCTGCACCGCGTGCACGCCACCGGCGACGGCGCCTGCGCCGCGGTCACCTGGACCCACGGCGCCCCGACCGGCCTCGACCAGATGGTCGACAGCTTCCGCATGGCCATCCTGCCCCGGATGGAGGAGCTGCCCGGTTTCTGCAGCGTCAGCCTGCTGCTCGACCGCGAGAGCGGCCGCGGCGTCACCTCGGTGACCTTCGACAGTCGCGCGGCGATGGAGGCACAACGCGAGCGGATGATGACGATGCGGACGGAGTTCCTGAGCTCCATGAACCGCGAGGCGATGGAGACCGCGAGCTTCGCCATCGTGCTCGCCCACCTGCGGGTACCCGAGACGGTCTGACGCCACCCCACCCGGGTGGCCGCGGTCAGACCACCCGGGTCAGGGCCGGCCAGAGCCCGTCGGCACCGCCGGTCAGCAGCCCCTGCGCCAGCACCCGCGACCAGTAGAGCTCGCTGCCGGCCTCGTCCCGCCACGACCAGAGCCGCCGCGTCAGGTGGTGCAGCTTGTGCTCCTGGGTGAAGCCGATCGCCCCGTGCACCTGGTGCGCCAGCCGGGCGACCACCTCGACGGCGGCACCGGCCCGCACCTTGGCGGCGGCGGCAGCCAGGACGACGTCGTCGGACCCGCGCTCCACTGCCTGGACGGCGGCGTCGGTCAGCGCCGTGACGGCGGTGACCTCACCGGCCATCTCGGCCAGCTCCATCTGGATCGCCTGGAACTTGCCCAGGGGCCGCCCGAACTGCACCCGCTCCCCCCCGTACTGCACCGTCCACGCCAGCACCTGCTCCAGCGCGGCAGCCAGCTGCACGGCCCGCGCCAGCGCGTAGCGGGCCTTCAGCTCCTCGACCTGGCCCGAGGTCAGCAACGCCCCGGTGGCGGCGACGTCCTCCAGCACGAGCGAGCCGCGGGGCTCACCGGCCAGGTTCACGGCCGCGGTGACGTCGATGCCCGAGACGTCGGCCAGCGCCAGCACCGGGCCGGCCGCACCCGCGGCGAGGACGGCGAGGTTCGTCGCCGCCCCGCTCCAGGCGACGTCGGTGACCGTGCCGGTGAGGGTGAAGCGGCCGGGGCCGTCGCCGTCGTCGGAGGCATGCACGGTGACGGCCTCGCCCAGCGCGAAGGTCAGCGGCTCCTCGACCGGGGGCAGCTCCAGACCGGCGGCGGCCAGCGCGGGGCCGGCCACCAGCAGCTGCTCGGCGGCCGGCACCGCCGCGGCGCCGGCGGCGAGGGTGCGCACGATCGCGACCGCGTCGGCGAGCTCGCCGCCCGAACCGCCCTGCTCCTCGGGCAGCCCGACCCCGGTGAGCCCGGCCTCGGCCAGGGCACCCCACAGGCCGGCGTCCCACGGCCGGTCCGCCGTCAGCACGAACGGCTCGAACCCGGACAGGATGTCGCGAACGGTCTCGACGACCAGATCCTGGTCCGACATCAGCGCAGCCCCAATCCGCGAGCGACGATCCCTCTGAGGATCTCGTTGGTCCCGCCCCGCAGCGTGTAGCCGGGAGCGTGCAGCTGCGCCTCGGCCAGCGCGCGGCCCAGTGGGTCGGGCGAGTCCAGCGACGGCGTCACGTCGACCACCTTCCGGATCTCCTCGATCACGTCGCCCTCGAACGTCGTCCCGACGTCTTTGACCAGGGCCGCGGGGATGTTGGGCAGCTCGCCCCGGTCCAGCGCGGCGGCGATCCGCAGCGACATCTGCCGCAGCGCCAGCAGCCGGGCCGAGATCCGCCCGAGCGTGGCCTGCCCCGCCGGGTCGCCGGAGTCGGCCACGCGCCGGGCGAATTCGGCGACAAGTGGATAAGTCGACAGGAACCGCTCCGGGCCCGACCGCTCGAAGGCCAGCTCGGCGGTGACCTGGTGCCAGCCGTTGCCCTCCTCGCCCAGCAGCATGTCGCTCGGGACGACGACGTCGTCGAACACGACCTCGTTGAAGTGGTGACCCCCGTCGAGGATGCGGATCGGGTTGACCGTGATGCCGGGCAGCGACAGGTCGACCAGCAGCTGCGACATGCCCGCGTGCCGGTGCGCGGTGTCCAGCGGCGCGGTGCGCACCAGCACGATCCCGTAGTGCGAGGTGTGCGCGTTCGACGTCCAGACCTTGGCGCCGTTGACCACCCAGTCGCCGTCGGCGTTGCGTGCGGCGCGGGTGCGGATCGAGGCGAGGTCGGAGCCGGAGTCAGGCTCGCTCATCCCGATCACGAAGAAGCACTCCCCCGCGGCGATGCGCGGCAGGATCTCCTCGCGCTGCTTCTCCGTGCCGTAGGTGAGCAGGTTCGGCCCGGACTGGCGGTCGGCGATCCAGTGCGCGGCGACCGGGGCGCCGGCGGCGAGCAGCTCCTCGGTGACGGCGTAGCGCTCCATCGCCGAGCGCTCGTGGCCGCCGTACTTCTTCGGCCAGGTCATGCCCAGCCAGCCCCGCTCGCCCAGCTTCTTCGAGAACGCCGGGTCGACGCCGGAGAGCCACGTGTCCACGTGCGTGGTGAACGATCCGGCCGCCAGCTCGGCGGCGAGGAACTCGCGTACCTCCGCCCGCACCCGCTCGGCGGCCTCCGACGGCGGCGCGGGCGCCAGCGTCAACGAGTTGCTGCTCATGCGACTCCCCACGTCGAACTGCCTACGTCGGTTGTACAGGGGCCGGCGCAGGCGGTGTCCGGCGGGAGGTCAGACATCCCATGGTGGGGGCCGTCAAGCCGCGGCGGCGGTGAGGTCGGGCCAGGCAGTGTCCTCGTCATAGCGGGTCGTGGCTTTGAGGCAGCCGTGCAGGATGCCGACGAGTCGGTTGGCGAGCTGTCGGAGGGCGGCGTGGTGCCCGGTGCCGCGGGCGCGGATGGTGTCGTAGTAGGCCCGAGCGCCGGGTGAGGCGGTGAGCGCGCAGAAGGCCCACTGGTGGGTGGCGTCGGCCAGGTGCCTGTTGCGGGCGTAGCGGGCCAGCACGACCCGGCGGGTGCCCGAGGCGCGGGTGATCGGTGAGGTGCCGGCGTAGTTCTTGCGCGCCTTGGCGTCGGCGTAGCGGTCGTGGTCGTCGCCGAACTCCGCCAGGACCCGGGCGCCGAGGACCGGTCCCAGCCCGGGCTGGCTGGTCACGATGTCAGCGTCCGGGTGCCGGCCAAAACCCTCGGCCACCACCGCCTGCAGCTCGCCGATCTGCGTGTTCAGCTGGGCGATCAGCCGCACCGCGCTGGCCACGATGACCGCGTAGGCAGCCTCGATGGCCGGGTCCTGGCGCAGCGCGGGAGCGCGCAGCACGGCCTGGATCTCCTCGGCCCGGGTTTCTGGGTCGCGCCGGTGGGCGCGGGCCAACGCGGCGGTGATCTTCGACCTCGACAGCCGGGCCGCCCGGGCCGGATCGGGGGCGCGTTCCAGCAGCGCGAGGGCCTCAGGGGCCATCAGGTCGGGAAAGGCCTCGAGCGCGGCGGGGAAGAACTCCCGCAGCGCGCTGCGCAGCCGCTGGAAGTGGCGGGTGCGGTCCCAGATGAACGCCTGGTGCGAACGGGCGACCAGCTTCAGCCCCTCCACCGCGGGGCTGTCCCCGGCCATCAGCCGGTGGTGGTTCCGGTCCAGCCGGACGATCTCGGCCAGCACATGGGCGTCTCCACGGTCGGACTTGGCGCCGGAGGCCCCGTGCCGTTCCCGATAGCGGGCCACCTGCACCGGATTGAGCGGGAACACCCGGTAGCCGGCCGCCACCAGCGCCGACACCCAGGTGCCCCGGTCGGTCTCGATCCCGACCAGCACGTTTTGCGCGACGAAGCCGGTCTCTGGGTCGACGTCCTCGTCGGTGAGGTGCTCGGCGATCAGCTCGTGCAGCCGGGTCAGCCCGGCGATGCCCTCCGGTAGTCGGGCCCGCGCCAGCCGGCGCCCCTCGTCGTCCTGGACCTCGATGTCGTGGTGGTCCTCGGCCCAGTCATCACCCACGAACAGCATCCGCGCTCTCCTCCGGTCGAGTCACTGCGGTCGGCAGCGCGGAGGAGACAGCCAGCGGACTAATGGTCAAGTGCTCACCGGAGCGGGCCCGGGGCACGTCATCCCATCAGCGGTCAGGTCCCCTCACGACCGGTGGGCGCACGATCTGACCTTAGGAATCCACACGTTCCAGTCGACGAGAGTGCTGACCCACCGGCCGCTACCGGCGCCGAACCTGCCAGACCACAGCGGGCTCGGTAAGCCCCATTAGTCGTCGGTGCTCGGCCCGCGCGTGAGCTCGCGCAGCTCCTGGACGACGTCGCCGGCGACCGACCCGAGCGAGGAGAGCGCACCCGACACCAGGCGGCGCACGCCGGTCATGTCGAGCCCGAGCGAGGTGCCGAAGCCGGTCGGGGTGTCCAGCGCGTCCAGCGGGGCGGAACCGGCGGCCGCGGGGCCGCGATCGGCCAGCTCCGGGGACCAGCGCATGGCGTCACCGGACATCGACCAGTCGCCGACCGCACCGTCGATCGACTCCACGACAGGGTTTCCGGCACGTGCCATGGCGACTCCCTCGAACGCACCTCAAGCGTCGCGAGCCGCGCGGGCGCGGTCAAGGGGCGGAGCTACGCCGTGCGGGTCAGCGCCAGCAGCGCGATGTCGTCGGGGCGGTAGGTGCCGGTCAGCTCGGCCAGCAGCCGGTCGCACAGCTCGTCGGGGTCCGACGTCCGCGCGCGTCCTGCCGCGGTCACCAGATGCGCGAGGCCCTGGTCGAGGTCGGCGGTGCGGCTCTCGACCAGCCCGTCGGTGAACAGCACCAGCGTGGCCCCTACCGGCAGCACGCCCGCCCACTCCGCCGCGGGCGCGGGCGCCGGCGGGGCCCCCAGCATGCGACTCGGCCGCACGGGCAGGAACTCGGGCCGCCCGTCGACCACCAGCAGGGGCGCGAGGTGCCCGGCCGAGGCGATCCGCAGCTGGCCGGTCGCCGGGTCGAGCGTCGCGAACAGCGCCGTCGCCATCCGCTGGAGGCCCAGCAGCGACCAGCTGGCCTGGAGCCGGTCGATCATCGCGCTCGGCGCCGGCCGGTCGACCAGCAGCGCCCGGTACACCGAGTTGAGCTGGCCCATCGTCGCCGCCGCGGTGATGTCGTGGCCGACGACGTCGCCGACGGCCAGCGCCACCTGCCCGTCGGGCAGCGGGACGAGGTCGTAGAAGTCGCCCCCGACCTCGACGCCCTGGGTCGCGGCGAGGTACCGGACCGCGATCGACAGGCCCTCGACCACGGGTGGCGGTGGCGGCAGCAGGTTGGCCTGCAGCGTGTGCGACGTCCGGACGTCGAGCTCGTAGCGCTGCGCCTTGGCGACCACCAGCGACACCTGCATCGCGAGCTGTTCGGCGACGTCGACGTCGGCGGCGGTGAACGGGCGGCCGGTGCGGTCGGTACCGATCGTGAGCACGCCGAGCTGCCGCCCGTCGGCGACCAGCGGCACCGCGATCATGCTGGTCAGGGCGAGCTCCCGCGCCAGCTCGAGGTGCCGCTCGTCGAACGACATCGCCACCCGGTACGCGTCGTCCAGCACGCGCACCCACTGAGTGCCGCCCCCGCGCATCGCCCGCACGCTCGGGTGCGGGACGTCACGCGCGGGCAGGTGGATCCCGCGGAGATCGTCGGCGAGGTGCTGCCGCGCGGGCTCGCGGTGCCGCACGGCCCAGCGGGTCATGCCCTGCTCGGAGGCGAGGTCGATGATGCACAGCTCGGCCAGCCGGGCCACGACGAGCTCGGCCAGGCGCTCGACGGTCTCGGCGACGTCGGCGGCCTCGCCGAGCATCCGGGCGGCCTCGAGCAGGAAGGCCGAGCGCTGCGCCTGCCGGGTGGTCTCCTCGTGCAGCCAGGCCCGTTCCAGCGCCTGACCGGCCTGCCGCCCGAGCGTCCGCAGCACGTCGAGATCGGCCCCGGTCGTGGCCGCCGCGGCGCCGGGCTCGTCGAGACTGATCAGGTCACCGGCGGTGGTCGCCGCGACGCCCAGCACCAGCGCCCCCAGCCGCCGCGCGTCGGCGGTCACCGGCACGAGCACCAGCCGGCAGAGGCCGGCGGCGGTCATCGCGGAGGCGACCTCCGGTCTCGCCGCCCACAGCCGGTCGCCGAGCTCGACGACGCGGACGTCGCGGGCCAGCTCCCCGGCGACCTGCCCCTCCGCCGCCGCGCGCAGCGCGCCGATCAGCTCCGAGGGGAGCCCGTCGGCCCGCTCGGTGCGCAGCTCCGGGTCGTCCTCGGCCGTGGCGATCTCGTCGACCAGCACCAGCGCCGCGCCCCGCGCCTGCACGAGGGCCCGGCCGCGCCGGAGGACGACGGCCGCGACGTCGCGCGCCGACGTCGCCGCCGCCAGGTCGGACACGACCACCTGAAGCAGCCGCGACCGGGCCTCCGACTCCGTCGCGACGCGCTGCGCGGTGAGCAGCTCCTGCTCGTACCGCCGTCGCGCGGTGGCGTCGAACACCGTGATCCGCACCAGCACCTGCGCGCCGCGGTCGTCGCGCACCTCCAGGGCGTTGAGCAGGCAGGGCATCAGGGTGCCGTCGCCGCGGACGACGTCCAGCGCGATCTCCTGCACCGCACCCTGCATGCGCAGCAGCGGGCGGAGGTGGGTCTCGAGGAAGATCCGGCCGCCGACGCTGAGCAGGGACGAGAGCCGGACGCCGAGCACGTCGGCCGCCGGGCGCCCGATCCACGCGCAGAAGGTGCGGTTGGCCTTGACGATCCGCCCGTCGGGGAGCGTGGACAGGTAGCCGCACGGCGCGTTCTCGTAGAGGTCGGCCGGGTCCTCCTCGAGCAGCCGGTCCAGGGAGGCGGCGTGGCCCGGGCCGCCGGTCGCGCCGTCGTCCGTTCCGCTCACCCCGCCAGGAACGTCCGGATCGCGGCCGTCGTCTCCTCCGGCGCGCTGAGGTTGGGGCAGTGCCCGGTCGCCCGCAGATGCACCAGCACGCTGCCCGGGACGTGCTCGTGCACGTACTCGCCGACGATGTCGGGGGCGATGGCGTCGGCGGTGCACTGGAGTACCAGCGTCGGGACGGCGACCGCGGCCAGGTCGGCGCGGTTGTCGGAGAGGAACGTGACCCGGGCGAACTCGCGGGCGATGTCGGGATCGGTGCGGCAGAAGCTGTTGGTCAGCTCCTCGCCCAGCTCGGGCCGCTCGGGGTTGCCCATGATCACCGGGGCCATCTGGGCGGACCAGCCGAGGTGGTTGCTGTCGAGGGCGTCGAGCAGGCCCCCGATGTCGGCCCGGCTGAACCCGCCGACGTAGTCGCCCTCGTCCACGTAGCGCGGGTTGGGGCCGACCATCACGAGGGCGCCGAACAGCTCGGGGGCCTGCCGGTAGGCCAGCACGCCGATCATCGCGCTCACCGAGTGCCCGACGAGGACGACGTCGCGGAGGTCGAGTTCGCGGAGGATCTCGACGAGGTCGGCCGCGTAGCCCTGGAGGGTGCCGTACTTGCGGCTGTCGTAGGCCGACAGGTCCGACCCGCCCGAGCCCACGTGGTCGAACAGGACCACGCGGTGGTCGACCTCGAAGTCGGGCGCGACGAACCGCCACATCTCCTGGTCGCAGCCGAAGCCGTGCGCGAACACGATCGGGCGGCCCTCCGGCACACCGCGCACCGCGACACGGTTGCGCTCCCGGACATTGACCACCTGACGACAGTAGGCGACGCGGGCGGGTCCGTCCCCGCCCGTCCCGGGTCGTTCCGCCCGGAGAAACCGACGTCGCGGTACCGGATGTATCCAGAAGGCCCTGGCCTCCCTCCCCCGGTTGGTCCTACCCTGCCCGGCATCCCGCTCCGCCCCCTCCGCGGAGCACGGGCACGATCGCCGATCGAGGTGTGCTCATGGCCGCAACCGCGGTCCGAACCCGCTCCGTCGTCATCCCTGCCCCGCGCTCGCCCGCGGACGACGCTCGCCCCGCGCAGCCCGCGCCGACCTGCCGCGCCGTCGCCTACCAGCGCGTGCTGCACCGGCTGGTGCGCCGCGAGTTGCGCCTGCTGGCCGAGCTGGCCGGCTGGGCCGCCGCCGACGAGGCGGGGCGCACCGGCGCCCTCACCCGGCACGCCGACCTGATCGGCCGGGTGCTGCTGCACCACCACGCCGTCGAGCGCGACGCCGTGTGGCCCGCGCTGGTGGACGCGGTCCCCCGCGAGAAGGCGGCCGAGGTCCGCGCCGTCGTCGACGACTGGACCGCCCGCTGCGCCCGGATCGACCACATGCTGCGCGACGTCTCCACCGCCGCGCGGCAGTGGGCGGTGGCCAGCACCCACCCGGCCCGGGAGGCGTTCGCGGCGGCCTGCCGCGCCCTCGCCGACGCCGTGGCCGCGCAGACCGCGGCCGAGGAGGCCACGCTCCTGCCGCTGGTCGACGCGCACCTGACGGCCGGCGACTGGGCGGCGATCGCCCGGACCGCGCACTGCGGGCTCACCGCACGCGAGCAACTACTGGTGCTCGGCCTGGCGCTGGAGGACTCCTCGGCCGACGACCGCGGCCGCCTGCTCGACGGCCTCTCCCGGTCGACCCGCGCGGCGTGGCGGCTGCACGGCGAGCGGAGCTACCGGGCCGCCGTCGTCCGGCTGCGCGGGGAGCCGCCGGCGCTCTGAGCCGGGCCGGTCAGCCGAGGGCGCCGCAGCCGCCCGCCCCGCAGGCGCAGCCGCCGCACCCGGCGGCGGGAGCCGGTGCGGGCTGGGCGGCCACCGTGCGCAGTTGCGCGGCGCCGATCAGCAGCGGGACCCCGAGGACGGCGACGGCCAGCGCGGCGACCACGGTGACGACGTCGGTCGCCCGCCCCCAGCCCTGCGCCAGGCCGGTGACCGCGAGCAGCCCGGTCACGAGCACCGCCCAGACGAGCAGCGCCTGCCCGCTGCGCCGGGCGGCCCCGCCCCGGGTCAGCAGCGCGACCGCGCCCGCGATGAGCGCGACCGGCACGGCGACCAGCAGCACCCGGGCGGCCAGCGCGGCCGAGAGGATCGCGACGACGACCGCGACCGCACCGCCGCCGGCCGCCGCGGCACCGAGCCCACGGGCCCGGCCGGTCAGTTCCTCGGCCAGCGCCCCCGAGCGGGCCCCGCGCACCAGCACCGCGCCGCGGACGGCGAGCAGGAGGCCGAGCGCGCCGAGCAGGAGCCGCGCACCGGCGGTGTGCCAGGCGACGGCGACGACCGCGACCGCGATCATCGCGAGACCCAGCAGCAGCCACTGCGGCCACGCCCGCCGGGCACTGTCGGGGGTCGCCTCACCCAGGGTGCTCGCCGTCAGCATGCCGGTTCCGCCGTTCGCCACCCGCCCAGTGTCCCTCACCGCCGTCGGCGTTCCGCAGGCACGCGCCCGCGGCCTGTGCCAGGCTGACGTGCTGATCGGTCGCCCCGTCGAAGGAGCCGTTGGTGAGCACACGAGGATCGGTCGGCTCCGCCCTGGGTGCCGCGGGCAGAGCGGGCAACAGCGACGCCCTCGAGCACCTGGCCCGGGTCGGGCTGATCGCCTACGGGATCGTGCACCTGCTCGTCGCGTGGCTCGCGCTGCAACTGGCGTGGGGCGGTGGGGGGAAGTCGACCGATCAGTCCGGCGCCATGTCCGCCCTCGCCGGGCAACCGTTCGGCACGCCGCTGCTCTGGGTGCTCGCGCTCGGGCTGATCGCGCTCGCCGTCTGGCAGGCGGCCGAGATCCTCCGGTGGCGCAGCGGGTGGTCCGCGTCGGGGAAGCAGCGCACCGAGGCGATCAAGAAGACCGTCAAGTCGCTGGCGAAGGCGATCATCTACGCCGCCCTGGCGGTGCTGGCGATCCGGTTCGCGATGGGCAGCGGGAGTTCCAGCTCCCAGCAGCAGCAGCAGCGCACGGCCGGTGTGTTCGGCTGGCCGGGCGGCCGGTTCCTGGTCGCCGCCGTCGGCCTCGTGCTGGTCGGGGTGGGCGTCCAGCTGGTCTACAAGGGCGTGAAGAAGACCTTCCTCAAGCAGATCGACCTCGGCGACGCGCCCGCGAAGACCACCCGGCTCATCACGCGGCTCGGCCAGGTCGGCTTCCCGGCCAAGGGCCTCGCGTCCGGCCTGGTCGGCGCCCTGCTGGTCTACGCGGCGGTGACCTTCGACCCGAAGAAGGCCTCCGGGCTGGACGGCGCGATGCACACGGTCGCCCAGGCGCCCTTCGGCGCCATCCTGCTGACCCTGGTGGCGCTCGGCATCGCCGCGTTCGGCGCCTTCTGCTTCGCCCGGGCGCGCTACCCCGAGCGCACCTGAGCGGTCCCAGCGGGAGAGGCGGGGCCGGGACACGGCCCCGCCCGCTCAGGCCCGCGGGCCGCCGGCGACGTAGATGACCTGGCCGGAGACGAACCCGGCCCCCTCGCTCACCAGGTAGGAGACGGTGTGCGCGATGTCCTCGGGCTGGCCCGCCCGGGCGACCGGGATCGCCGCGGCGCGCGCCTGCACGTAGGGCTCCCACTCCTGGCCGATCCGCGCCGCGGTGGCCTTCGTCATGTCGGTGACGATGAAGCCCGGCGCGATCGCGTTGGCCGTGACGCCGAACTTGCCGAGCTCGACGGCGAGGGTCTTGGTGAAGCCCTGCAGCCCGGCCTTGGCCGTCGAGTAGTTGGCCTGCCCCCGGTTGCCCAGCGCCGAGGTGCTCGACAGGTTGACGATCCGCCCCCACGTCGCCTCGATCATGTGCTTCTGCACCGCACGGGTCATCAGGAACGACCCGCGCAGGTGAACGTGCATGACCAGGTCCCAGTCGGCGTCGGTCATCTTGAACAGCAGGTTGTCGCGGGTGACGCCGGCGTTGTTCACCAGCACCACCGGCGGGCCGAGCTCGGCGGCGATCCGGTCCACCGCCGCCTGCACCTGCTCGCCGTCGCCCACGTCGGCGCCCACGGCCAGCGCGCGGCCGCCGGCGGCCTCGATGGCCGTGACCGTCTCGCGGGCGTCGTCCTCGGCGAGGTCGATGACGGCGACGGCGAACCCGTCGGCGGCCAGCCGGCGGGCCGTCGCGGCACCGATGCCGCGGGCGGCGCCGGTGACGATCGCGACGCGATCGGATGTGCGGGGGGACTCACTCATGCTGGGCTCTCCTCAGGACCTGGGGCTGGAACTCGGGCTCAGACGCGCTCGAACAGGGCGGCCAGGCCCTGCCCACCGCCGATGCACATGGTCTCGAGGCCGTAGCGGGCCTCGCGGCGGTCCATCTCGCGCAGCAGGGTGGCCAGGATGCGGCCCCCGGTCGCGCCGACGGGGTGGCCGAGGGAGATGCCCGAGCCGTTGACGTTGGTGCGCTCGAAGTCGGCGTCGGTGAAGCCCCACTCACGGGTCACCGCGAGCACCTGGCTGGCGAACGCCTCGTTGAGCTCGATCAGGTCGACGTCCTTGAGCTCGATGCCGGCCTGGGCCAGCGCCTTGGCGGTGGCCGGCACCGGGCCGATACCCATGGTCTTCGGCGGCACGCCGCCGACGCCCCACGACACCAGCCGGGCGAGCGGCCGCAGGCCGTACTCGGCGGCCTTCTCCGGCGTGGTCACGATGCAGACCGCGGCGCCGTCGTTCTGGCCGCTGGCGTTGCCGGCGGTCACGGTGGCCTCGGGGTCGTCCCTGCCCATGATCGGGCGGAGCTTGGCGAGGGTCTCGACGGTGGAGCCTGGGCGGATGTGCTCGTCGCGGTCGACGACGGTCTCGCTCTTGCGGCTCGGCACCGTGATCGGCACGATCTCGTCGGCGAAGCGGCCGGAGTCGGCGGCGGCCGCGGCCCGCTGGTGGCTGCGGACGGCGTACTCGTCCTGCTCCTCGCGGGAGATCTTGTACTCGCGGCGCAGGTTCTCCGCGGTCTCGATCATGCCGCCGGGCACCGGGTGGTTGACGCCGCCGGCGGTCACCCGGCCGCGGGCCAGGCCGTCCTGCAGCAGCACGCCGGGGCCGGCCTTGACGCCCCAGCGCATCGCGTTCGAGTAGAAGGGAGCGTTGCTCATCGACTCGGCGCCGCCGGCGAGGACGACGTCGGACGCGCCGGACTGCACCTGCATCGCGGCGTACAGCACCGCCTGCAGGCCCGAGCCGCAGCGCCGGTCGATCTGCAGCCCGGAGGCGGTGACCGGCAGGCCGGCGTCGAGGGCGGCGACGCGGCCGATGGCCGGTGCCTCCATGGTCGGGTAGCAGTGGCCGAGCAGGACGTCCTCGACCGCCTCCGGCGGCAGGCCGCTGCGCTCCATCAGCGCGCGGATGACGGTGGACGCCAGATCCTGGACGGGAACGTCGCGCAGCGACCCTCCGAAGCCCCCGACCGGGGTCCGCAACGGCTCGCAGATGACCGCATCTCGCACGGTGATTCCCTCCCTGAACTCGGCGTCAGCGTCCCGCCGGCGAGCGGAGGGACGCGTGCCGAGTCTCCCCCGCGCCGGATCCCGGCGCGCACGCACCCCGCACCGGGAGGGACGGAGGGTCTGCGGTGACGGTCAGGCGGCGCTGCCGGCGTTCTGCGCCGGGACCTGCGGGGTCGTGGCCGGGTCGACGTGCTCGACCTTGAGCAGGGCCCACAGGCCGGTGATCTGCAGGGGCCGGATGACGGCGCGCGACGCGGCGAGCACACGCAGCCCGACACCCTGCGCGGCGGCGCGGCGGTGGGCCGCGGCGAGCACGCACAGGCCGGCCGAGTCGAGGAACGTGACGCCGGTGAGGTCGAGGACGACCTCGGTCGCCCCGGCGTCGAGGACGGTCTCGATGTGCTTCCGGAACACCGGCGCCGACGACGAGTCGATCTCGCCGACGGCGGTGAGGCGCGGGGAGGTGGGGGCGCCGGAGAGTCGGATCGTCATCAGCTCGGTGGCGCCGGAATCGACGAAGGTTGCGGTCACGGGGTGCCTCTCGGGCGGAAAAGCCGGACCAGTGGGGGGAGAAACGGCGCCGCAACGAGATCGAAGACCGGCACTGGTAACGGCTGGCTGTTGAACCGCTACCCATGACGGTAGGGACCTAATGCCCTTCCCGCAAGGGCGGCCCCCGAGCCGCCCCACCGGCCGCCGTCGCCGGCGCGGATACTGGCGGCGTGGGAAACGGCAACGAGACACCCGGCACCGGGGATACGGCGACACCGACGGCGGGGCGGAGCAGCTGGACGCCGATCCTGCTCGGCGTCGCGGTACTGGCGGTCGGCGGCTACTTCGCCTTCCGCTTCCTGAACACGATGGTCGCCGCGTTCATCGTGATCTTCGCGGCGACGATGCTGGCCATGGCCGTCGCGGCCCGCGGCTGGGACCAGCACCCGGACTACGAGGCGCGCGAGCTCGCCCGGATGCACAAGCGGGCGATCAAGCACGAGCGCAACCAGGGCGCCCGCGACAAGGACCGGGCGCGCTGGGAGGCCCATCAGACGCGCCTGGCGGAGAAGGCGGCCCAGGAGAAGAAGAAGGAGGAGCGGCCGGCCTGAGCCGGGACCGCTACTCCCCCACCGCGTCCTCGGCGGCCAGGTCGCCGGCCCGGTCCGGATGGGCGAACGCCTCGGCCAGCGCCTGCCGCCGTCCCCACCGGCCGCCGCGCCAGGCCAGTGCCCGGCCGAGCGCCTCCGGGGTGCCGTCGACGTGGTCGGCGTCGTCGCCCGGCCACCAGGCGACCGCGCGCCCGTCGACGGCGAGCCGCTCGTCCACGACCACCGATCCCGGCAGGCGCAGCAGTCCGAGTCGCGCGGCCGCCAGGTCCGCCCCGGGCACGTCCGCCCAGGCCATCCGGCGGCCGGCACCGCCCGGCACGACCGCCCGCACCAGCTCGCTCGCCAGCGGCAGGTCGAGCAGGTCGGCGACCGCGCCGGGGGCGCCCCCGGACGGCACGATCGGCTCGTCGACCAGTGGCTGTAGGTACGGCGCGTCGAGCACCACCGCCGTGGCCACCACCCGGTCCGGCGCCACCCGCACCCGCTCGGGCGGGTCCACGCCGACCCCGTCGAGCGCCGCGGCCAGCCGGCCGTAGACCGTCCGCAGCACGTCCGGCGGGACGCTGCGCGCCGGATCGCCGAGCCGGTCGAGCAGGTCGATCGCCGCGTCGATGTCGGCGAGGACGTCGTCGACCGTCGCGGGCGGCCGGAGCAGCTCCAGCACGCAGGGGTCGCCGTCGGCGGCTTCGTACAGTCCCTGTAACTGCGTGCTCGACGGGCGCCGGAGCCGGTCGGGCCGCCGCCCCTCCAGCACCGGATGGGTGCGCAGCCACCAGCGCAGGTAGCCGGGCACGGCCACCCCGCCGAGGACCACGTCGGCCCACGCCTCGGCCGGCAACGCGGCCAGCAGCCGCAGGGCCGGCCGCCAGTCGGCCACGAGCTCCAGGTCGCGGACGGCGGTCAGTGCGGGCCAGTCCGGGAGCGGCGCGCCGGGCGGCAGCAGCTCGACGACGGCGTCGGCCCACTCCCCCGCGGCGTCGACGTCCAGCTCGTCGGGATCGGCGCCCCGCACCAGCGCGAAGGTGTCGAGCACGCCCACGGCGCGCAGCGCGTCGGGGTCGGTCCCGGCGGCCGTCGCCGCGTCGAGCAGGCCCAGCGCGCGGTCGACAAGGACGCCGGCCAGCGGCGACCCGGGCAGCACCAGCTCCCCGGCCGGCGCCCATCCGCCGTCGGCGTCCGGCAGGGCCAGCTCGGCCAGCCATGGCAGCTCCCCGACATCGGGCTGCGCGGCCGCCACGAGGGCCAGCACCGCCTCGGCCAGGTCCTCCGGGTCCGCGCCGGCCAGGGCCCCCTCGTCGACGGCGTCGATCGAGTGCTCGACGGCGGCGCGCACCGCCGGATCGGCGAGCACCGCCCGCGCCGTGGCCGGCCGCGCGCCGAGACGCTCGAGCAGCCGGCGGGCGGCCGGTGATCCGACGGCGTCGGGGTCGGCCACGCGCAGGCCGAGCGGGCCGAGCCGCTCGACCGGCAGGCCGGCGTCGGGCAGCAGCACGCCCGCGGGGCCGTGCGCGGTGCGCCCGTCGGCCAGTGGGACCGGCAGCGCGGCCAGCTCCTCCCGGTCGGCGCCGTCGAGGGCCGCGTACAGCCGCCCCCACCAGGGCGCCGGCCGCTCGATCCCGCGGACCGCCTCGACCGCCTCCGCCGTGCCGATCCGCGGCACGCCCAAGGCGGCCCGCGCCGGCAGGTCGGCGCGCCGGGACCACTCCTCGGGAAGCAGCCCCGGCAGCACGCCGGTCAGGGCCGCCACCCGTTCCGGCGTCGCGTCGTCCAGCGCCGCGGCGCGGCCGGGCGGCTGCCGCTCGTCGTCCTGCCCACCCGCGACCGGCAGCCACGCGGTCTCCTGGAGCGCGCCCAGGACCGCCGTCCCCAGGGCCGCGTCCAGCTCCGCGCCGGCCAGCCCCACCCGGGGCACCAGCCCCAGCAGGGCGGGATCGGCCGGCAGGGCGGTCAGCAGGTCCGCGTAGGTGCCGCCCGCCGCGGCGACCAGCACGTCGGTGACCGGGCCGGGCAGCACGTGCCGCCGGTCGGGCCCCAGCGGGAACGGCGCGATCAGCCGCACCGGCAGCGACAGGGGCTCGTCGCTCGGGGTGGGTGCGTGCACGACCTCGCCGCCGGGCAGCGGCACCGGGCGGCCGTCGTCGTCGAGCGGAACGGCGCAGGTGACCGTCCACGCCCGGTGCGCCCGCGCCTCGACCGGCCGGCCGGCGACCACCTCGGCGGGCAGCTCCCCGGACCGGCGGGCGACCTGCCACGTCGTCGTCCGGTCGCCGTCGGTCAACCGGACCCGCGGGCCCGCACCCGTGCGCCGGACGGTCCGGGCTACCCCGTCCAGGACGACGTCGACCGCCTCGAGCCCGGGCAGCGCGAGCAGCAGGTCCGCCGGCAACGCGGCGAGCGCGGCGGCGACGACGTCGCGGGCGCCCGGCCGCAGCGGCAGCACCACCTCGGTCGCGAAACCCTCGGGCGGGCTCCCCCCGGCCGGCCAGGGCAGCCGCAGCACGGGCACCGCCCCCGCGCGGCGGGCCAGCTCGTCGGCGAGCCCGGGCAGCCCCGCGACCTCGGCCCGGGTGCGCACCGCGCTGAACGCGACCCCGCCCGTCGTCGAGTGCAGGGCCGGCTCGTCGGTGACCGCGAGGACGGCGGCGAACCCCACCCCGAACCGGCCGACCGTGCCGGCCGAGTCCCGCTTGGCCGACGCGCGCAGCGTCGCCAGGCCCTCCACCCCGGCCTCGTCGAGGGGGGCGCCGGTGTTGGCCGCACGGAGCACGCCGCCGGCCAGCTCCAGCCGCAGCCGGCCGGCGACGCCGGCACGGGTCGCGGCATCCGCGGCGTTCTGGGCGAGCTCGACCAGCAGCCGGTCCCGGTACCCGCCGTGGACGAGGTCCTCCTCGGCGTTGGCGTCCTCGCGGAAGCGCGCCGGCGAGTCGACCCAGGCGGCGAGCACGCGGCGGCGGACGGCCGCGGTGTCGAAGGAATCGGCACTCACGGGGTGCATGAACCGACCTCCCGCGGGTAGAGCCGGGGCGGCCCTCCGTCACACGTTCGTGGCGAGACCTTAGTTCTCCGGGGCCCTGCAACCGCGCCACCGGGCGACGAGGCCCGGCGAGACCTATGGTCGGGCGCGGTCCGGGGCCGCAGGAGCAACGACGACGACGGGGGGCGGTGGTGGTGACGCTCTGGCAGCTCGCGCCGCTCCCGGACGGCTTCACCCCGCTGTGGCGGCACGAGTTGCGCTCGCTGGCCGAGCTCAGCCGGCTGCGCGCCCGGGTGCGCACCGCACTGACCGGACGCCCGACCGTCGAGCGCCCCGAGCGGGAGCACTGGTCGGAGCGCGTGGTGCTGGTCGTCGACGAGCTCGCCTCCAACGCCCTGCGGCACGGCGGCTCACCGGTGGCGGCGACCCTGAGCCGCTCCGACGACGCCTGGCTGATCGCCGTCGACGACTCCTCCCCGCGCATGCCGCCCACGCCGGCGCGGGGTCGCGATCCCGCCCAGGGCGGCTTCGGGCTCTACCTGGTGGCCGACCTCTCGCATCGGCACGGCTGGTGCCCGGACGCCGGCGCGAAGACGGTCTGGGCCGTCATGACCGTCGCCGTCGAGGCCTGAGGAGCCGTTCCTACGCGCCGGTAACTTCCCGGGTAACGTGCGTCACCATGTCGCTCAGCGAGCAGATGGACGCGGTCACCGACGACGTCGCGGGCACCGTCGACCGGCACGACACCACGACGACGTTCGAGTCGACCGACCCGGCCACGGGCGCGGTCGTCGGCGTCTTCCCGGTCCACGACGCCGAGGCCGTGCGGGAGACCGTCGAGCGCGCCCGGCCCGCCGCCGCGCACTGGGCGGCGCTCGGCTTCGACGGCCGGCGGCAGCGGCTGGCCGCCTACCGCGGCTACGTCGCCCGCCGGATGAACGAGCTGGCCGACCTCGTGCACCGCGAGGGTGGCAAGCCCCACGCCGACGCGATCCTCGAGATCACCCTGGCGGTCGACCACCTGGCCTGGGCCGGCGCGCACGCCCGCAAGACCCTCGGGCTGCGCAAGGTGGCCCCCGGGATGCTCGCCGCCAACCACGCCGCCTACCTGGAGTACCAGCCCCTCGGCGTGGTCGGCGTGATCGGGCCGTGGAACTACCCGGTCTTCACGCCGATGGGCTCGATCGCCTATGCGCTGGCCGCGGGCAACGCCGTCGTCTTCAAGCCCTCGGAGTTCACCCCCGCCGTCGGCGCCTGGCTGGCGGCGGCCTGGCGGGCCGCCGTCCCCGACGCCGCCGACGCCTTCCAGGTGGTCACCGGCTTCGGCGAGACCGGCTCGGCACTGTGCCGCTCGGGCGTGAACAAGCTCGCGTTCACCGGCTCGGCCCCCACCGGCCGCAAGGTCATGGCGGCGTGCGCGGAGAACCTCACGCCGGTGCTCATGGAGCTCGGCGGCAAGGACGCGATGATCGTCGACGACGACGCCGACGTGTCCGCCGCCGCCGACGCCGCCGTGTGGGGCGCGATGAGCAACGCCGGTCAGACCTGCATCGGCATCGAGCGCGTCTACGCCACCGCGGCGGTCTACGACCGGTTCGTCGCCGAGGTCACCGAGAAGGCGCGCACCCTGTCGGCCGGCTCGCACGCCGAGGCGCACTACGGCCCGATGACCATGGCGGCGCAGACCGACGTCGTGCGCCGGCACGTCGAGGGCGCGATCGCCGCCGGCGGCCGTGCGCTCGTCGGGGGCACCGTCGACAGCGGCCTGATCCAGCCCACCGTGCTGGTCGACGTGCCGGCGGACGCCGACGCCGTCCAGCAGGAGACGTTCGGCCCGACGGTCGTCATCAGCCGGGTGGCCGACGCCGAGGAGGGCCTGCGGCAGGCCAACGCCACCGTGCACGGCCTGGCCGGCGCCGTCTTCTCGAAGTCCAGGGCCCGAGGGATGGATCTCGCCCGCCGGATGCGCAGCGGCATGACGTCGATCAACTCGGTGATCACCTTCGCGTCGGTACCGGCGCTGCCCTTCGGCGGCGTGGGCGAGAGCGGCTTCGGCCGGATCCACGGCGAGGACGGGCTGAAGGAGTTCACCCGGGCCAAGGCCATCACCCGCCAGCGGTTCGCGCTGCCGGTCAACCTGATGAGCTTCGGCCGGCCGGCCTCGGCGACCGACGCGGTGGCCCGGGTCATGGGCGTGCTCCACGGGCGGCACCGGTGACCGGCGAGCGGCCGGCCGCCGCCGACGAGTTCGACGTGGTCGTCGTCGGCGCCGGCTCGGCCGGGTGCGCCCTGGCCGGCCGGCTGACCGAGGACCCGTCGCTGCGGGTGCTGCTGCTCGAGGCCGGTGGCTCCGACGCGCTGCTCGAGGTGCAGGTGCCCGCGGGCCTCTACAAGGTCTGGCGCACGCGGCGCGACTGGAACTACACGACCGAGCCCCAGCCCGGCCTCGGCGGCCGGGCGCTGTTCTGGCCGCGCGGGAAGCTGCTCGGCGGGTCGTCGTCGATCAACGCGATGATCTACATGCGCGGGGCGGCCGCCGACTACGACGAGTGGGCGCAGCTGACCGGCGACAAGGCCTGGTCCTACGAGCGGGTGCTGCCGCTGTTCCGCCGCATGGAGGACAACGCCCGCGGTGCCGACCGCTACCACGGCACCGGAGGGCCGCTGCGGGTCGAGAACCTGCGCTCCCCCCACCCGTGGACGCGGGCGGTCATCGGTTCGGCGGTCGCCGCCGGGTACCCGCGCAACGACGACTTCAACGGCGCCGCCCAGGAGGGCGTCGGGCAGTACCAGGTGACGCAGAAGCGCGGACGGCGCTGGTCGTCGGCCGACGCCTACCTGCACCCGGCGATGGACCGGCCCAACCTGACCGTGCGCACCGGCGCCCTGACCACCCGCGTGCTGATCGAGGGCGGCCGGGCCGTCGGGGTCGAGTACCGGGCGGGGGGCCGCCTGCACACCGCACGGGCCGCCCGCGAGGTCGTGCTGTCCGGTGGGGCGATCAACACCCCGCAACTGCTGATGCTCTCCGGCATCGGGCCGGCCGACCACCTGCGCGAGGTCGGCGTCGACGTCGTCCACGACCTGCCCGGCGTGGGCAGCGGGCTGCAGGACCACCCCCTCGTGCCGGTGATCTGGAACGTGCGCTCCGGCAAGTCACTGTTCCGCGCCGAGTCCCCCGCCGGCTACGCCCAGTGGTTCGGCGCCCGCCGGGGCCCGCTCACGTCCAACCTGGCCGAGGCGGGCCTGTTCACCCGCTCGTCGCCCGAGCAGTCCGAGCCCGACCTGCAGATGCACTTCCTGCCGGTGAAGTTCTGGAAGCAGGCCGAGGTCGACCCCGACGTCGACGCCTTCACCGCCGCCGTCGTGCTGGTGCACGTGCACTCCCGCGGCTCGGTGCGGCTGCGCTCGGCCGAACCGACGTGGTCGCCGGCGATCGACGCCGGCTACCTCACCGACGAGCGCGACCTGGACGCCCTCGTCAGCGGGGTGGAGAAGGCGCGCGAGATCGCGTCGGTGGGCCCGCTGGCCGCGGTGCTGGCCGAGGAGTGGTCGCCCGGCGGCACGGTGCACGGCCGGGAGAACCTCCGCGCCTCGGTGCGCAACACCCTCGAGTCGCTGTACCACCCGGTGTCGTCCTGCCGCATGGGCACCGACGACGACGCCGTCGTCGACCCGCAGCTGCGGGTGCGCGGCATCGAGGGCCTGCGGGTGGCCGACGCCTCGGTGATGCCGACGCTCGTGCGCGGCAACACGAACGCGCCGACGATCATGATCGCCGAGCGGGCCGCCGACCTGATCCGCGGCCGCGCGGCCGACTGACTCCTCTCCGGGGGTGTTTCCCGCGCTCCGGCGGTGCTGCAGAGCCCCCGGAGCGCGAGGTCGACCCCGAGAGTCCCAGGTGCGGCCTTCCCGTCTGATCCGGATGAGGTGATGCACCGGGAGCCGGGCAGGCGCAGCGTGCGTGCCACGACGACCGGTCACCGGAAGAGGGGTCGAGATGACCGTTCTGCAGATCGCACATCCAAGCCTGGACGAGCGGGCAGCTCATGGCAGGCGGGCGCGGGAGCACACGCCGCTGGACAGCCACACCGGCTGGCGCCCGGCGCCGGACCGTGCCGATGTGGTCGAGCTCCTGGACGAGCAGAACCGGACCCGGGATCAGGACCTGGTGCCCGTCCGGCACGGTCGGATGATGGTGTCGCCGTTCACCTTCTACCGGGGTGCGGCCAGGGTCATGGCGGCCGACCTCGCGGCCACACCGACGGCCGGACTGGACGCGCAGCTGTGCGGTGACGCGCACCTGTCGAACTTCGGCGCGTTCGGCTCCCCCGAGCGGAAGATGATGTTCGACGTCAACGACTTCGACGAGACACTGCCGGGCCCGTTCGAGTACGACGTGAAGCGGATGGCGGTGAGCTTCACGATCGCCGCGCGCAACAACGGATTCTCGAAGGCCGATACCCGCGACGCGACGATGAGGTCGGTGGCCGCGTACCGCGAGGCGATGGCCGGCTTCGCGCAGATGGGGACGCTCGAGGTCTGGTACGCCCATCTCGACGAGGACGACATCCGGGCCTCGGTCCGGGCCGCGGTCGGCGCGGCCGAGCACCACGACGCGAAGGGCAAGCGGGGCCACGACAAGAAGGGCAAAGCCGGCAAACCCGATCGTGCGCTGCAGCGAGCGAGCAAGAACGCCGAGAAGTCGCTGGAGAAGGCGCATACGCGCGACAGCCTGCAGGCACTGGCGAAGCTCGCCGAGCTGGTGGACGGCAGGTACCGGATCGTCGCCCAGCCACCGATCGTGGTTCCCCTGCGGGACCTCACGGCCACCTACGGCATCTC
Organism: Blastococcus sp.; assembly: GCA_035999465.1. Taxonomy (GTDB): domain Bacteria; phylum Actinomycetota; class Actinomycetes; order Mycobacteriales; family Geodermatophilaceae; genus Blastococcus_B. The sequence continues at coordinate 14,188 of DASYGS010000092.1, read as the reverse complement.
CGGGAACGAGACCGACCAGATCATCCGCGACCAGTTCAGCGCCTACCGCGCCACGCTGCAGGACGACCGGCGGCGCCTGCTGGAGAGGTTCGAAGTCGTCGACATGGCGCGCAAGGTGGTCGGCGTCGGCAGCGTCGGCACCCGGGCATTCATCGTCCTGCTGCAGGGGCGCGACGCGCACGACCCCCTGTTCCTGCAGGTCAAGGAGGCGACGGCGTCCGTCCTGGAGCAGTACCTGCCGCCGAGCCGCTACGCGCAGCCCGGCGAACGGGTGGTGCAGGGGCAACGGCTCATGCAGGCCGCCAGCGACATCTTCCTCGGCTGGACGCAGGGGGTTGCCGCCGACCGCCACTACTACTGGCGCCAGCTTCGCGACATGAAGGGTTCGGCGGTGGTCGAGGCGATGATCCCCGCGGGGCTGACCCTCTACGCCCGGCTCTGCGGGTGGACGCTCGCCCGGGCGCACGCCCGCTCCGGAGACCCGGTCGCGATGGCGCAGTACCTGGGCGACGGCGACACGTTCGACACATCCGTCACCGACTTCTCCGCCCGCTACGCCGACCAGAACGAGCAGGACTTCCAGGAGTTCGTGACGGCAGTTCGGAGCGGACGACTACCGGCGGTGGAGGGCGTGTGACCGCGGTCGTCACCGACCACGGTCAGCCGGCGGCCCGGACGGCAGCCTCCGTGCTCACCGGCAGCGACCGCGGGCGGCGGTCACCGGGACGGCGGATCGCCAGCGAGAGCACCGCGGCGAGCATGCAGAGCGCCCCGGCGCCGAGCCACGCGTCGTCGTAGGAGCCGGTGACGTCGCGGATGACGCCGCCCCCGAACGCCGCCACCGCCGAGCCGAGCTGGTGGGAGGCGAACACCCAGCCGAAGACGACCGGCGCCCGCACCCCGAAGTGCTCCCGGCACAGCGCCAGCGTGGGCGGCACCGTGGCCACCCAGTCCAGCCCGTAGAACACGATGAAGGCGACCATGCTCGGCGCCAGCCGGGGCCCGAACAGGGTGGGCAGCAGGAACAGCGAGAACCCGCGCAGCGCGTAGTAGGCCAGCAGGAGCAGCCGCGGGTCGGCCCGGTCGGTGAGCCAGCCGGAGAAGACGGTGCCGGCGATGTCGAAGACGCCGACCACCGCGAGCAGCCCCGCCGCCGTCGTCACCGGCAGCCCGTGGTCGTGCGCGGCCGGGATGAAGTGCGGCTGCACCAGCCCGTTGGTCGACATCCCGCAGATGAAGAACCCACCGGCCAGCAGCCAGAACGGCGTCGTCCGGGCGCCGTCGGCGAGCCCCCGGACGGCGTTGCGCGCGGCCCCCGCGCGCACCGGCTCGAGGTCGTCGGCCGGCGTGCCGCCGTAGGGGGCGACCCCGAGATCGCGGGGCCGGTCGCGCAGCAGCCAGGCCACCAGCGGCAGGACGGCCAGCGCCGCCGCGGTCGTGCCCAGCGCGGCCGGCCGCCACCCCCAGCGCTCGTCGACCCAGGCCACGATCGGCAGGAAGACCAGCTGCCCGGTCGCGCTGCCGGCGGTCAGGACGCCGGACACGAGCCCGCGGCGGGTGACGAACCAACGGCCGGTGACGGTGGCGACCAGCGACAGCGCCATCGAGCCGGTGCCCAGGCCGACGAGCACGCCCCAGAGCAACACGAGCTGCCAGCTCGCCGTCATGAAGACCGTGAGCCCGCTGCCCACCGCGACCACGACCAGGGCACTCATGACGACGCGGCGGATGCCGAACCGCTCCATCAGTGCGGCCGCGAACGGCGCGGTCAGCCCGTAGAGGGCCATGTTGACCGCGACGGCGGAGGAGATCGTGGTCACCGACCAGCCGAATTCCGCCCGCAGCGGGTCGATCAGCACGCCCGGGACGGCCCGGAAGGCCGCTGCCCCGACCAGCGCGAGGAACGTCACCGCGGCGACCCACCAGGCGGGATGGATCCGGTGGGCGCGCTGGGCCGGGAGCGTCGTCACGGGCACCAGCATGACCGACGGGAGGTGGCCGGAACGAGGGCCTGGACGGCCAACCGCGACAGCGAACCTGCCACCGCCTCGTCACCCGATGTGACGTGTCACTCCCCGGAGAAGCCGACGCCGGGAGCCCGCGTCTGGTTGAGTGGTGGTTACCGGCGCCGCCCTCGCTCATCCGGAGCGGCAGGATTCGACGTCGGGCTGAGGCTGCGCCACCGAGGTGCGCCCGGCTGTCAGACGTCTCGCCGACGATGTGAGCCCGCCCTGCCCGTGCGCAGGTGCGCCGGTGCTCGCGCTCGCCGAGGTCGACGACGGCACCCAGAACGCCTGAGGAACCGATGACTTCACCCAGCAACTCCCCCACGCCCACCACCGGGACCGGGGACAACCGTCCCCGTCGCTCCCGTGGCGGCCGCGGCCGCGGCGGCCGTCCCGCCGGCGACCCGCAGAACCAGCAGGCCCGCACCCCGGCCGCGCCGTCCGCCGTCCCGGCTCCGGCGGTCGTGCCCACGGGTGGCGACGCCACCGTCCTGCCCACCGACACCACCTTCGAGGCGCTCGGCGTGCCGGCCCCCCTGGTCGAGGTGCTCTCGGCCAGCGGCATCACCGCGCCGTTCCCGATCCAGGTCGCGACGCTGCCCGACAGCCTGGGCGGCCGCGACGTGCTCGGCCGCGGCCGCACCGGCTCCGGCAAGACCCTCGCCTTCAGCATCCCGCTGGTGGCCCGGCTCGCCGCCTCGACCACCCGGCGGCAGCCCAAGCGGCCCCGCTCGCTGATCCTGGTGCCGACCCGTGAGCTGGCCAACCAGGTCGCGGCCGTCGTCGACCCGCTGGCCCGCGCGCTCGGCATGCGGACGACGACGATCTTCGGCGGCGTCGGCCAGAACCCGCAGGTCCAGGCGCTGCAGGGCGGCATCGACGTCCTCATCGCCTGCCCCGGCCGGCTCGAGGACCTCATCGGCCAGGGGCACTGCGACCTGGGCGCGATCGAGGTCACGATTCTCGACGAGGCCGACCACATGGCCGACCTCGGCTTCCTGCCCGGCGTCAAGCGCCTGATGGACCGCACGCCCAAGGTCGGCCAGCGGATGCTCTTCTCCGCGACCCTGGACAACGGTGTCGACGTCCTGGTCAAGCGGTACCTGACCAACCCGACGACGCACTCGGTCGACCCCGCCGTCGCGCCGGTCAGCACCATGACCCACCACGTCCTGCAGGTGCAGAACGCCGACAAGGGCGAGGTCGTGCGCCAGCTGGCCGCGGGCCTGGGCCGCAGCGTGCTGTTCACCCGCACCAAGCACCAGGCCAAGAAGCTGGCCAAGCAGCTGACCGCCTCCGGCATCCCGGCGGTCGACCTGCACGGGAACCTGAGCCAGGGCGCCCGCGAGCGCAACCTCGAGGCGTTCAGCAACGGCAGCACCCGGGTGCTCTGCGCCACCGACATCGCCGCGCGGGGTATCCACGTCGACGACGTGGCCCTGGTCGTGCACGTCGACCCGCCGGCCGAGCACAAGGCCTACCTCCACCGCTCGGGCCGGACCGCCCGCGCGGGTGCCGGCGGCACCGTGGTCACCGTCTCCACCCCCGACCAGGCCGGTGAGGTGCGCACCCTCGCCCGGCAGGCCGGCATCACGCCGAAGGTCAGCGTGGTCCGCCCGGGCGCCCCGCAGATCGTGGAGCTGACCGGTCCGGAGGCGCCCTACGTCGAGCCGGCGCCGGTCGTCGAGCAGCAGCCGCAGGGCGGCGGGGGCGGCCGCCGGCGGGGCGGCTCGGGCCGCGGTTCCTCCGGCGGTGCGAGCTCCTCGGGGCGCAGCAGCTCCGGTGGCTCCGGCAAGTCCGGTGGCTCCGCCCGCACCGGCGGCCCCGCGCGGACCCGCGCCGAGCTGGCGGCCCGCGCCGGCACGACGTCGGCCGCCTCCTTCAGCAGCCGCTCGCGCCGCGGCAGCCGCTGACCTTCCCGTCGACGTGTCGACATCGCGAGATGGCGACACGTCGACGGGGGCGCGGTCGCAGCCCTGCTGGCCCCCGGCGTGCCGACCGCGGTCGCCGGTGCCGCGCTCACCGGGTTCTCCGGCGGCCTGCTCGGGCTCTACTTGCGGACGCCGGGCATGCGCAAGCCCGGCAGCCTCGCCCCGACCCAGGACGGGCTGGCCATCGCCAAGGACGTCTGGCTGCTCGGTATCGGCGTCGGCCTGCTCACCCGGGGCACCCTCGACCGGGACACGCGGCGCTCCGAGCGCGCGGCCAAGGCCCTGAGGAAGGCGAAGAAGAACGCGCGGGCCCGGGCGAAGAAGGCCCGCGCGGCGATCAGCTAGGCCGCGCCGCGGCCTCGCCCGGCAGGAGGACGGTGCTGACGATCCGTCGGCGCCGGCCCTCGCCGGGACCGTTCCCCGTCCGGCTGGTGAGCACCGCGGCCAGGTCCGCCAGCAGCTCCGCGTACTCCGCGTCGGACAGCCACAGCCCGACCTGCCGGTAGCCGACGCCGTCGCGGGCGAGATCGATGTCGCCGCCCGCGGCGGCGCGGGCCAGGTACCGCTCGAAGTCGCCCAGGAGCGCCGCGACGAAGATCCCGAACGCCCGCTGGTGCTCCCCGGCGGACATCCCGGCCGCCTCGGCGGCGCCCACGGCCGCCGCCTCCGTGACCAGCCGGTAGCTGCGTTCGGCGGCGCCGCGGACCTTCCGCTCCCCCACGACCTCGAGCAGGCCGGCGTCCGCGAGCACGGCGACGTGGCGGTACAGGGACGCCACCGGGACGTCCGGCAGTTCGGCCCGCAGGTCGGCGGTCGTCAGCGTGCGGTCACCGAGGAAGGCCTGGACGACGCGCCACCGGACGGGGTGCAGCAGCAGCTCGGCGGGCGTCACGAGGCCTCCTTCGTTCTCATTCTTGACAACGTTCGCACCGCTGAGAATAGTGGCGCCATGGCCTCCCTGCAACCGACCCCCACCACGCTCCGCGTCACCTTCACCCTGGCCGAGAAACTCGCCGGCCTGATCCGGGACGCCGAGTTCCCCCGCGCCGCCGTCGCCGGCGTCGAGGTGCTGCCCGACCCGGTCAGCGAGCTCCGGGGCCTCCGCGCCCCCGGCCTGGCCATCCCCGGCGTCCGCAAGATCGGCACCTGGCGCCGCCCCGGCCAGCGCACCCTGGTCTCCGTGCGGTCCGGGCAGCCCGCGCTCCGCGTCCGGCTCACCGGCCAGCGGTACGACACCCTCGTCATCGGTTCCGACGACGCCGCTGCGCTCGCCGCCGCCCTGACCGGAGCACGCTGACGATGCGCGAGCTGCCCGTGCACGTCCACGGCGACGTCCCGCTCGCCGGCACCCTGACGCGCCCCGACGGGGCCGCCGACGGGCCCGTGCCGGGCGTGGTGATCGCCTCCGGCTCCGGCCCGATCGACCGCGACTCGAACGCCCGCCGGGCCCGGTTCGACATCGCCCGCCAGCTGGCCGCAGCGCTGGCCGGCGGCGGCCTGGCCTCGCTGCGCTACGACAAGCGCGGCGTGCGGGAGAGCCCCGGCGACTGGCGGGCCGCCGGGCTGACCGACAACGCGGCCGACCTCGCCGCCGCGCTGGACGCGCTCGCGGCCCGCCCCGAGATCGACCCCGACCGGCTGTTCCTCGCCGGGCACAGCGAGGGCGCCCTCCTGGCCGCGTCGGTCGCTGCCCGCGGGGCCCCCGTCGCGGGGGTGGTCCTGCTGTCCATGTCGGCCACCCCCGGCGAGCAGTTGCTGCTCTGGCAGGCCCGCCAGGTCACACCCAGCCTCCCGGCGCCGGTCCGCGGACTGCTCCGGCTCCTGCGCACCGACGTGGAGAAGAAGGTCGCCGCCAACCACGCCAGGATCCGGAGGACGACCACCGACGTGGCCCGCCTCGGGGGCATCCGGGTGAACGCCCGATGGATCCGGGAGTTCCTCGACCACGACCCCCGGGAGGACCTGCGCCGGATCGCCGTCCCCGTCCTCGCCGTGACCGGAGGGAAGGACCTCCAGGTCGACCCGGCCGATCTCGAGACGATCGCGGCGACCGCTGCGGGCGAGGTCACGGTCCGGCGGATCCCCGACCTCACGCACACCCTGCGCCGACAGGCCGGGCCGGCATCGTTGCGCGCCTACAAGGCCGAACTCCGGGAGCCGGTGGACGTCGAGGTCCTCGACACGGTGGTCCAGTGGTGCCGCACGCACGCGGGTCTCACGACGCGCACCGCGGCGGGCTGAGCGGGGGGCCCAAGGGCTTTCCACCGGCCCGCCGACGCCGGACCATTCCCGTCGGCGCGCGTCGTCGTCCGGACGGCGGGCCGCCCACCAGGAGGTGCCCGTGTCCCGTCCCACCCGCATCCCGCTCCCCGCCCCGCGCCTCGGTGCGCTGGCGGCCGCCCTCGTCCTCGCCGTCGTCGTCCTGGCCGGCTGCGGGAGCACGGACAAGCCCGAGGGCGGCGCCAGGGTGACACCGACACAGGAATCCGGCACGTCCGGGTCGTCGGGGGCGTCCGGCTCGACCGCGCGGACCGTCGGCGCCGACGGCACGCTCACCGCGACCGAGGCCGAGTTCAGCATCTCCATCGGCGGCGACACCGTGGCCGCCGGCCCGTACGCGATCACGGTGGCCAACATGGGCAACGCCACCCACGACCTGGTCGTCGAGCGGAACGGCGCCAGGATCGCGGGCACCTCCTCCGTCGCCCCCGGTCAGAGAGCGTCGCTGAGCGTCACGCTCGAGCCGGGCACGTACGTCTTCTACTGCTCGATCGGCAACCACCGCGCCATGGGCATGGAGCTGACCGTGCACGTGACCTGAGCGGGCAAGGCAGGGCTCGCCACGCCGACCCGCGAGGACGCCGGATCGCGGGCAGACTGTGGGCTGGATCGCTCTCGGTCGCCCACGCCGCCGGGGCCGGAATGGGAGAATGAATCATCATGACGACTTCACCAGCGCGCGTTCCCACCGCCAGCGAGCCGAATGGCGGCCGTACCCGCGTCGTCATCGTCGGAACCGGGTTCGGTGGCCTGTTCGCCGCGCGGGCCCTCGCCCGCCGCGATGTCGACATCACCCTCATCGGCAAGACCACCCACCACCTGTTCCAGCCGCTGCTCTACCAGGTGGCGACGGGCATCCTCTCCGAGGGCGAGATCGCCCCGCCCACCCGCGAGGTCCTCCGCCGGCAGGAGAACGCCCGCGTGGTGCTCGGCGAGGTCACCGACATCGACGTGACCGCCCGCACCGTCACCTCCGAGATCCTCGGCCGGGTCACCGTGCACCCCTACGACGAGCTCATCGTCGCCGCCGGCGCCGGCCAGTCCTACTTCGGCAACGACCGCTTCGCGGAGTTCGCGCCGGGGATGAAGAGCATCGACGACGCCCTCGAGCTGCGCGGCCGCATCTTCGGCGCGTTCGAGCTCGCCGAGCTGGCGACCGAGCAGGCCGAGATCGACCGGCTCATGACGTTCGTCGTCGTCGGTGCCGGCCCCACCGGCGTGGAGATGGCCGGCCAGATCGCTGAGCTGGCCCACCGCACGCTGCGCAGGGACTTCCGCAACATCGACCCGACCACCGCCCGGATCGTCCTGCTCGACGGGGCACCGGCCGTGCTGCCGTCCTTCGGGCACAAGCTCGGCGACCGGGCCCGCCGGCAGCTCAACGCGATCGGCGTCGAGGTGCAGCTCGGGGCGATGGTGACCGACGTCGACGCCGACGGGATCGAGGTCAAGGACGCCGACGGCCAGATCCGCCGGATCAACGCCGCGACCAAGATCTGGGCCGCCGGTGTGCAGGCCAGCCCGCTGGGCCGGCTCCTGGGCGAGCAGACCGGTGCCGACGTCGACCGCGCCGGGCGCGTGTCGGTGCTGCCCGACCTCACCCTGCCGGGCCACCCGGAGGTGCACGTCGTCGGCGACATGATGGCGCTGAACAAGCTGCCCGGGGTGGCCCAGGTGGCCATCCAGGGCGGCCGCTACTCCGCCGAGGCGATCCGCCGCCGCATGGCCGGCCGCGCCCCGCAGGCCCCGTTCGAGTACCACGACAAGGGCTCGATGGCGACGATCTCGCGGTTCTCCGCCGTCGCCGAAGTGGGCAGGCTCCGGTTCACCGGCTTCATCGCCTGGATCATGTGGCTGCTCGTGCACCTGGTCTACATCGTCGGGTTCAAGAGCCGGGTCACCACGGTGCTGCACTGGCTGGTCAGCTTCCTCGGCCGCGGCCGGGCGGAGCGGGTCAGCACCCAGCAGCAGGTGTACGGGCGGCTCGCGCTCGAACACGTCGGGCCCGGGTTCTCCGCCGCCAAGACCGGCGGCCTCAAGGACGACGTCGACGCCCAGGACGTCACCGGGCGCGCGTCGGCCTGACCGGCGACGTCCTCAGGTCGCCCAGGCCCGGCCCTCGCCGACGATCCAGCCGGCCACGGCCCGGGCGTCGCCGGTGCGGTGCCAGGCCCGTCGCTGCCGGCTCGCCGAGGTGCCCCGGGCGAACAGGCGGGTGACGAGCTCGCCGATCTCGGCCCACTCGTCGTGGTTGCGCAGGTCCTCCTCCAGCTCGGCCAGCAGGTGTCCCACCGCCGTCCGGGCGTCGACCAGGACGGCCCGCACCGGGTCGAACAGGTGCCCGCCCACCCCCTGCCGGGCCGCGCGCCAGCGCGCCGCCCGCAGCAGCTCGGGGCGCGGCAGCGGATACGGCTCGTCCCGCTCGGCGCGGCCGGCGAGGACCCGCACCAGCGAGCGCACCAGGCCCGCGTGCAGGACGGCGTCGTCGACGTCGGTGCACACGTCGGCGAGCCGGAACTCCAGCGTCGGCAGGTGGTAGGAGGGGCGGACGTCCCAGTACAGGTGCGAGGCGTCGGCGACCTCGCCGGAGGCGACCAGGCCCTCGACCACCGCGCGGAACCCCGCGGCGTTGCCCAGGTGCTCCGGCGGCCCCGACATCGGCCAGCGCGACCACCAGAGGGTGCGGTAGCTCTCGTACCCGGTGTCGACGCCGTCGTGGAACGGTGAGCTGCCGGTCATCGCGAGCAGCACCGGCAGGTAGGGCCGGGCACGGTCCATGACCGCGACGGCGGTGTCCAGGTCGGGCACGCCGACGTGCACGTGACATCCGCAGATGTCGTTCTGGAGCGCCAGGTGGGCCCAGCGCTCGACCATCGCCTCGTAGCGGGGCGCCGGGGTGAGCGCCTGCTGACGCCAGTTGGCGAAGGGATGGGTAGACGCGGCGAGCACCGCGACGCCGGCGCCGGCCGCGGCCGCGCTCGCCTGCGCCCGGGTCGCGAGGAGCTCCCCGCGCACCTGGGCCAGCGTCGTGCAGATGCCGGTCGCCGTCTCCAGCATGCTCATGCTGATCTCGGCGTGGATGCGCTCGCCGGCCTCGCCGCGCAGGGCCGCGGAGTTCAGTCCCGGGCTGGGCGTCAGGGCGTAGGTGACTGGATCGACGAGGTGGAACTCCTCCTCGACGCCGAACGTGAGGCCCGGGCGCACCGCCGCGGGCGCGGGCGCGGGGGCCGGTTCTCCGGGGCGGGACCCAGCGGCGAGACGCTCCACGCGTGCTCCCCTGCACGGAGGGAGGCGCCGATCCGGCGCCACCGGCTGGCCCCGACGCGGGGTCGACTGGTGATCAGCCGCGCGCTGACGGTACGGCGTTCACGGGGGCCGCGCACCCCTCTCGGGAGCGCCTCGTCCGTCGTCCCCGCACCGTGTCCGACCCGACCGGGTGGCAGTGCGTGCCGCCTGTCAGTGGTCCGCGTCAAGATGGTGCTCATGCGGGGAGACCGAGCGACGCCTGCCGCCCTCCTGTCGGCGCTGTACGGCGTCAGCGGGCTGCTCTGCCTCGCGACGGCGCTCCGGCCGATGCGTTCCGGCACCCCGGTGGGCCTGGTGACGGTGCTCGCGGCGGTCGGGCTGGGCGGTGGCGCCGCGATCTGGCTGCTCCGCGCTCGGTTGCGTCCCTGGGTCCTGCACGCCGCGGTCGGCCTCATCAGCGTGCTCGTCGGCGTGCTCGCCTGGCGCTCGGTCACCGCCGTCGGCATCGTCGGCCTCGGCCCGGTGCTGATCACGGTGGCGCTGTACGCGGCGCACTTCTTTCCCCTCCGCGCCGCCCGGCTGCACGCCGTCCTGCTCGTCGTGGCGGCGAGTGCCGGCGCCGTCGCGGCGCGGCCCTCCGGGTTCGTCCAGCCGTGGCTGGCGGTCGTCGTCTCGGTACTCGTGCTCGCCGAGGCGCAGGGGCGGCTCGCGCGGACCCTGCGCACCGCGGCGGCCACCGATCCCCTCACCGGTGTCGCGAACCGCCGGGCCTGGGAGGCCGAGGCCGAGCGCAACCTGGCCCGGGCCGCCCGCACGGGCGAGCCGCTCACCTTCGCGATCCTCGACCTCGACGACTTCAAGGAGGTCAACGACCGCGAGGGGCACCCGGCCGGTGACCTGCTGCTGCGCGATCTCGCCGCGGGCTGGAGCCGCCGGCTCCGCCGCGCCGACCTGCTCGGCCGCTACGGCGGCGACGAGTTCGTCCTCTGCCTGCCGGCGACCGACGAGAGCGGCACGTGGGAGTTCCTGGCCCAGCTCGACGCCACCAACGAGTTCGCCTGGTCGGTGGGGGTCGCCACGGCGCGTCCGGGCGACACCGTCGCCGACGTGCTCGCCCGCGCCGACGCCGACCTCTACCAGCAGAAGCGCAGCGGCCGCCGCCGCTGAGTCAGGGGTCTCGCGTGTTCGCTCACGGCATGGCGCCGGAGGTGGGCAGCGCCCGATTCCCGGCGTTCACTGGGCGTGTAAGCCGGTAATCAGGAGGTGCGCCATGAGCCTGGCACCCGAACCCGAGACAGCCCTGGACGCCTACTCCCGCGTCGTCACCACCGTGGCCGCCGACCTCACCCCGCACGTGGCCGCCCTCCAGGTCACCGGCGCCGGTGGACGGTCCGCCGCCGGGTCGGCGGTCGTCGTCAGCGACGACGGGCTGCTGCTCACCAACGCGCACGTGGTCGCGCACACCGTCCGCGGCCGGGCGGTCTTCAGCGACGGCACGGAGGTCGACGTCGACCTCGTCGGCGCCGATCCGCTGTCCGACCTGGCCGTGGTGCGGGCGCGCACGGCGACTCCCCCGCCGGCCACCCTCGGCGACGCCACCAGCCTCCGGGTGGGCCAGCTCGTGGTCGCGGTCGGCACGCCGCTCGGGCTGGCCGGCTCGGTCACCGCCGGGGTGGTGAGCGGGCTCGGCCGGTCACTGCCGACCCGCGACGGGCGCACCGCCCGCGTGGTGGAGGACGTGATCCAGACCGACGCCGCGCTGAACCCCGGCAACTCCGGCGGCGCCCTGGCCGACGCCGCGTCCCGGGTCGTCGGCATCAACACCGCGGTCGCCGGCTGGGGGCTCGGGCTCGCGGTGCCGATCAACGACACCACCCGCCGGATCATCGGCACCCTGGTCAGCGACGGGCGGGTGCGCCGCGCCTACCTGGGGCTGGTCAGCACGCCGGCGCCGCTGCCCGCCGCGCTGGCCGAGCGCACCTCCCGGCGGACGGGGCTCCGGATCGTCGACGTCGTCGCCGGCTCCCCCGCCGACCGCGCCGGGCTCAAGGCCGGCGACCTCGTGCTCGAGGCGGGACGCCGTCCCGTCGCCGACGCGCAGAGCCTGCAGCGGCTGCTGTTCGCCGACGCCGTGGGCCGCCCGCTGCCCATGACGACCTACCGGCGCGGGGCGATGGTCGACGTGATCGCCGTGCCGACCGAACTGACCGGCGGCTGAAAGGCCGACGCCCGGCCGGATGCGACGAAGTCGTGGTGACCAGGGCCTGAGGGCCACGATTTCGTCGCAGTCGGCGGGATGATGCGCGGGCCGATCAGCGATGGGAGCCGACCGCCATGACGCAGCCCCTCACCGGAGAACGGGCCGACCTCGTCGAGTCCCTCGACCGGCACCGCTTCTTCCTGCGCTTCACCGTGCGCGACCTCACCGACGAGCAGGCCGCGACGCGCACCACGCCCAGCGAGATCTGCCTGTCCGGCCTGATCAAGCACGTCTCTGGAACGGAGGCCGGCTGGGTGCGCTTCATCGAGGGCGGCGCCCAGGCGATGCAGAGCGACTGGAGCCCCGAGGCGTGGACCCGGCAGTGGCATCTGCAGCCCGGGGAGACGCTGGCCGGCGTCCTGGCCGAGTACGACGAGGTCGCCCGCCACACCGACGAACTCGTGGCCACCCTGCCGGACCTCGACGCCGCGCATCCGCTGCCCCAGGCGCCGTGGTTCGAGCCGGGCGCCACCTGGTCGGCCCGCCGCGTGCTGCTGCACATCATCGCCGAGACCGCCCAGCACGCCGGGCACGCCGACATCATCCGCGAGGCGCTCGACGGGCAGAAGACGATGGGCTGATCGCCAGGTCCTCGCGCACCTCGGCGACCACCCGTTCCAGCGCGTCCAGGCTGTGCCCGCTGACGAACGCGTCGCAGTAGGGCAGCGCCGCGGCCATGCCGCCCACCCGCGGCGCGAAGCCGGGCGCGGCCTTGCGCGGGTTCACCCAGATGATCCGGTGCGCCAGCCGGCGCAACCGGGTCATCGACTCGGCCACCTTCTCCGGGTCGTCCAGCGCCCACCCGTCGGAGAGGATCACCACGACGGCGCCCCGGGCCAGGCCGCGGCGGCCGTACGAGGCGACGAACCCGCCGATCCCCTCGGCCAGCCGGGTGCCGCCGGCCCAGTCCGACGACGTCGCGCCCGCGCGGGCCAGCGCGGCGTCGGCGTCCCGCAGCGACAGCTGCCGCGTGAGGCGGGTCAGGCGGGTGGCGAACACGAACGCCTCGGCCCGCGCCCCGGCGACGGCGCCCTGCAGCAGCGCGAGGTAGATCCGCGTGTAGGGCTCCATCGACCCGGACACGTCGCAGAGCAGCACCAGGCGCCGCGGCTGGGTGCGGCGATGGGCGTGCACCAGGCGCGCCGGGTCACCCCCCGAGCGGTGGGCGGCCCGGACGGTCCGGCGGAGGTCCAGCCGGTCCCCGCGCCGGGTGGTCGGGCGGGTCCGGCGGCTGCGTCGCTCGGGCGTCCGCAGCACCAGCCGGCGGACGAGCGCCCGCACCCCGGCCAGTTCGTCGTCGGTCAGGTCGGCGAACGAGGTGTGCCGCAGCCGTTCCTCGGTCGAGGCGGCGGCGATCACCACCTCGCGCTCGCTGTCCTCGCCGTCGTCCCCCTCGCCGGCGCTCGCCAGCCCGGTGCCCTCGGCCTGCGGCGGGGTGTCCCCGGCCGGCCTCCGGTCGGGCCGGGCGGGCCGCAGCCGCGGCTCGGCGCCGACCGCGGGCGGCGCGGTCGGATCCCCGCGGCTGTCGGCGGGGTCGAGCAGCCCGTCGAAGACGGCGGAGAAGACGGCGTCGAACACCGGCAGCTGGGCGCGATCGGTGACCAGCGCGACGCGGCAGGCCCAGTACAGCGCCGCCCGGTCGACCGGGGGCACCAGCTGGAGCGCCCGGGTCAGCCCGACCGCCCGCTCCGGCGAGGTCGGCACCCCGGCCCGCCGCAACGCCGTCGTCAGGCCGACGGCCAGCGGCCCGGGGGCGACGTCCGGGACGGCGCCCCGGCGATCAGCCACGTGCCTCACCGGCGTGGCGGCGGACCAGCTCCAGGTCGTCCCGGTTCTTCAGCACCGACCCCCAGGTCGCGGCCATCGCCGCGTCGTCCAGCCGGGAGATGCCCAGGACGTCCAGCGCCGCCACCCAGTCGATCACCTCGGCGATGCCGGGCGGCTTGACCAGGTCGAGCCGCCGCAGCCGGGTGACCGCGGCGGCGGCGTCGAGGGCGAGCGGCTCGGCGCTGCCCGGTACCCGGCGGCCGACGATCTCGGCCACGCGCGCGGGCTCGGGGTAGTCGATCCAGTGGTACAGGCAGCGGCGGGTGAGGGCGTCGTGCAGGTCGCGGGTGCGGTTCGACGTCAGGACGACGACCGGCGGGTGGGTCGCCCGGATCGTGCCCAGCTCGGGCACGGTCACCGCCGCCTCGGCCAGCACCTCGAAGGTGAACGCCTCGAACTCGGCGTCGGCGCGGTCGATCTCGTCGAGGAGCAGCACGGCCGGCCGCGGCCCCGAGTGCTCGATGGCCTGCAGCAGCGGGCGCCGGAGCAGGTAGTCCGGGCCGAACAGGTCGTCCTCGGCCAGCGACGCCCCGTGCGCCTCGGCCAGCCGGATGCCGAGCAGCTGCCGGGGGTGGTTCCACTCGTAGAGCGCCTCGGCGGCGTCGATGCCCTCGAAGCACTGCAGCCGGTACAGCGGC
>DASYGS010000032.1:0-83609 GCA_035999465.1 Blastococcus sp. | reverse complement strand
GCACGCTGACGATCGCCACGGCCGGCCCCTCGGGGAGCTCGTCGAGGCCGGCGCCGATCGTGCGCTGCGGAACGGCGGCGGCGGTGCCGGTGGAGCGCTCCCGCGCGGCGAGGGCGGCGTCGACGGCGGCCATCGCGGCGGTCAGGGCGTCGTCGTCGTCGGCACGGACGGCGATCAGCAGCTGCTCGGGCGACGTCGGACCGTCGGGCGCGAGGCCCATGTTCCCGGCGAGCTCGAGATTCAGCGGGGTCGCCATCGCGACCAGGACACCGCGGACGCCGTCCAGGGCCGCGACGTCACGACTCACCTGCATCAGCTTCACGGAGTCCGCGTAGACGCCGGTCCGCAGCGTGACCGAGCGTGCGCCGGACGGGACGGATGGGGCCGCCGGGGGCGGTGAGGCGCTCACGGAGAGGACCGTACTCAGCGATGTCTCACCGGTGAAGTATCGGAGCGAAACAGCAATAACGATTTAGCACTGAGGTACTTCCGCAGGCCCCGGCTGCGTGACACATTGGCGCCTCCCGGTGAGGTCAGGGTGCACGCCACGACCCGTCGTCCGGCACCGGATCGAGTCGGAAGTGCGTGTCGAGGAGGCACTCGGATGGCGTTCAGCTGGACATTGCACGGGGACGGCAAGACCCCGCCGATCGGCGAGGCCGTCGCCCCGGACGAGCGTTTGACATGGCCGCGCACCGTCGGCATCGGCGCGCAGCACGTCGTGGCCATGTTCGGCGCCACGTTCGTCTTCCCGATCGTCATGGGCCTGAATCCCAACCTGGCGATCATGATGAGCGGGATCGCGACGATCATCTTCCTGCTGATCGTGAACGGGAAGATCCCCAGCTATCTCGGCACCAGCGCCTCGTTCGTGGGAGGTGTCGCCGCGATCCGGGCGCAGGGGGGCAACTCGTCCGACGTCGTCGGTTCGATCCTCATCGCCGGCGCCGTCCTGGCGATCGTCGGCCTGATCATCCACTTCCTCGGCGCGACCGTGGTGCACCGCGTGCTGCCCCCGGCCGTCACCGGCGCGGTGGTCATGCTCATCGGGTTCAACCTCGCCCCGGTGGTCGCCACCATCTACTGGCCACAGGACCAGTGGGTCGCCCTGCTCACGATGGCCTTCGTCATCGTCTGCTCCCTGGTGCTGCGCGGATTCCTCGCCCGCATCGCCATCCTGCTGGGGCTGGTCTTCGGCTACCTGATCTCCTGGCTGTGGGACAAGATCGGCGGCCAGATCACCTCGGTCACGCCCGTCAGTGGCGGGAAGGCGGTCGCGCACTTCCGCACGGACTTCACCGGCGTCGGCAAGGCCGACTGGTTCGGGCTGCCGCACTTCACCGCGCCGCACTTCGCCTTCAACTTCACGCTGCTCGTGCTCCCCGCGGTGATCGCACTGATCGCGGAGAACGCCGGTCACGTGAAGGCGGTCAGCGAGATGACCAAGCGCGACCTCGACCCCATGCTGGGCCGCGCCATCTTCGCCGACGGCGTCGCCACGGTCGTGTCCAGCTCGGTGGGCGGTTCCCCGACGACGACGTACGCCGAGAACATCGGCGTCATGGCGGCCACCCGGGTGTACTCGACAGCGGCGTACTACGTGGCCGCGGTCGTGGCGATCCTGCTGGGCCTGTGCCCGAAGTTCGGGGCGCTGGTCGCCTCCACCCCGGGCGCCGTCCTCGGCGGGATCACGGTGATCCTGTACGGGATGATCGGCCTGCTGGGCGCGAAGATCTGGAAGGAGAACCGGGTCGACTTCGGCAACCCGATCAACCTGGTGCCGCTGGCTGCGGGAATCATCATCGCGATCGGCAACGTCGCACTGGTGTTCAGCAGCACCTTCTCGCTGTCGGGAATCGCCCTGGGCACGATCGTGGCGGTCGTCGGCTGGCACGTCGCCCGCGTCCTGGCGCCGGCGGAACTGCGGCAGGCCCTGAAGAGCGAGGCCGGCTACTACGGCGGCACGGGCCCGGTGATCAGCGAGTTCGGCGTCCACGAGGTCGGCGAGACCGGTGCGGACTACGAATCGCCCGACCCGTCGTCGGTCGACCAACTGGGCCGGCCCGGCACCCCGGGCTCCAACCGGTAAGGACACGCTCAACCCGTGAAACCCGCTCCGTTCCGTTACGCCGACCCCGGCACCCTCGACGAGGCCCTCGCGGTCCTGTCCGACGAGGGTGAGGGCGCCAAGGTGCTCGCCGGTGGCCAGTCGCTGCTCCCGCTGCTCTCGATGCGGCTCGCGGCGCCGGCCACGCTGGTGGACATCAACCGGGTGCCCGGCCTCGACACCGTCGAGGTCACCGGGGACGGCGTGACGGTCGGAGCGCTCGTCCGGCACAACGAACTGCTCGGTGACGCCGCCGCGGCGCGGGTCCAGCCCCTGCTGGCCCGCGCCACGGCGAACGTCGCCCACCCGGCCATCCGGAACCGGGGCACCACGGTCGGCTCCATCGCGCACGCCGACCCCTCCGGCGAGATGACCTCGGTCCTCGCCCTCACCGACGGCTCCGTCTCGGTCGCCACGCCCTCCGGTCGGCAGACCGTCGGGTGGCGCGACCTCTTCGTCGGCCCGCTCGAGACCTCGCTCCACGGTCCCGCGGTCGTCACCTCCGCCTACTTCCCCGCCCTGCCGCCCCGCTCGGGCACCGCCTTCGCCGAGGTCGCCCGCCGCAAGGGCGACTACGCGGTCTGCGGCGCCGGCGTCGTCGTCACACTGGACGCCGACCGCCGCGTCGAGGCCGTCCGCGCCGCCTACATCTCGGTCGGCCTGACCCCCGAGGTGCACGACCTGACCGACGCCGTGATCGGGCAGCCGGCCGACAGCGCCGACTGGGCCCCCGCCGGCGCGCTGGCCCGAACGCTGGTCGACCCGGACACCGACATCCACGCCAGCGCCGACTACCGGCGCCTGCTGGTCGGCGTCCTCACCGAACGCACACTGGCTTCGGCGGCAGCTGAAGCCATGGGGAGTACCGAATGAGCGTCGACACGGAGCGAACGATCACCATCACGGTGAACGGTGTTCCACGTGAAGCAACGGTGCCGGTGCGGCGGCTGCTGTCGGACGCGCTGCGCCACGACCTGGGGCTGACCGGCACGCACGTCGGCTGCGAGCACGGCGTGTGCGGTGCCTGCACGGTGCTGGTGGACGGCGACCCGGTGCGCTCCTGCCTGATGCTCGCCGTCCAGGTCGACGGGCACGAGGTGACCACCGTCGAGGGCCTGGCGCGGGACGACAACCGCGGCGGCCAGGTGCTGCACCCGGTGCAGGAGGCGTTCCGCGAGTGCCACGCCCTGCAGTGCGGGTTCTGCACCCCGGGGTTCCTCATGACGATCGCCGCCGGGCTGGAGAAGCGGGATCCCTCGGCCGAGCTCACCGAGGAGGAGGTCGACGACATGGTCGGCGGCAACCTCTGCCGGTGCACGGGCTACGCCAACATCAAGAAGGCCGTGCACCACGCGGCCGCCGCGATGCAGGACGGTTCCTGATGGGGGGGCGTCGACCGTGACGACGAAGCTGTTCGGTGAGCCGGTCCGCCGCCGCGAGGACGCCCGGCTGATCATCGGCAAGGGCCGCTACCTCGACGACATCGGGCACGACGCGCTGGCCGCCGCCTTCGTGCGCAGCCCCCACGCCCACGCCCGGATCGTCGACATCGACGTCGAGGCCGCCCTCGACGTCGAGGGCCTCGTCGCGATCTACACCTACGAGGACCTCAGCGGTGCGCTCGCCGAGCCGCTGCCGGTGCTGATCCCGCACCCGCAGCTGCACGCCCCGCGCACCGGGTACCCGCTGGCCAACGGCGAGGTCAACCACGTCGGCGAGCCGATCGTCATGGTCGTGGCCACCGACCGGTACATCGCCGAGGACGCCTGCGACCGCATCCTGGTCTCCTACGAGGAGCTGCCGGTCGTCGTCGGGGTCGACGCGGCCCGCGCGGCCACGCACGCCGTCCACACCGAGATCCCCGACAACGTCGCGGCCCGGCACCACCAGGAGACCGGCGACGTCGAGGCGGCGCTCGGCGCCTCGGCCCACACCCTGGAGTTCACCCAGTACATCGAGCGCAGCGCCTGCACGCCGATGGAGGGCAAGGGCGTGCACGCCCGGTGGGACGCCGACGACTCGAGCCTGCGCGTCTACACCAGCACCCAGGCGTCGACCTCGGTGCGCGCGGCGATCGCGGCGAAGCTGGCGCTCTCCCTCGACAAGGTCGAGGTGATCGCGCCCGACGTCGGCGGCGGCTTCGGCGTGAAGATCGTGCACCCGTGGCCGGAGGAGCTGCTGGTGCCCATGGCCGCGATCGCGCTGGGCCGCGAGGTGAAGTGGGCCGAGGACCGCCGCGAGCACTTCATCTCCTCGGCGCACGAGCGGCAGCAGCGGCAGGAGATCCGCGCCGGGTACGACGACGAGGGCCGGATCACCGCCCTCGACGTGCACATCTGGCACGACAACGGCGCCTACACGCCCTACGGGATCATCGTGCCGATCGTGACCGCCACCCAGCTGGTCGGGCCGTACGTGATTCCGACGTACCGGGTGATCGTCGAGAGCGTCTACACCAACACCGTGATCGTGACGCCGTACCGCGGCGCCGGGCGGCCGCAGGGCTGCTACGCGATGGAACGCACGATGGACCGCATCGCCGACGCGCTCGACCTCGACCGCGCCGACGTGCGCGAGCGGAACCTGATCCAGCCCGACCAGTTCCCCTACGACCACCACCTGACGTTCCAGGACGGCCGGCCGGTCATCTACGACTCCGGCGACTATCCGGGGCTGATGGCCAAGCTGCGGGCGCTCGTGGGCTGGGACGGCGCCGAGACCCTGCGGAGCGAGGCGGCCGCGCGCGGAAAGCTGCTCGGCATCGGGATGGCGATGTACGTGGAGGGCACCGGGCCCGGCCCGTACGAGGGCGGGCACGTGCAGGTGCTGGGCAGCGGCAAGGTGCTCGTGTCGACCGGCCTGACCACCCAGGGGCAGGGGCACGAGACGGCGTTCGCGCAGATCGTCGCCTCCGAGCTGGGGGTGCCGATCGAGGACGTCGAGGTCACCACCGGCGACACCCGGCGCTTCCCGTACGCGGTGGGCACGTTCGCCTCCCGCGCCGCGGTGATGAGCGGCAACGCGATCGCACTGGCCGCGCGGGGCGTGAAGGAGAAGGCGCTGCGGATCGCCGCCGACGTCCTCGAGGCCGCCCCGGAGGACCTGGAGATCGACGAGGGCCTGATCCAGGTGAAGGGCGTGCCGGGCACGTCGATCCCGCTGCGCACGGTCGCCGTCCTCTCCAACCCGCTGCGGTACGCGTTCGACGAGGCCGCCAAGCAGGCGACGCAGTTCGCCGGGCCGGGCGACGACTCGAAGCCGCCGGTGGCTCCCGGCGACGCCCCGGGCCTGGAGCACCGCGACTACTACTCGCCGATCCGCTCGACGTTCGCGTCGGGCGCGCACGCGGCGATCGTGGAGATCGACCCGACCACGTGGGAGATCGACATCGTGAAGTACGCGGTCGTGCACGACTGCGGCACGATCGTGAACCCGATGATCGTCGAGGGCCAGGTGCACGGCGGCGTCGCGCAGGGCGTGGGCGGCGCGCTCTACGAGCGCATGGCCTACGACGGCGACGGGCAGCTGCAGAACGCCTCGTTCATGGACTTCCTGATGCCGTACGCGTCCGAGGTTCCCGACGTCGTCATCGACCACCAGATGACGCCGTCGCCGCTGAACCCGCTGGGCCTCAAGGGCGCCGGCGAGGCCGGCGTCATCCCCGGGACGGCGGCGATCGCCTCGGCGATCGAGGACGCCGTGGGCCGCCGGATCGCGGCGATGCCCATCTCCCCCACCGAGCTGTACGACCTCGTGCGCAATCCCGATTCGGAACTGACCGCCACGGCCGGACGCCGGGCGGGGACTGGAGCAATGGCGTGAACCTCGACGGCTCTGCGGTGCTGCACGCCGACCCCGATCGCGTGTGGGCGATCATCACCGACCCGGCGGTGCTGGCCCGCACGATCCCCGGCTGCGAGTCGCTGGAGCAGACCGGCGCCGACGAGTACCGGATGAACGTGACCGTCGGCGTCGGCGCGATCCGCGGCACCTACGCCGGCGAGGTCAAGCTGTCGGACCAGGTGCGCCCGTCGTCCTACGTCATGCACGCCTCGGGTGCGGGCGGCCCGGGCAACGTGCGCGCGACGGTGACGATCAACCTCGAGGCCGACGGCGACGGCACGTCGCTGACCTACTCGGCCGACGCCGTCGTGGGTGGCCCGGTCGCGGGCGTGGGCCAGCGGATGATCTCCGGCGTCGCCAAGCGCATGGCCGGCCAGTTCTTCCAGGCCATCGACGAAGAGCTGACCGGGAAGGTTGCCCCGGTCGCGGCCGCTCCCCCGGCCGTCGCGGCCGGCGAGGCCGTCCCTGCCGCTGCCCCTGGTGCCCCGCGGGTCTTCGCCGGCAAGGCGCCGGCGGCGGCCGCGGTACCGGCCGACGTGCGCGCCTTCGCGCTGGGCGCGGTCGGCGGCGCGGTGCTCACCCTGATCGGCGTCCTGGTCGGCTACCGCCTCGGCCGCACGCGCTAGGCGCCACCCCGCCGTCCGCCCGGCGGATCCGGGCACCAAACGCCTCGGTGCCGACGTTGAGGAGAACGTCGGTCCCGGACGGTGCTGTACTCCCCACCGCTATCGACCTGGACGGCGCACCATGGGTGGCGGACCTCGAGGAGGCACAGGCGATGGGGCAACTCCAACCTCGGATGCGTGCGGGTGACAAGGACCGCCAGGGCGTCGTCGAGCAGCTCGGCAAGCACCTCGGCGAGGGGCGGCTGACCGTCGAGGAGTTCGACGAGCGGGTCATCCGGGCGCACGCGTCCGTCTACCTCGACGAGCTCCCCGCGCTGACCGCCGATCTGCCCCGCGAGCCCGAGCCGCAGCGCCGTCCGACGCGGTCGCCGATGCGCGTGCCCTCCGCCGTGTTCCTGCTGCTCATCGCGGTGCTGCTCGCGTGGTCGCTGGTGACGGCCATCGTCTACGGCGCCCCGCCGTTCTTCGCCCTCATCCTCCTGTTCGTGTTCCTCCGGCACCGGCGGTGGAGCCGGCGCTGGTGACGGCGAGGGGCCGACTCCGACACCCCGGTCACTGACCTCCGGCTGTCGGTCCCGGCTGCGAGAGTGTCCGGGTGCCGATTCTCACGGGGGTCGCGAGCCGGCCGAGACCCTTGCCCGATCCAGCGCTGGCCGCGGTCAAGACCTACCGGTACCTGCGGCTGGCGATGATCGCGCTGGTCGTGGGCCTGTTCGCCTGCGTCCTGTACGAGCACGCACAGACCCGGACGGCCTGCTGGCAGACGTCGATCAGCGCGTACTACTACACCCCGGTGCAGGGCTTCCTCGTCGCGGCGCTGGTCACGATCGGCGTCAGCCTCGTGGCGCTGCGCGGCAACACCGACTGGGAGGACGTGCTGCTCAACCTGGCCGGCGTCTGCGCTCCCGTCGTCGCGTTCGTGCCGTATCCCCATCCCGGAACGTGCGGCTCCGTCCTGACCGACACGACGAACCGGCTGGTCAACGTCGCGAACAACATGCTGGGCCTGCTCGTCGCCGGCGGCCTCGGGCTCGTCATCGTCGGGGTCCTCGCCCACCGGAGCGCTCTCTCCGGCCGGGCGGACCGACCCGGTCCGGTGGGGCTGCTCGGCTTCTGGACCATCGCGGCGCTGTTCCTGGCGAGCACGGCCGTCTACATCTGGGATCGCGGGCTGCTGCTCGACCGCGGGCACGACGTCGCGGCGGTCGTCATGTTCGGCTGCATCTTCGTCAACGTCTGGCTCAACGCGGCGGCCCTCGGAAAGGCCGACACGTCCGGGCGGTCGATCTGGCGCAACCGGTACACCGTCGTCGGCATCCTCATGGCCGTCGCCGCGGTCGCGAACGTGGGCGCCCGGCTGGCCGGCTTCCGCTGGTGGGTGCTCACGCTCGAGACCAGCCTGATCATCCTGTTCGCGTGGTTCTGGGTGGCTCAGACGGTCGAACTGTGGAACCAGGGCCTGCGCGGCCGTCCTGGCCGGCAGGCGGACGTCGCGGTGGGCTGAGGTGACGCTCGACCAGCCGCTGGCTCGGGGGCGCCGTCATGGTGCCGCTGCCGGGCGCCGCCGGCAGCTACGTGCGCACCCGCACCCAGCTGCTGGCCCGCGCGGCCTACCGGATCGTGCAGGAGGCTTCCACGAGGCCTGCTCGACGGCTGAGCGCTGTCCCGTCGCTCGAGATCACGCTGAGCGCCCTCTCGACATGCGCGAAAGGGCGCTCAACGTGGGTCGATCATGATGGCTGCCCCTCGCGGGCCCAGGCCCTGCACGGCTGCTATCACCCAGCCCGCCGCGACGACGCCGCCGAGGCTGATCAGGCGGTAGACCAGGACGACGGGGATCGCCGCAGCGGCCGGAATGCCGCCGGCAACCATCGTGAGCACCAGCGCCGCGTCCACCACGCCGAGCCCGCCCGGGAGCAGGGACAGGGACGACGCCGCCATGCCCGCCGTGTAGGTGAGCAGCAGCAGCGACAGCGAGAGGCCGGACACCCCGAGGGCGGCGGCACCGGCGGCGAGACAGCCCGCGTCCAGCGCCCAGTTCGCCGTCGCGTACGCGGCCGAGGCCAGCCAGTCCCGGCCGGTGGGTCGCACGGTGCGCAGCTGGACGGCCATCTCCTCGACGACCGCGAGCCCGTCCGTCGGCGGCCTCCGGCGCACCGCGTTGACCCGCGTGACCACCCAGCGTCCGATCGCGAGCACGCCACCCGGAGAGTGCTGCAGGCAGCGCACCGCCAGGGCCACGCCGACGACGGCCGCCGTCCCCACGGCCAGGGAGACCCACCCGGCCCCGTTGCCCACCAGCAGCGAGCCGAGCAGGCCGAGCCCGGCCAGCGACGCCGAGGCGACCACCCCGCCGGCGGCGAGCGCCCAGGTCGCCGCCGGCCGGCTCGCGCCCCAGC
This sequence comes from Blastococcus sp., assembly GCA_035999465.1. Taxonomy (GTDB): domain Bacteria; phylum Actinomycetota; class Actinomycetes; order Mycobacteriales; family Geodermatophilaceae; genus Blastococcus_B. The sequence continues at coordinate 74,634 of DASYGS010000032.1, read as the reverse complement.
TGCGCATCCAGCGGTACGTGTAGGCGGTGGAGAAGGCCGCCCCGCCGGGCAGCGTCGTGTGCAGGGCGTTGGCGACGTAGACGGCGGCCACCGCCCCGCGCACCGGGACGTGCACGCCCGCCGCCCGCAACAGCCGGCGCCGGCTCCGGGCGAACATGCTCATCGAGGCCGCCGCGGCCACGACGGCGACCAGCAGCCAGGCAGGGTCCGCCCGCGCGAGCGGCGTGAGCGCGCCGGTCAGCGAGGGCGCGGTGCGGACCATCTCGACCGCGAGCAGGGCCCCCACGGCTCCGACGAGGACGCCGCGCCGCCACCGCCGCGTCCTCGTCGGGGCTGCCGGCGGCCCGGCCTCGCGCAGGAGTGTCGGGACCTGCGCGGGCGCGGGCGGCGCCGGGGCGAACGCGACCTCCTGAGGGGGAAGCAGGGTCGCGGTCACGGGGGAACGGTGGCGGCCGTCCCTGTGCGGAGCCTGGGGAGAACCGGTGGAGCCCATCGGAACAGATCGCGGCCCGGACTCCTTGTCGCCAGACATGCCCAAGACCTGGTTCATCACCGGCGCGTCCCGCGGCTTCGGCCGCGAGTGGACCATCGCCGCCCTCGAGCGCGGTGACACCGTCGCCGCCACCGCCCGCGACACGAGCAGCCTCGACGACCTCGTCGCCACCCACGGCGACAAGATCCTGCCGCTCCAGCTCGACGTGGACGACCGCGACGCCGTGTTCGCGGCCGTGAAGGACGCCCACGACCGGTTCGGCCGGCTCGACGTCGTCGTCAACAACGCCGGCTACGGCCAGTTCGGCATGATCGAGGAGATCTCCGAGGCCGAGGCCCGCGCGCAGTTCGACACCAACGTGTTCGGCGCGCTGTTCGTGACCCAGGCCGCGCTGCCCTACCTGCGCGCACAGGGCTCGGGCCACATCCTGCAGGTGTCGAGCATCGGCGGGATCAGCGCGTTCCCGAACATCGGCATCTACAACGCCTCCAAGTGGGCGCTCGAGGGGTTCAGCCAGGCGCTGGCGCTCGAGGTCGCCGACTTCGGCATCAAGGTCACGATCATCGAGCCCGGCGCGTTCGACACCGACTGGGGCGGCGCCTCCGCCAAGCACGCCGCGCCGAACCCGGCCTACGACGCCTTCCGCGAGAAGGCCGCCGAGCAGCGCAAGGCCCGCGCGGGCAACCCGGGCGACCCGGTGGCCACCCGCGAGGCCGTGCTGAAGGTCGTGGACGCCGACCAGCCGCCGCTGCGGATCTTCCTCGGGCGTGGCCCGCTCGGCATCGCGACCCGCGACTACGAGTCGCGCCTGGCCACCTGGCGCGAGTGGGAGGACGTCTCGAACGCCGCCTTCGGCAACTGATCCACCTTTTTTCGGGGAACGAGGGCCCTGCAGGCACGTCGAGGGCCCTCGTTCCCCGAAGAAGGGCCTGCTCGTGTCGCCCGTTCGAAGGCTCGTCGTCCGTCCGGCGTTCCTCGTCGCCGACGAGCCGACGGCCCGGCTGGACGCCGACCTGTCGGCGCACGTGCTGGCCACGTGCGCGACGTGCACGCCGCGACCGGCACCGGGGTGCTGATCGCCGGCCACGGCCCGGCCCGGCGCCAGAAGGCTCCCTCGGCCCGACCGGGACGTGCAGAATTGATCAACCGGGCCTGACCTGCCCGGGAGCTACGGGCGGCCGATAGGTGAGGGGGCCCGGTGACGTCGTCGCACGTCCGGCCACACGTCCCGAACGCCGCGCGCCCGGGGCTGGCGAAATCGCCGACCGGCATCAGAGGTTTCGACGAGCTCACCGGCGGGGGCCTGCCGTCAGGACGCCCGACGCTGGTCACCGGCGGTGCCGGGTCGGGGAAGACGCAGTTCGGCCTCGAGTTCCTGGTCCGCGGCGCCGAGGACTTCGGTGAGCCCGGGGTGCTGCTCGCGTTCGAGGAGTCCGCGACCGACCTCGCCGACAACGCCGCGTCGCTGGGCTTCGACCTGCCCGCGCTCGAGGCAGCCGGGCGGCTCGTGGTGGACGCCGTCCAGCTCGACCCGCACGAGATCGTCACGACCGGCGACTTCGACCTCGACGGGCTGTTCATCCGGCTCGCCGCGGCCGTGCAGAGCGTGGGCGGCAAGCGGGTCGTCCTGGACACCATCGAGGTGCTGTTCGCGGCCCTCGACAACGAGGCGATCGTCCGCGCCGAGTTCACGCGGCTGCTGCGGTGGCTCAAGGACCAGGGGCTGACGACGGTCATCACCGGCGAGCGCGGCCGCGAGGGGGAGCTGACCCGGTTCGGCATCGAGGAGTACGTCTCCGATTGCGTGATCGTGCTCGATCACCGGGTGCGCGACGAGCTGGCCACCCGCCGGCTGCGCATCGTCAAGTACCGCGGCTCCTCGCACGGCACCAACGAGTACCCGTTCCTGATCCGCGACCGAGGTCTCATGGTCTGGCCGCTGACCGAGGTCGCGCTGACGTACGGCGCCTCCACGGAGCGCGTCTCGGTGGGGGTGCCGGAGCTCGACGACATGCTCCGGGGCGGGGTGTACGCCGGATCCGCCGTCCTCGTCAGCGGAACGGCCGGCACCGGCAAGACGACCCTCGCCGCCCAGGCCGTGGAGGCCGCGTGCGCGCGCGGCGAGAAGGCGCTGTTCGTCTCCTTCGAGGAGTCGCCCGCCCAGATCGTGCGCAACATGGCCTCGGTCGGCATCGATCTCGGCCGCTGGGTGGACGCGGGACTGCTGCGGCTGTGGGGCGAGCGGGCGACGGCGTTCGGCCTCGAAGCCCATCTCGACCGCTTCGAGCAGCTCCTCGACGAGACGACCCCGTCGCTGGCCGTGCTCGACTCGGTGGGCAGCCTCACCCACGTCGGGGCCGGCGCCGAGGTCACGTCGACGATCTCCCGCGAGCTGGACCTGCTGAAGTCGCGCGGCATCACCGCGATGCTCACCAGCCTGATCCACGAGGGACAGGGCGAGTCCAGCGCGGCGGCGGTCTCCTCGCTGATCGACACCTGGATCCTGCTGCGCAATGCCGAGAGCGACGGCGAGCGCAACCGGCTGCTGTTCGTCATCAAGAGCCGCGGGACGGCGCACTCGAACCAGGTCCGCGAGTTCCGGATGACCGACGGCGGCATCCGGCTGCTCGACGTCGTCGTCGGGCCCACCGGCATCCTGACCGGCTCCGCGCGGGCCCGGCAGGTCGCCGAGACCGGCGCCGCTGCCGCCACCAGGGGAGCGGACCTGGAACGACGCCGGCTCGCCTTCGACCACCGCGCCGCCGAGGTCGAGGCCGAGATCGCGCTCCTGCGCGAACGGCTGGCCTCTCAGCGGGCCGAGCTGGAGGGCATGGCCGTCGAGACCGAACGTGACGACAGCGCCCGAGCCGCCCTCCAGTCGTCGATGGCCCGGCGGCGCGAGCACGCCCAGGCCGCCCGGGACGGTGCCGGCGGGCAGGACGACCCCACGTGACCACCGACCCCGGAGCCCCGGCAGCGCCCACGGACGGCACCTACCACCTGCGCCTCTACGTCGCGGGGCAGAGCCCCAAGTCGGTGCGTGCGGTCGAGAACCTCCGCCGTGTCTGCGAGGAGCACCTGGCCGGCCGGTACACGATCGAGCTGGTCGATCTCGTGGAGCACCCGCACCTCGCCCGGGGTGACGAGATCATCGCCGTCCCCACCCTGGTGCGGAAGCTGCCCGAGCCCATGCGCCGGATCATCGGCGACCTCTCCGACACCGAGAAGGTGCTCGTCGGTCTGCAGCTGCGCGAGGACCGGTCCGGCCCGTGACCGCGACCGGCGGGCCGGTCCGCTGGTCACTGACCCTCTACGTGAGCGGCGCGTCGCCCCGCTCCACGGCGGCCCTGGAGACGGTGCGCCGCATCTGCGACGAGGACCTCGCCGGCCGGGTGGAGCTGCGGGTCGTCGACGCGACACTGGAGCCCGCGCTGGTCCTGGAGGACCAGATCATGGCCATCCCGACGCTGGTCAAGCGCCTTCCCGCACCCTTGCGGCGCCTGGTCGGCAACCTGTCGGACGCCGAACGGGTGCGCTCGGGGCTCGACCTGGACCCGCTCTCCGACGGCGAGCTGCCGGCCACCGGAGACGACAGATGAGCGGCGAACGGCCCGACCCGTCGGCGGCCGCCGAGATCGACCGGCTGCGCTCCGAACTCGCCGACCTCCGGCAGACGATGGACGCGATCCGCGGCGGTGAGGTCGACGCGGTCGTGGTCGGTGGCGCGCAGGGCGAGCAGCTGTACACCCAGATCAGCGCCGACCGGCCGTACCGGGTGATCGTCGAGGAGATGGGCGACGGCGCGCTCACCGTCTCCGAACGCGGCACCGTCCTGTACGCCAACGACCGGATGGCCCAGTTGCTCGGGCGCGACCGCGGGCCCCTGCTCGGCAGCGATGTGACCGAGCTGGTGGGACCGGCCGCCAGGACCGTGCTCACCGACCTGCTCACCGCGGCGCCGGGGGCCACCCGCCGGTCGGAGCTGGACCTGCTCGGCGCCGACCACACCCCGGTGCCCGTGCTGGCCTCGGTGACCGGTCTCGAGATCGACGACGTCGTGGTCCGGTGCCTGATCGTGGCCGACCTCACCGACCAGCGCCGCGGCGAGCGGGTCCTGGCCGAGGCGAACGCGGGGCTGAGCCGCTCGACCCGCGAGCTCGAGGAGGCCCAGCGGATCGGCGGGATCGGCAGCTGGTACTGGGACGCCGCCACCGACGAGGTCGAGTGGTCGCACCAGATGTACCCCATCTTCGGGGTCGACCCGGGCACGACCGGGCTGACCTTCACCGCCTCGCTGGCCGCCACCACCCATCCCGACGACGCTGCCGTGGCGATCGCCGCCCGCGAGCGGGCGATGAACGACAAGCAGCCGTTCACGCTCGAGCAGCGGGTGATCCACCCCGACGGCGAGATCCGGTACACGGTCACCCGCAGCGAGGTGATCTGCGACGACGACGGCGCCGTGATCGGCATGCGCGGCACGACGCAGGACATCACCGATCAGCGGCTCGCCGCGGTGGCCGTCGACGAGGCCCGTCAGCAGCTGCTGCGCAAGAAGCTCGAACTCGAGGAGGAGCACCGGGTCAAGGAGACGCTGCAGCGGGCCGTGCTGCCCGCGCGCCTGCCCGACGCCCCGGGGTTCCGGCTCGCCGCCCGGTACCTGCCGGCCGACCGGCCCGCGCTGGTCGGCGGGGACTGGTACGACGCGTTCCTGCTGCCCGACGGCACCGTCGCGCTGGCCGTCGGCGACGTCGCCGGCCACGACCTCGAGGCGGCCGCGACCATGGGCCAGATCCGCAACGCCCTGCGGGCCTACGCCTTCGCCGACGGGCCGCCGGGACGCGTCCTGGCGCTGCTCAACCGGCTCGCCGACGGCCTGGCCGACAGCGGTCTGGCCACCGCCGTGTTCGGCCGGCTGGACGCCGGGACCGGCTCCTTCCGCTGGGCCTGCGCCGGGCATCCGCCGCCGCTGGTGATCGGCGCCGACGGCGCGCGGCTGCTGTCACCTCCCGTGGGGATGATGCTCGGCGCGGACGCCGAGGCGCCCTTCGCCGACGTCGTCGTCCCGCTCCGGGCCGGCGACCGGCTCGTCCTCTACAGCGACGGGCTGGTCGAGCGGCGCCACAGCGACCTCGATGCCGACTTCGCCGCACTGCTGCGGGCCGCCGACGGCCTCGGCGGCCGCGCACCGGAGGAGATCTGTGCCGCGCTGCTCGACCGGCTCGTGCCGGCCGGAGGCCACGAGGACGACGTCTGCCTGCTGGCCGTGGAGTGGCTGGGCTGACTCAGCCCAGCGCCGCGTAGACCGCCTCCACGTAGGCCCGGCTGCGGTCGGAGCCGAGGATGCCGGGCGCCATCCGGTTCATCATGTAGCTGATCGTCAGCCGCCGGTCGAGGTCCATCACGATCAGCGAGCCGCCCCAGCCACCCCAGAAGAACGTGCGGCCCTCGGGCACGTACGGGATGACCGGCGAGCCCAGGCAGTAGCCCATGCCCCAGCGGAACCGCTCGCCGAGCACCAGGTCGACGCCGTCGGCCTGCTGCTCGAACACCAGGTCGATCGTCTTCGGGGAGAGCAGCCGCACGCCGTCGGCCTCGCCGCCCAGCGACAGCGTGCGCAGCACCTGCAGCACGCCGCGGGCGTTGGAGTGGCCGTTGAGCGCGCCGAGATCGGCCTGCCGCCACTCCGGCGAGTTGGCCGCCCGCGCCGAGGCGACCGGACCGGAGTAGGTCTTCACCATCACCGACTCGGGGTCGAGGGTGCGGAAGTCGACGTCCGGCGGCGGCGGGGGGACGACGGGCGCGATGCGCTCCCAGTCGCCCTCGCGGGCCCCCACCTGGAAGTCCGCGCCCAGTGGGCCGGCGATCTCCTCGGCCACGAACCGCTTGAACGTCTTGCCGGTGATCCGCCGGATCACCTCGCCGACCAGGTGCCCCTGGTTGTTGGCGTGGTAGCCCGACGCCGTGCCGGGCTCCCACCACGGCCGCTGCAGCGCCAGCCGCTCGGTCGAGGACGCCCAGTCGTACATGTCGCGGATCGAGAACGGCCGGTTCCAGCCCGAGACGCCCGACGTGTGCGCCATCAGGTGCCGCACCTCGACGTCCTTCTTGCCCTTGGCCGAGAATTCCGGCCAGTAGTCGCCGACGGGGGCGTACGGGTCGAGTTCGCCGCGGTCGACGAGCATCAGCGCGGCGAGGTTGAGCACCGTCTTCGTCGTCGACCAGACGTTGACCAGCGTGTCCTCGGTCCACGGCGTCGTCCGGGCCTCGTCGCGGTGGCCGCCCCACAGGTCCACGACGGTCTCCCCGTCGAGGTCGACGGCGATCGAGGCGCCGAGCTCGTCGGCGTCGAGGTGCCGCGCGAGCGCGTCCCGGACCCCGGTGAACCGGTCGTCGCAGTTGCCGTGGACCTCGGCCATGAACCCTCCTCGTCGGACGCGACCGCGGTGTCGCACCCCCAGGATGAGACCACGGCCACAGGCGGCGACTCCCCGGGGGTCCCCGGCCGGCCTACAGGTTCGTGGCTCGTGCGCCGATCACCCAGGGAGGACGACGAGGGAGGGCGCGTGGGCAGGAAACGTACGGACGCCGAGCAGCAGATCGCCGACCTGCTCCAGACGGCCAGACGATCGCTGCGGCTCTCCGTGGCGTTCCTCAGCCGGCTCGACGGCACGACCCAGCACCTCGAGGTGGTCGAGACGTCGGTGCCGTTCCTCTTCCAGGAGGGCTACCAGCAGCAGCAGGACGTGACCCTGTGCCAGGCGATCCTCGACCGGAAGCTGCCGGCGGTGATCCCGAACCTCACCGACTTCCCCGCGGCGATGAAGCTGCCGGCCGCGCGGATGCCCCGGCTGCGCAGCTACGTCTCGGTGCCGGTCACCCTGAGCGACGGCTCGCTGTACGGCACGTTCTGCGCCGCCGGCCTGACCTCCGACAAGGACCTCACCAAGCGCGACAAGGCACTGATGGACGTGCTGGCCTCGGCCGCCGCGGTGATCATCGAGCCCGAGGTGCGGGCACAGGAGCGGCGCACCGAGATCTCCGACCGCCTCGACCCGGTGATCGCGGCCGGTGGCCCGCTCGTCGTCCTCCAGCCCATCGTCGCACTGGCCTCCGGCGACCGGATCGGCGCCGAGGCGCTCAGCCGCTTCCCGGCCGAGTGGGGCCTGGCACCCGATGTCTGCTTCGGGGAGGCGCACAGCGTCGGCCTCGGCGACCGACTGGAACTGCTCGCGCTGCAGGGCGCCGCCGCCCACCTGGACCGGGTCGACGGCTACGTCTCGATGAACGTCTCCCCCGCCACGCTGCTCACCGACGAGTTCGCGCAGGTGCTGGGGGCGATGCCCCTCGACCGGGTGCTGCTCGAGCTGTCGGAGCACGACCAGGTCGAGGACTACAACGCGCTCACCGCCACGCTCGCGCCGTTCCGGGCCGCCGGGCTGCGGCTGGCCATCGACGACGTCGGCGCGGGGTTCTCCTCGCTGCGGCACATCGTCGTCACGTCCCCCGACGTGATCAAGGTCGACCGCAGCATCGTCAGCGGGCTGCACACCGATCCGGTGCTGGCCAAGCTGGTCGGGTCGCTGGTCGAGTTCGCGCACGGCTGCGACGTCCAGGTGGTCGCCGAAGGCGTCGAGACGGCCGGCGAGCACGTCGCCCTCCGTGCGCTCGGCGTCGACTACGGCCAGGGGTGGCACTACGGCCGCCCGGGCGCGCCCGAGGCGCTCACCCGGGTCGGTCGGCCGGCGCCGGTCGCCGTCCCCTCCCCCCGCCCGGCACCCGGCGACGAGGCTCGCGCGACGGCGCCGCGCTGACCCCTGCGTCAGCGGGAGGACGGCCCCACCGGCGGCCGGGACGGGGGAACCGGTGACGACGACGGTGCGGGACGCGACGTCCGGCGGCGGTGGTGGGTCTTCACGCCGTACATCGCCCGGTCGGCCCGCCCGATGAGATCGTCGGCGGTCTCGCCCGGGCGCCCGATGGCGACCCCGACGCTCACCCCGATGTAGAGCGGACCCTCCGGCCCCGGGAAGGGCGCCTCCACGCGCGTCACGAGGCGGTGCGTGAGCGTGCCGAGCTCGGCCTCGTCGGGCTGCGGGCAGAGGATCACGAACTCGTCGCCGCCGAAGCGGGCGACCACGTCGTCGGGGCCGGCCACCTCGACCAGGCGCAGGGCGACCTCGGTGAGCAGCCGGTCACCCACCGCGTGCCCGTGGTCGTCGTTCACCCGCTTGAACTGGTCGAGGTCGCAGAACAGCAGGGCGCAGCCCGGTCCCACACCCGCGTCGAGGCACCGGCGCAGCGCGTCGAACAGAGCGGCGCGGTTGGCGATCCCCGTCAGCAGGTCGGTCTGCGCCCGGTGGTGCAACTGCTCCTCGCGGCGACGGTCGGCGGTGACGTCCAGCCCGATGCACCCCACCGCGTAGGGGCGGCCGGCGGGGTCGGCGAGCACCGTCGTCCGGATCGTGACCCGGCGCCGTGTGCCGTCGGCGGTGAGCCAGTCGCCCTCCTGCGGGAAGGAGCGGCCGCTGTCCATGGCCCGCTCCACGGCGTCCTGGGCGAGCAACCGGTGCTCGGGTGCGACGAAGACGTCCCAGAACGGCCGGCCGAGGAGGTCGTCCGCCGTCCGCCCGGTGAAGGCCTGCAGCGCCGGGTTGGTCAGCAGGATGCGGCCGGACCCGTCGGCGATGAAGATCATCGTCTCGATCGCGGCGACGAAGTCGCGCAGCAGTTCCTCGTCGGGGCCCGGGAGCCCGTCGTCGTCCCCGGGCGGCTGAGCCCACTGCCGCCCCTGCGCAGCCACCCCTCGGCACCCCCCGGCGCTCGGCACGGCGCACGACCACGTGCGCCCCCGGCGGGCGCAGGTCACCACGGGCACCGGCGCGTCCCGCCGCGTTCGCAGACGTTACGGCGCGGACCGGGCCACCGCTCCCCGTCGGGGACCGATTCTGCGGCGGTTCTCAGGAACAGCCGGAGGGCTTGCGGGCGGCCGGGCGCCGCACCGGTCGAATCAGCGTCCGCCGGAGGCGTCGGCCGGGCTCGCGGCCAGCGTCGGGTAGTCGGTGTACCCCTCGGCGCCGGCGGCGTAGAAGGTCGCCGGGTTCGGCACGTTCTCCGGGTGGCCACCGGCCCAGCGCTCGACCAGGTCGGGGTTGGCGATGACCAGCCGGCCGACGGCGACGGCCTCGGCGTGCGAGGCCTCGATCAGCTGCACGGCCTCGTCGCGGGTGGTGGGCGTGGCGAACCCGCTGTTGGCGATCAGCGGGCCGTCGAACCGGCGGCGCAGGTCCTGGACGAGGGCGCCGGTCGGCTCGCGGTGCAGGACGCTGAGGTAGGCCAGGCCCAGGGGACGGAGACCGTCGACGAGCGCGACGTAGGTGGCCAGGACGTCGAGGTGATCGGTCTCGAGCGCACCCTGGATGTTGTGCTCCGGGGAGATCCGGATACCGACCCGGCCCGCGCCGATCGCGTCGGCCACCGCGGTGGCGACCTCGACCACGAAGCGCGCCCGGTTGGCCGGGCTGCCGCCGTACTCGTCCTCGCGGTGGTTGGACGCGGGCGAGAGGAACTCGTGCAGCAGGTAGCCGTTGGCGCTGTGGATCTCCACGCCGTCGAGGCCGGCGGCGACCGCCCGCCGGGAGGCGGCGACGATGTCCTGCACCGTGGCGCGGGCCTCCTCGGCCGTCAGCGCGTGCGGCACCGGGAAGGGCTGCTTGCCGGCCGGCGTGCGCACCTCGCCGTCGATGGCGATCGCACTGGGGGCGACCACGCGCCCGGTGCCGGTGATGTCGGGGTGCGAGACCCGGCCGCCGTGCATGACCTGCATGACGATCCGGCCACCGCGGGCGTGCACCGCCTCGGCCACCCGGCGCCAGCCCTCGGCCTGCTCGTCGGTGACGATGCCCGGCTGTCCGGGGAAGGCCCGTCCGTCGAAGCTGGGGAAGGTGCCCTCGGTGATGATCAGGCCGACGCTCGCCCGCTGGGCGTAGTGGTCGGCGACCAGGGCGCCGGGGACGCCGGCGTCACCGGACCGGAGCCGCGTGAGCGGGGCCATGACGACGCGGTTGGCGAGCTGGAGGTCTCCCAGGGAGACGGGCGCGAACAAGTCCATGCCCGCTGACAAGGAGGCCTCCGGGGCCCTCATTCCGGAACGTCGGCCACTGCGTCCTTTGTCACGGTGGCTACCCCGTGACGCCGTCCCGGCAGCGCCTTTCCGGAAGTAGTTCGTCGCGGTCTTCCGGAGCAGTTATCTCAGCGCTAAGGTTTTCGCCATGACTGCTCGGCGGGTCCGCATCGGCATCGACACCGGCGGGACGTTCACCGACGTCGTCGCCGTCGACGAGGAGTCCGGCCGGATCACCACCACGAAGACCCCGTCGACCCCCGCCGACCCGGCCGAGGGATTCCTCACCGGCGTCCGCAAGGTCCTCGACCTGATGGCCCTGTCCGGCGACGCCGTCACCGCGGTCAGCCACGGCACGACGGTCGCGACCAACCAGCTGCTCGAGGGGAAGCTCGACCGGATCGGGTTCATCACCACCGAGGGCTACGAGTCGGTGCTGGAGATCGCCCGCCAGTCGGTGCCCGACGGCTACGGCAACAGCTACTTCTGGGTCAAGCCGCCGCGGATCGTGCCCGCCGACCTGGTGCGCACGGTGCGCGGCCGGCTCGACGACACCGGCGCCGAGGTGCGCCCCTTCGACGAGGACGACGCCCGCGCGGCCGCCCGCTTCTTCAAGGACGCCGGCATCACCACGATCGGTGTCTGCTTCCTGCACGCCTACGCGAACGACGCGCACGAGCAGCGGATGCTCGCGGTCATCGGCGAGGAGCACCCGGGCGCCGTCGTGAGCATCAGCTCCGGCGTGCTGCGGGAGTACCGCGAGTACGAGCGCTCGGTGACCACCCTGGTCGACGCGGCGGTGAAGCCCAAGGTCGCCGCCTACGTCACCAACATCCGCACGCGGCTGGACGAGATCGCGCCGGGCGTGCCGTTCTACGTCATGAAGAGCAACGGCGGCGTGCTGTCGGCCGCCGAGGTCGTGCACCAGCCGATCACCACGATGCTGTCGGGCCCGGCCGCCGGGGCGCTGGGCGCCGCGCTGATCGCCGGCACGGCCGGCTTCGACCGGGTGCTCACCTGCGACGGCGGCGGCACCTCGACCGACGTCACGGTGGTCATCGACGGCGAGCCGGCCCTCACCACCGAGGGCTCGGTCGGCGACTACCCGTCGAAGATCCCGATGATCGACGTCGTCACGGTCGGTGCCGGCGGCGGCTCGATCGCCTGGCTCTCCCCCGAGGGCACGCTCAAGGTCGGCCCCCAGTCGGCCGGCGCCGACCCCGGGCCCATGTGCTACCCGAACGGTGGCGACCAGCCCACGGTCACCGACGCGCACGTCGTGCTCGGCCGGATCCCCCCGCACCTGCTGGGCGGGGAGATCCCGCTGTCGACAGAGAACGCAGCCGGCGGCCTCCGGTTGCTCGGCGCGACGCTCGATCTGTCCCTGGAGCGCACCGCCACCGGCATCCTCGAGATCTCGGCGTGGAACCAGGCCAACGCGCTGCGCCAGGTGACCGTCGCCAAGGGCCTCGACGTCCGCGACTTCACGCTCACCACCTTCGGCGGCTCCGGCTCGCTGCTGGCGTGCCGGCTGATGGACATCCTCGGCCTGCCGCGCACCCTGGTGCCGCCGAACCCGGGCAACGTCAGCGCGTTCGGGCTGCTCACCGTCGACGTCCGCAACGACTACGTGCAGACCGTCGTCGCCAAGCACGCCGACCTCGACCTCGCCCGCCTGGGGGCCGTGTTCGCCGACCTCGAGGCGCAGGCCCGGACCGCGCTGGACGGCGAGGGCTTCGGCCGCGACGAGCAGCGCATGCAGCGCACGGCCGACCTGCGCTACGTGGGCCAGGCCTTCGAGGTGCGGGTGCCGGTGGCCGACGGCGACCTGGACCAGGATTCAGCGGACCAGGCCTGCCAGGCTTTTCACGCAGCACACCGTCTGCTCTACGGCTACGACTTCGCCACCGACCCGCGCCAGGCCGTCGAGTGGGTGAACCTGCGGGTCAGCGGGATCGGGCCGATCCGCCGTCCCGACGTGGTGGAGCCGCCCGCTCGCGACGGCGGGACGGACCGGGCCGTCACGGGCTCCCGCCGGGTGTTCTTCGACGACTGGGTCGATGCCCCGACGCTGAACCGGCCCGACCTCGCCCCGGGCGACGTCGTGCCCGGCCCGGCGATCATCGAGGAGTTCGGCTCGACCGTCCCGGTCCACCCCGGCTTCGTCGCCACCGTCGACGCCCACGGCAACCTGCTGCTCACGAAGGAGGCCTCGGCGTGACCGAGACCCAGAAGGACTCCGGCGCGGGAGCCGCCGACCCGGTGCTGGTCGAGATCGTCGCCGGCACGCTGGCCGCGATCGAGAAGGAGGTCGAGACCTCCATCGGCAGGACGTCGAGATCCCCCATGATCCGGGACGCTCACGACTTCCGCGCCGGCATCCACGACCGGCGGCTGCGCAAGCTCACCGGCCGCTCGTACTCCGCGCTGGTGCAGCCGGTCGTGCGCGACTACCCGATCGAGTCGATGAAGGTCGGCGACGTCTTCTTCCACAACGACGTCTACCTCTCCGAAGGCGGCATCGGCCACCTGCCGGACCTGTGCGTGACGGTGCCGGTCTTCGCGGCCTCCGATGATGCCGTGAACGGGGACGTGCAGGTGGTCGCCTTCATCCAGGCCTTCGGCCACCACGACGACATCGGCGGCGCCGTGCCGGGCTCCATGCCGAGCGCGGCCACCAGCGTGTACGAGGAGGGCCTGATGGTCCCCCCGATCAAGCTGTGGGACCAGGGCGTGCCCAACGAGTCGGCACTGAAGATCATGACCCGCAACTCGCGGATGCCCGACTCGCTCGCCGCCGACCTCGACGCCGAGTGTTCCGCCTGCCTGGCCGGCGCCCGGCGGCTCGGCGAACTGTTCGACCGGTACGGCGTCGCCGCCGTGGAGGCGTGCTTCGACGCGATCCTGGCCAACTCCACCGAGGTCTACCGGCGCGAGATCCTGTCGCAGATCCCCGACGGCACCTACGTGTGGGAGGACTACGCCGAGCACGACGGCGTGGAGGAGCCGCAGCTGCATCGCCAGCGGATCACGCTGATCATGGACTCGTCGAAGGACGTGCCGCTGGTCATCGACTTCACCGGCACCGGCCCGCAGGCCAAGGGCCCGATCAACCACTGCGGCGACTACGCCGACGGCAACTTCCTGAAGAAGTGGCTGGCGCCGATCCTGCGCAACCTGGCCGAGACGCCGGAGCGGATGGCCCAGCTCGACGTCAACGAGGGCGTCGTCCCGCTGATCGAGATGCGGTTCCCGGAGAAGGGGACGCTGCTCACCCCGATCTTCCCGGCCCCGACCAACGCCCGGACCTTCGTGATCCTGCGGCTGCTCGGCGTCCTCGCCGGCGTGCTGGCCAAGGCCACGGGCGGCCGGATGCCCGCCGACCAGGAGACGATCCGCTACACCGGCGTCTACGGCACCGACCTCGCCGGCGAGCCCTACCTGATGCGCGAGGTGCTCGGCGGCGGCTCGGGCGGCCGCTACTACGCCGACGGCGAGGACACCATCCACGTCGTCCCCGATTCGCGGAACCTGCCGACCGAGTTCACCGAGGGGCGCTTCCCGCTGCGGGTGGAGCGGCTCGGGCTGGCGCTGGACTCCGGCGGCGCCGGCCGGTACCGCGGCGGCTGCGGCTACGAGAAGCACATCCGGGTGCTGCGCGACGCGCACTTCATGTCGATCGCGGACCGCTCGATCCTCGCCTGCTGGGGCGTCAAGGGCGGCAAGGCGGGACGCCCGTTCCAGGTCACCGTCGACCCGGGCGGCCCCGACGAGCACGACGTCGACGCGCTCGCCGACGCCGAGCCGCTGAAGGCCGGCACCGTCGTCCGCATCCGGACGACGGGCGGGGGCGGCTGGGGCGACCCGCTGGACCGCCCGGTCGAGGAGGTGCTGCGGGACATCGCGTGGCGGAAGGTGAGCGTCGCCGGCGCCCGGGACGACTACGGCGTCGTGGTGGACGACGACGGCACCGCCGACGCCGACGCGACCGAGGCGCTGCGCGCCTCGCTCCGGGCCGCGCGCACCGGCGAGGAGCCGTTCTTCGACCGCGGCCCCGGCTACGCGACCCTGTCCGGCGGAGCTGCGTTCAACGAGTTCGACGTCCTCTGAGGACGTGCGACGGCGCGCCCCCGACAGCCACGGAGGTGACCGCGGTGACCTCGACCCGGTTCAGAGCCGTGGCCGGGCTGGGCTGCGCCGTGGTCGCCGTGGTCGCCGCCGTCGCCGCCGGAGCGCCCGCCCGGGCGACCCCGGCACCCTCGATCCCCGCGGACGTCCGTGCCGTGTTCGCGGGCGATGCGCTGCGCCACGCGCAGGCCGGGGCCGCGGAGGTCGATGCCGACTTCTCCGGCGCGCGGATCGCGGACGTGCACGAGATCTTCATGTTCTCGCCGGCCTTCCTCGCGGGGGCGCCGACGAGCCGGCCGGTGACGTCGACCCAGCGGTGGATGGGCGCCATCGAGCGCGGCGTCGCGGTGCTCGGCACGGTCGACGTCGGAAAGCCCCGGGGCGGGCCGGCCGAGCTGTCGGGGTTCTCCAGCGACGCGGCCCTGGGCTCGGTCCTGCTGCAGGTGTCGCCCACCGAGATCCTGATCCAGGACGCTCCCCGTGGCGCCTTCTACGCCCTCGACGGCCGGATCGTGCGGCCCCTGAACCGCCGCGCGCGGGACACCCTTCCCGGGCCCACCGCACTGTCCGCCCTGCAGCGGACCGTGGCGACACCGGGCACCACGGGCCGGGAGGGGCCGGTGCGGGCCACCTGGCCCGCACCAGCCGTGCCTCTCGCGGCCCTCGCCCTCCTGCTCACCGGCGCCGGCGGGCTGGCACTCGCCCGCCGCCGCCGGACCTGACCACCGAGGCCGACGGTCTGGGCCGCCCGGCCTCAGGTGGCGGTGCGCAGCGTACGGAGCGCGCCGGTGAGGCGGAGCAGCTCGTCGAGCATCACCTTCGCGCCGCCCTCGAGCTCCGCGTTCGGCACGAACGCGTCGTCGTCGGTGAGGAACTGTGCGAAGAAGGGCACCGAGACGGCCTCGACGACCGGGACCATGCGTAGGGCCGCGAGCACGGGCTTGAGCGCCGTGGCCGCGCGCAGGCCGGCGGAGACGCCGCCGTAGGACACGATCCCCGCGGCCTTGTCGGCCCACTCGACCGAGAGGTAGTCCAGCGCGTTCTTCAGCGAACCCGGGAAGGAGTGGTTGTACTCCGGGGTCACGAACAGGAACGCGTCCGCCCGCGAGACGGCGGCGCTCCAGGCCTTCGTGTGCTCGTGGGTGTACTGCTGCAGCCGCGGGTGGTTCGGCTCGTCGAACACGGGCAGGGCGAACTCGGCGACGTCGAGGACCTCCACGTCGAAACCCCCGTGCTGCCGGGCGAACCCGGCCACCCAGGTGGCGACGGCGATCCCCCGCCGACCGGGACGGGTACTGCCGACGACGACCTGCAGGACGGGACGGGACACGCGGAGCTCCTTGCATTCGTTGAGAGTTCAACGATACGCGGGAGGCGCGCCGCGGGCCTCGCGACCGCTCCGTGACGTCACCCACCCGCCGGGCGCGGAGGCGGTGCTACGAGGCCGGGCCGGTCGGGCCCGGCGGCCGAGGGCGGCGGCTCCGGACGAACCAGAGGAGCCGGCGCCGGCGAGGGGGCGCGGCCGGCACCTCGGCGACGGCGACCGGTACCGGCCGGGCCGCCCGCCACTCGGTCAGCAGCGCGTCGACATCGGCCAGCCCGACCGCGACGGCCGGCCCCTCCTGCGGACGACGCCAGAACAGCCGCACCCGGTCGTTGAAGTCCTCGAGCAGCGCCCGCACCGCGGGCTCGGACGGCAGCGCCGCCGCCCGGCGGGGCAGGTCCTCGCGCTCCTTCCGCAGGGCCAGCCCCGGCGGCAGCATCCCGAGGACGTCGATGTTCTCCTGCCGCGCCTTGGCGATCACCCACTGGTACACCGACTCGTCGCTGCTCCGGCGGGGCAGCGGCTTGCCCGCCCCCGGCAGGTCGTCGAAGGCGCCGCTCTCCTGGGCGCGCGAGATCTGGCTGTCGACCCACGTCTCGAAGGACATCCCCGTCGGCTTGCGTTCGGTCATCGCCGTCCTCCCCGCGCTTTGTCCCACCAAAGCACCGAACTTTTTCCCACTCAAGCACGCGGTTCCGTCGCGAAGGTCGCGGTCAGGGCGGTGGCCCGGGGGGATGAGGCCGCCGGCCCGCACGCTGCGGGGAGACGCCGGAACCGGCAGGCTGGCCGGATGCCGCTGTCCGCGCCCGGTCTGCCGGGCCTTCCGCCCGAGCTCGCGGGACCGGTGGCGGTGCAGCTGAGCAAGCCGGTCGCGGCGATCCCGCCCGCCGACGCGCTGCCCGGGGGTTGCCTGTACGAGCCGAAGTGGGACGGCTACCGGCTGGTCGTCGTCTCCACCGCGTCCTCGACCCGGCTGTGGTCCAAGCAGGGCCGCGACCTGACCGACCGGTTCCCCGACGTCGCCGCGGCCGCGCTCGCCCAGGTCCCGGCCGGCACGGTGCTCGACGGCGAGGTCGTCATCTGGCACGACGACCGCCTGGACTTCGGCCTGCTCCAGCAGCGCATGGTGACCGCACCCGGCCGGATGGCGGCGCTCGTGGCCGCCTCCCCGGCGTCCTACGTCGCCTTCGACCTGCTCGCCGCCGGCGGCGGTGACCTCCGCGGGCAGCGGCTCGCCCGGCGCCGGGCCGAGCTGGAGCGGATGGCCGCGCGCTGGGCGCCGCCCCTGCAGCTCTCGCCGGCCACTGCCGACCCGGAGGAGGCCCGGCAGTGGTTCACCGACTTCCGGCCGGCCGGCGTCGAGGGGGTGGTCGCGAAGGGCGCCGGCACGCGGTACGCCCCCGGACGCCGCGAGTGGCTCAAGGTGAAGTCCTGGGAGACCACCGAGGTGCTGGCCGGCGGGGTGATCGGCCCGATCGACCGGCCCAGCCAGCTGGTGGCCGGCCGCTACCGGGACGGGGAGCTCGTCGTCGTCGGGCGGACCAGCCCCCTCTCGCCGCGGCAGGCCGCCGAGCTGGCCGCCGTCCTCACCCCCGCCGGCGACGACCATCCGTGGCCCGACCGGATCGGCACCGGCCGGTTCGGCGGCGGGAAGCTGTCCGTGCCGCTGACCCGCGTGACGCCGTCCGTCGTCGTCGAGGTCAGCGCGGACGCCGCGCTGCAGGCCGGCGTCTTCCGGCACCCGCTGCGGTTCGTGCGGGTGCGCACCGACCTGCAGGCCGACGACCTGCCGCCGATCTGACGAGCGATCAGGGCTGGGGCGGCACCCGGCCGAGATTGACCAGCAGGCGGCGCAGCAGGTCGGCGAGCTGCGCCCGCTCGGCCGAGGGCAGTCCCTCGAGCAGCCGGCGCTCGGTCTCCAGGTGGTCGGGGAGCGCCGCGTCGAGGGCCGCCCGGCCCGCCGGGGTCAGCGTGACGACGACGGCGCGCCCGTCCGACTCGCTGCGCTCCCGGGTGATCAGCCCCTTCTCCTCCAGCCGGTCCAGCCGCTGGGTGATGGCGCCCGAGGTGACCAGGGCCGTGCGCATCAGGGCCGTCGGTGTCAGCTGGTAGGGCGCGCCCGCCCGGCGCAGCGCCGCGAGCACGTCGAAGGACGGCGCGTCGAGGCCGTGCCGGGCGAAGGTCGCGCGCTGGGCCAGGAACACCTCGCGCTGCAACTGCGTGATCCGGCCGATGATCCCCATCGGCGAGCAGTCGAGGTCGGGCCGCTCCCGCGCCCACTGCTCCAGGAGCAGATCGACCGCGTCCTCGATGTCGCTCACGTCAGATCCCCCGTTCCACGGTCGCATCCCGGCGCCCGAGGGCCGCCCGGTCGGCGAGATGCCTGGCGTAGGTGCGGGCCGGCCGGCCGAGCAGCGCCTCGAGCACCCGCGGGCTCCCAGCGAAGCCGTACGCCCGGTAGTGGTCGAACATCCGCTGCAGGCAGTGCGCGGCGTACTCCTCGGGCGAGCCGCCGACGGGTGGGACCGGTCCGTCTGGCACGTCGTCCACCGCCGTCACCGGGCGGCCGAGGCGGGCCGACAGCAGTTCGGCGATCCGCGGGGCGGTCAGCGGCTCCGGGCCGGCCGCCTCGAACGTGCCGCCGTCCAAACCGTTCTCGGTCAGCAGCACCGCCGCGGCATCGGCCACGTCGCGCAGGTCGACCAGCGACTGCGGCTGCACCAGGCCCCACGGACTCCGGAACCGGCCGGTGCGCGCGACCTCGGCGAGCCCGGCGTCCAGGTTGTCGGCGTAGGCGCACGGCTGCAGGACGCGCCAGCCCGGCCCGCCCCGGTCGAGTGCCTCCTCGACGCGGTCCTTCGCGGCGTGGTGCGGCATCGCGCGGGCGAAGGGCCGGAGGACCGAGTGGTAGACCACGCGCGGGATGCCGGCCCGGCGGGCCGCGGCCAGCAGGGCGACGGCGGCCGCCGCCTCGCCCGGATCGAAGTTGGGCCAGATCAGGTAGAGCGCGTCGGCGCCGCGGAGATGCGGGGCCACCGTGTCGGGCCGGCGCAGGTCGGCGACCGCGACCTCGGACCCGAGCGCGGTGAGCTCCGGCCGGGGCCGCGCGCTGCCCACCACGGCCCGCACCGGCAGCCCCCGCGAGCGGAGGGCCGCGACGACGGCCGTGCCGGTCGCGCCCCCTGCCGCCGTCACCACGATCACCGGAATACCTCAGCAGTGAGAGATCGGGCCGTCAAGCGCCCGGGTCTCTCCGCCGGGACCGCACCACGGCACGCCGACGCGGTCAGCGCAGCCGGGTGCTCAGCCGGACCGTGAGGCCGACGGGACCGGGCACGAGGTCGACGTGGTCCCAGAGCTTGCGCGCCAGCCACACGCCCATGCCCCCGGCGGACAGGTCGAGCCCCCGCGCCGGCGTGAACCCGGAGAGGTGGTCGGCGTAGGAGGTGCCACGATCGGAGATCACGCAGATGAGCCGGTCGCCGGCGGCCCACACCCGCGCGGACACCGGCTGCACGCCGTGCCGGAAGGCGTTGGCGGCGATCTCGCTGACGCCGAGGTGGAGGTCCTCCCGCTGCTCGGGGTCGGGCACCCACGCCGTGAGCACGGCCCCCAGCGAACGACGAAGGTGCACGAGGGTGACCGCGTCGTCGATCGCGAGCACCGGTTCGGCGTCCTCGACCGGCTCCCGCGGGAGGGGGAGCGAGGGGACGTACGTGCCGGGATCCTGAAACCGCGGGTTCGGCGCCCACGTGGCGCCGTGGACCAGCTCGGGGTGCGTGGCGCCGGCGCTCTCCACGACCGACGGCGACAGCCGCCGCGTGTCGTAGAGGCAGATCACCGACACCGGGGCACCGGCCATCACCCGGTTGAAGACCGACTCGAAGCGCTGGCCCTCACGCCAGTCGGCGGGCGAGGAGCCGAAGTCGACGTCCGCCAGCACCCGCAGGCGCCCCGAGCCGGTGCTCGCGGCGCGTTCCAGGTAGCGGCGGCACGTCGTCACGGCGTCGGGTGCACGGGCGCCGAGCAGGCTCATGCCGGGCGCGGACTCGAGGGCGACGGCCCGCTCACCCAGCGATCCGGAGATCAGCTCGACGGTCTCGGGCGGGCACGTGAGCGCGACCAGGTCGCCGGCCCGCAGCCCGGCCTCGAGGAACGGCAGGGCGACGTCGAGCAGGCCGGCGTCGGAGTCGACCACGGCGGCACCGTGCCCGCTGTGCGCGGACCCGTGCGCCTCGGCCGGCCGCATCGCGGGCGCGGCGGACGTCGCGTCCGTCGCCGCTCCGTCCACCGACCCTCGCCTTCGCCTGGCCGGGCAACCCGGACCGTCCGAACCGACATTGTGAGCCATGAAACCGGGATCCCGTGCACCGGGGCCGTCCGGTTTCGATTCAGGAACCGGCCGACTCCGGCCGGCCGGGAGACCTGGTGCCGGCGGGGACCTCGGCGATCCCGGCCAGCGCGAGCACGCGCGCCGGCGGGGTGCCGGGCACCGTGCGCAGACGGAGGGCGACCCCGCCCTCGGCGGCTTCGCCGAGAACCTGCAGGACCATGCCGACACCGGCGCTGGCGAGATAGCTCGTCGGCCCCAGGTCCAGGACGGCCGAGGACCCCGCGGGGAGAACGGCCAGCCGGGTGCTCAGCGCCGCGTGGACGGCACCCACGGAGGCGAGGTCCAGCTCACCGGCGATCTCGAACCGCACGCCACCGGGGTCCTCGTGCGCGAGCAGCCGTGCGCCCCCGTCGTCGCTCCACTCCGCGGCGCTCGTCCGCAGGCCGTCGTCGGAGCTCCCCGGCCTGGGCGCGACCTCCCGCGAGCCGTCGCGCGGCCGCAGGAGGAACCCCACGGTCGTGCCGGCGCCGTTCCCGGGCGCATGGACGACCTCGACGTCCCGCGCCAGGGCGGTGATCAGCTCCAGCCCGCGCCCGCGGTGGCCCCTGTCCTCCGGGGGCGGTCGCCACGTACCGGCGTCCTGGACCTGCACCCGGACGCTGCCGTCAGGCTCCCGGTTCACCCGGTAGCTGCACTCCCCCGCACCGCCGGCCGCGTAAGCGTGCTCGACCGCGTTGGCCAGCGCCTCGCCGAGCGCCAGTTGCAGGTCCTCGGCGGTCTCCTCGGTCAGCCCGGCCGCCGCCGCCCAGGCCCGGACGGTCCGCCGGATGCCGGCCAGGCGTGCGGGATCGGCCGGCAGGCTCTCGGCCAGGCCCCCGGGGAGCAGCCGCGCGGCGATCACGGCCACGTCGTCGGGCTGGGCGGTGTCGGCGAGGACCTCGGCCAGGAGCCGCTCGGTCAGCCGCTCGGGATCGATCGCAGCGAGGCGACCGGCGACCACGCGCACCCGGTCGAGGCCGGAGTCCAGCAGCTCGCCCCGGCGCTCGACCAGCCCGTCGGTGTAGAGCAGCAGCGTGGACCCGGGGGCGATGCCCACGACGCCCTCGGTGTACGGGGTGCGGCCGCCGGCTCCGAGGACGGCGCCGGAACCGGCGGCCCCGTCCAGCAGCAGGCTCTCGCCGTCGGGGGTGACGACCACCGGCGGCGGGTGGCCGGCCCGCGACCAGCACACGGTGCCGGTCGCTCGGTCGATCAGCAGGCAGGCCGCCGTCGACGCCAGCGCCCCCGGCAGCCGCGCCGCGAACCGGTCCAGCAGCTCCAGCGCCTCGGCCGGCCCGCAGCCCTGCAGCAGCGCCGTCGACAGTGCGCTGCGGAGCTGGCCCATGACGGCGGCCGCGGACGGGCCCTGGCCGACCACGTCACCGACCGCGATCGCGACCCGGTCCCCGCCCAGCTCGACGACGTCGTACCAGTCGCCGCCGGCCTGGGTGCCCTCGGCGCCGGGCAGGTAGTGGGCCGCGAGGGCCAGCCAGTCCAGGCGGGGCAGCCGGGCGGGGAGGAGGCTCCGCTGGAGCGTCTCGGCGATCCGCCGCTCGGCGCGGTAGAGCCGGGCCCGGTCCAGCGCCTGGGCACACTGCTCGGCCACCGCGAGGAGCATGGCCCGGTCGGTGGCGGAGTACCGCTGCACCGCCGGGAAGCCGATACCGACGACCCCGACCAGGCGGCCGGCCACCGTCAGCGGGAGGGCCACGCTGGCGGCGAGCCCGAAGGCAGCCATCGCCTCGACGATCTCGGGGGGCAGCTCGCCCGGGCGCGGCGGCAGCGCGGCGATGTCCTCGACCCAGATCGGGCGCCGTTCCCGGACCGCGATCGCCGCCGTGAGCGGGGCCTGCACAGGGACCGTGGCCCAGGGCCGGTGGCTGGCCTCGTCGCCTCCGCTGATCGTGAGCACCGCCAGGGCCCGGTGCGAGGGATCCAGCTCGTAGACGCCCACCCGGCTGTCCAGGCCCGTCAGCTGCCGGATGTGCTCGGCGGCCACGACGCCGACCTCCTCGGGCGTCGTGGCCGCGGAGAGTTCCGCCGTCGCCCGCTGGAGCAGTGCGAGGCGGTGCGCGGCGGCCCGTTCCTCGCCGAGGAGCACGGTGTTGTCCAGGGCGAGTGCGGCCCGGCCGGCGATCTCCTCGGCGAGCGCACGGTCGTCCTCGTTGAACGCGGGGGCGTCACCGCGGCGGCCCAGCCCCAGGACCGCCAGGATCCGGCCGCGCACGGTCAGCGGCAGCGCGATCGCCGAGCGCATGCCACTCGGCCGGCTCGGGTGGGGCGTCTCGGGCAGCTCCGTCCGGAGCACCGGCAGCCCGGTGGCGAGCACCTCCACGCCCAGTCCGGCGTCGGGGTCCCGGTCGGCGATGTCCGTCTCCGCCGCGGAGTCCAGCCCGGCGATGCCGGCGAACCGGAGCCGCCCGTCCTCGCCGACCACCCGCACGGTGCACATGTCGGCGAGCCGGCTCTCGACCGTGAGCCGCGCCAGCCGCGCGAGCTGCTCGTCGACGGTGGTCTCCCGGTCGAGGGCGGCACCGACCACGGCGAGCAGCGTCTGCCGCTCGGTCTCCCGGAACCGCGCGTTGATGTCGGTGCAGCTGCCGACGTACCCGGCGAAGGCCTCACCGGCCCCGATGGGCACAGCCCGCTCGAGCAGCCAGTGGTAGGCCCCGTCGGTACGGCGGAGCCGGAACTCGATCTCCCAGCCGCGGCGGCCGGCGGTCGCGGCGGACACCGTCTCGTCGTAGCGCGCCCGGTCCTCGGGGTGCACGCGGTCGGCCCAGCCCACCCCGAGCTCGTCGCGCACCGAGCGGCCGGTGAACTGCGTCCACCCCCGGTTGACGAAGACCCGTCGTGCTTCGGCGTCCGCGACCCAGATGAGCGCAGGCGCCAGGTCTGCCATGGCCGTGAAGCGCTCCTCGGCGGCCCGGCGCGCCCTGCCCAGGTGCAGGTGCGCGCCGACCCGCGCCAGCAGCTCCTGCGCCGAGAACGGCTTGACGAGGTAGTCGTCGGCCCCGGCGGCGAGACCCTCGACGACCGGCTGCTGCCCGGCCCGGGCCGACAGGAGGACGACGGGGATCCGCGACGTCCGCTCGTCGGCCCGCAGCGCCGCGAGCAGCTCCATGCCGTCCATGCCGGGCATCATCACGTCGCTGACGACCAGGTCGGGGAGCTCGGTCCGGGCCACCTTCAGGGCGGACTGCCCGTCGCCGACGGCGAGGACGGCGTAGTGCGGAGCGAGCAGCCGGATCAGGTACTCGCGCATGTCGGCGTTGTCGTCGGCGACCAGCACCCGGCCGCCGGCGCCGGCCATCTGACCGGTCGACGTGCCCGGCTCCGGCACCAGCGGCGGCTGCGTGACGGTGAGGGGTACGCCCTCCCCGCCCTCGACGGCGGCGTCGGGCACCCAGCGCAGCGCCTCGGCGACGAACGGCACCGCGGTCGACGGGCCGGCCGGCGTCTCGTCGGCGTCTGCCAACCGGTCGGCGGGCAGGTGCGCCGAACCGAGCGGCAGCGTGATGGTGAACGTGGTGCCGACGTCGGGGGCGCTCTCGACGCCGATGGTGCCGCCGTGCAGGCTCACCAGCTCCCGAACCATCGCCAGCCCGATGCCGCTGCCCTCGCCGGACCGGGCCCGTGCGTCGGAGATCCGGTGGAACCGCTCGAAGAGCCGGGGCAGCTCGGCGGCCGGGATGCCGGTGCCGGTGTCGCTGACGGTGAGCTGCGCGGCGCCCTCGACCCGGCGCAGCCGCAGGACGATCTCGCCGCTGAAGGTGAACTTCAGCGCGTTGGAGAGCAGGTTGAGGACGATCTTCTCCCACATCTCCCGGTCGATGTGCACCGGTTCGTCGAGCGGGGGGCAGTCGACGGTGAACGACAACCCGGCCCGGGTGATCGCGGATCGGAAGACGCTGGCGAGCTCGCCGGTGACCTCGGCCAGGTCCACCGGCTGGAAGTGCGCGTCGATCCGTCCGGCCTGGATCCGGGAGAAGTCGAGCAGGGTGTTGACCAGCTTGCCCAGGCGCAGGGCGTTGCGCTCGATGACCTCGAGCTCCTCGCGCAGCCGCGGGTCGGCCTCGACCGTGGGCGACGACCGCAGCTCCGCGACCGGGCCCATGATCAGCGTCAGCGGCGTGCGGAACTCGTGGCTGACGTTGCTGAAGAAGTCGGTCTTGGCCCGGTCCAGCTCCGCGAGCGCCTCGGCCCGGTGCCGCTCGGCCTCGTAGCTGCCGGCGTTGAGCAGCCCGGACGCGATCTGGTTGGCGACCAGCTCGACGAAGCCGCGGTAGCCGTCGTCGTCGCGGCGGTGCGGGTTGAGGCCCACCACCAGGAAGCCCGACACCGCGTCCCGCCCGTGCCCGGACGAGGCGATCGGGACGGCGACCGCCTGGGTGGGCGCGATCTGCCAGGCCCCGGTCGGGAGGTCGGGGAAGCGTTCGGCGAGGTCGTCGACCAGCACCCGCTCCCCGGCCCGGATGCGCGCCAGCGGCCAGACGGCGTCGGACTCGTCGGGCTGCACGACGGCCGGAGCCGCGGGAGAGCCGGCGTCGATCCCCGACGTGCAGCCGATCCGGGCGATCCCGTCGTCGTCGAACAGGTAGGTGATGCTGAACGGGACGTCGGCCTGGTTGGCCCCGAGCTGTTCGGCCACGGCGGCCAGCACGTCGGCCTCGGTGCGGGTGGTGGCGATAGCGGCCGCGAGGTCGCGAAGATGCGCCATCCGCCGCTCGCCCACGACGCGCTCGGTCGTCTCGGCGACCACGCAGAGCATGCCCTCGGTGCGGCCGTCCTCGCCGCCGAGCGGGCTGTAGGAGAACGTGTGGTAGGTCTCCTCGGGGTAGCCGCTGCGCTCGAGGAACAGCAGCAGGTCCTCGTCCCAGGTCGCGATCCCGGTGTCGAGCACCGACTGGATGCGGGGGCCGATGTCCTGCCAGATCTCGGCCCACACCTCGCGGGCCGGGCGGCCCAGTGCCCACGGGTGCTTGGCCTGCAGGGTGTCGCGGCGGTAGGCGTCGTTGTAGAAGAACGTGAGATCCGGGCCCCAGGCCGCCCACATGGAGAACCGGGAGGTGAGCAGGATGCGGACGGCGTTGCGCAACGCCGCCGGCCAGGTGCTCGGCGGGCCGACCGGGGTGTCGGCCCAGTCCCGGACGCTCATCGCCTGCCCGAGCTCACCGCCGTTGGTGAAGAGCGAGCGTTCGAGGGCCTCCTCGCTCACTGCTCTCTCACGGTCCGGATGGTAGCCGCGCCGGGTGCCTGCCCGCGGGGCGGCGGAGGGTCGGGGAGGCTCCGGCGGTCGCCGGCCGCCCCTCGTCAGGCCGGCGGGGACTTTCGGCCGGCGATGACGTCGAGGCCGGCCCGGTCCGGCCCCCCGGCCGCCCGCACGTCGTGCTCGTCCACCGCGCCGCAGTCGAGGCCGCGGCGCACCACGCCGGCCAGCGCACGCGCGGTGGCCGGCTCGTCGAGCACGCCGCCGTCGACCCGGTCCAGGTAGGCGGCGAGCCGGCCCGCGGCCACGGGCAGCGCGGCCCGGAAGAAGGCGTACGTGGCGGTGTAGCGGGTGACCAGCTGAGCGGGATGCAGGTCCCAGCCCTGGTAGAAGCCGCGTTCCAGCGCCCGGCGCACCAGCCGGGCGTGCAGCCGCCAGGCGCCGTGCACCTGCTCGCGGTCGCCGACGGGCAGGACGTTCGTCGAACCGTCGACGGCTCGCGCCCCGGTGCCGGCGACGGCCACCTGCATCACCTGCTTGGCGAAATCGGCGGACGGGTGGTCGGAGGCCTGGTGCGCGGCGGCGATGCCGAGCGCCGCGCTGTAGTCGTAGGTGCCGTAGTGCAGCCCGATCAGCCGCGGGCCCGCCGCGTGCACCATGCGGGCTGCGGTGGCGACACCGTCGGGGCCCAGCACCGCCTGCGGGGTCTCGATCTGCAGCTCGAGGTCGAGCCGGAGCCCGGTGCCGTGCTCGAGGGCGTCGAGCACCGGCAGGAAGGCCCGCACCTGCTCGACGTCGGTCACCTTGGGCAACGTGACCACGGCCCGCCCGGGACTCCCGGCGCCGACGGCGCCGAGGAACAGCTCCAGGCTGCGGACGCCGCGACGGCGGGTGGGCCCCTCGAGCGACTTGGCCCGGATGCCGATCGACGGCGGCGCGGTGCCCGCGCGGCGGTCGGCGGCCACCGCGGCGGCCGCGCGGGTGACGTCGTCGTCCTCCCTGTCCGGGGGGCCGCGGTAGCCGTCCTCCGCGTCGACCCGCAGGTCCTCCACCGGCTCGGCGGCCAGCTTCGCCCGCACGCGTGGCAGGACCTGCTCGACCAGCGCGGGGTCCAGCCCGAGATCGGGGAGCCCGTGCTCGTCGAGCGCCTCCAGCGCGGCGGCGCCCCAGACCGCGGCCAGCCCGGGGACGACGGCGTCGGCGGGCACGTAACAGGTGTGCACCGGCTGCCGCTCCGGCCGCTCGCCCGGGAACGCGGCCACGCGGGCGGCGTCGACGGGCGCCAGCCGCCGGTCGAGCTCGTCGTAGATCTCCCGGGGCAGGCCCATCAGTCGATGAGCTCGTAGGCCGGCAGGGTGAGGAAGTCGGGGAAGTCGTCGGCCAGCGCCACCTGCTCGAACAGCCGCCGGGCGTCGTCCAGGTCCGACAGCTCCCCGATCCCGGCGACCTCCTCGGCCACCACCCGGCGGACCAGCTCGGCGGTGACCGTGTCGCCGGTGTCGAGCTGCACGCCGGCGTGCACCCACTGCCACACCTGCGAGCGGCTGATCTCGGCGGTGGCGGCGTCCTCCATCAGGCCGTGGATGCCGACGGCGCCGTTGCCGCCCAGCCATGCCGCCAGGTAGTGCAGCGCCACCTCGACGTTGGCGCGCAGGCCCGCCATGGTGCGGTCGCCGGGCACGCCCGCGACGTCGAGCAGCTGCTCCGGCGTCACCGACACCTCGTCGCGCAGCCGGTCGAGCTGGTTGGGCCGCTCGCCCAGGACGGCGTCGAAGGCCTTCCGGCAGGTGTCGACCAGGTCGGGGTGGGCCACCCAGGACCCGTCGAAGCCGTCGCCGGCCTCGCGGGTCTTGTCGTCGGTGACCTTGGCCAGCGCGGCGGCGTTGGCCTCGGTGTCGCGCCGGCTGGGGATCGCCGCGGCCATCCCGCCGATCGCCATCGCCCCGCGCCGGTGGCAGACCGAGACCAGCCGGTCGGTGTAGGCCCGCATCATCGGGGCGGTCATGGTGACGGCGCCGCGGTCGGGCAGCACGAAGTCGGGGCCGGCGTCGCGGAAGACCTTGATGACGCTGAACAGGTAGTCCCAGCGGCCGGCGTTGAGCCCGGTGGCGTGGGTGCCGAGCTCGTGCAGCATCTCGTCCATCTCGAAGGCGGCCGGGATGGTCTCGATCAGCATGGTGGCGCGGATCGAGCCGTCGGGGAGCCCGAGGACCTGCTCGGCGTGGTCGAAGACCAGCGCCCAGAGTCGCGCCTCGAGCGCGCCCTCCATCTTCGGCAGGTAGAAGTACGGGCCGCTGCCGCGCGCGAGCTGCTCGGCCGCGTTGTGGAACAGGTAGAGCCCGGCGTCGACCAGGGCGGCGACCGTCGGCTCGCCGTCGACCAGCAGGTGCCGCTCGGGCAGGTGCCAGCCGCGCGGGCGCGGGACGATCGTGGGCAGGTCGCCGTCGTCCCGGAGCCGGTACTCGCGGCCCTCCGGCGAGGTGAACGACAGCGTGCGGCGGACGGCGTCGTGCAGCACGACCTGGCCGCCGACCACGTTGCGCCAGTGGGGGGTGTTGGCGTCCTCGAGGTCGGCCAGCCAGACGTTGGCGCCGCAGTTGAGCGCGTTGATCGCCATCTTCGGCTCGGTCGGGCCGGTGATCTCGACCCTCCGGTCGACCAGCCCGGGCGGCGGCGGGGGCACGCGCCAGTCGCCCTCGCGCACGGGCCGGCTGTCCGCGCGGAAGTCGATCCGCCGGGCCGCGGCGATCTCGGCGTGCCGGGCGCCCCGCGCGGCCAGCAGCGCGTCGCGGTGCGTGCCGAACCGCGTCTGCAGGTCGGCGACGAACTCCAGCGCGGCGGGCGTGAGGATCTCCTCGCCCCGCTCGACCGCCGGGCCCTCCACGCGGACGTCCACCATGCGCCACCTCTCTCGGAGAACCCTGGGAACGGGCCGGGCTGGCATCCTCTCACCGTGGCCGCGATCGACGAGTTCAACGACGAGCCGATCGACCGGGCCGTCGAGGCGCTGCGGGCCTGCAACGCCGCGCCCGGCTTCGCCTCCCGGCTGGCTGCGGGCCGCCCGTACCCCGACGCCGAGACGCTGGTCGCCCGCGCCGAGGAGACCGCCCGCGCGCTGCCGTGGGACGACGTCCTGATCGCCCTGGCGGCCCATCCGCGGATCGGTGACCGGGTGGAGGGCTCCTCGACCGAGGCGGCGGCGTCGCGACGCGAGCAGAGCGCGATGGATGACGCCGGTGTCGCGGTGCGCGCCGCACTGCTGGAGGGCAACCGGGCCTACGAGCAGCGGTTCGACCACGTCTTCCTGATCCGCGCCGCCGGCCGCGCCCCCGAGGAGATGCTCGCCGAGCTGCGGCGGCGGCTGGGCAACGACGAGGCAGCTGAGCGGGCCGAGGTGACCGAGCAGCTGGCCCAGATCACCGCGCTGCGGGTGCGGGGAATGGTGGCGCGGTGAGCGTGTCGACGCACGTCCTGGACGCGGGAACCGGGCGGCCCGCCGCCGGTGTCGCCGTCCGTCTGCTCGCCGGGGAGGACCTGCTCGCCGAGGGCGTCACCGACGCCGACGGGCGCTGCCGGCTCACCGAGGGGACGACGGCGGCGGGCACCCACCGGCTGGTGTTCGACACCGGGGCGTGGTTCGCCGGCCAGGGGCGCGACACGTTCTACCCGGAGGTCGTGCTGACCTTCGCCGTCCGCGAGCCCGCCGAGCACCACCACGTGCCGCTGCTGCTCAGCCCGTTCGCCTACTCCACCTACCGCGGCAGCTGACGGCGTCGCGTCGACGTTCCACGTGCAACAGTGCGCCATGGCGATCGTGCTCGGGCGCAACCAGTACGGAAAAGCGGAAGTCCGCGTCGTGGCGGTCGACCGCAGCGGGCCGCGGCACTCACTGGTCGACCTCAATGTCAGCTCGAGCCTGCGTGGCGACTTCTCCGCCGCGCACACCGCCGGCGACAACGCCCACGTGCTGACGACGGACGCGCAGAAGAACACCGTCTTCGCCTTCGCCCGCGACGGCATCGGCACCCCCGAGGAGTTCGGCCTCCGGCTGGCGCGGCACTTCGCCGGCTCCTACGACTGGATCACCGGCGCGCGGGTGGCGGTCGAGTCCTACGGCTGGGACCGCATCGCCGTCGGCGGCCGGCCGCACGACCACGCCTTCTCCCGCGCGGGCGGCGACGTGCGCACCGCCGTGGTCACCGTCGACGGCGACGAGGCGCACGTGGTGGCCGGGCTCACCGATCTCGTCGTCCTCAAGACGACCGGCTCCGAGTTCTGGGGCTTCCCGCGCGACCGCTACACGACGCTGGCCGACACCCGGGACCGGATCCTGGCGACCGCGGTCACCGCGCGCTGGCGATACACCTCGGCCGACGTCGACTTCGACGACTGCTTCGCCGGCGTCCGGACGGCGCTGCTCGAGGCCTTCGCGGGCACCCACTCCCTCGCCCTGCAGCAGTCGCTGTTCGCGATGGGCGAGGCGGCGCTCGAGCGGCACGACGACGTCGCCGAGATCCGGCTGTCGATGCCGAACCGGCACCACTTCCTGCAGGACCTCTCGGCGTTCGGGCTGGACAACGGCCTCGACGGGCCCGGTGCGGTGGTCTACCACGCCGACGACCGCCCGTACGGGCTGATCGAGGGCAGCGTGCTGCGCGACGACGCCGCGCCGGCGGAGGTCGCCTGGCTGGGCACGCCCGGCTTCTGCTGACGCCCCCTCACTCCTCCGCGGGCGCCTCCGCGGCCTCGATGCCGATGCCCCCGAAGAGGGCGCGGGCGTGCACCCGGAGGTCGGCGGCGTGCTCGTCGTGCGTGCGTGCCACCGCGAGGTCGGTGCCGATGCCGCCGACGCCGCGGAAGGACCACCAGACCCGCCAGCCCGCCGGCACCCGCACGGCCAGCCCGCCCATCAGCGCCCGGACGGTGAGGTCGACCCCGGGTGTGGTCTCCCCCACCCCGGTCAGGTCCAGCTCGCCGCCGGCCATGCCGAGGTCGAGCCGGACGCGCATCAACTCCGGGTTGGTCGGTCGCAGCACGACGCCGCCGAGCGTCTTCACCCGCCGGATCCCCCGCGACGTCTCGCCGCCCTCGTCGAGCCGCCGCGCCGCCAGGCGGCCGGCGATGCCGAGCACCGCCTGCAACCCCACCCAGCAGACCAGCGCGATCAGCAGGCGACGGCGGGTCGCCGAGCGCTGCCGCCGGGGCGCGAACCGCGGTCGGGGCAGGGGCTGTCGCATGCCCGGCAGCCTGGCACTCCCGCGGGCGCCTGGGGAGGGATCCTGACGCCGAGCGCCGGTCAGCGCCGGATGCTGCGGGTCACCGTGAACTTGGGCGTGCGGTCGACCAGCTCCGTGGGGCCGACGAGGCGGCGCAGCACGGGCTTGTACTGCAGCGCGGAGTTGTAGACCGTCCAGAGCTCACCGCCCGGCCGCAGCACCCGGGCGGCCGCCGCGAACAGGCGGTCGGCGGCGGAGGTCACGACCGCCGCACCGAGATGGAACGGCGGATTGCAGACGACGAGGTCCACGCTGCCGTCGGGGAGCGACGCGGCGGCGTCGTCCCGGACGACGGTGATCCGGTCGGCCAGGCCGTTGGCAGCCGCGGTCGCGGCCGCCGAGGCCACGGCGGCGGCGGACTGGTCGACGGCGAGCACGCGGAGCTCCGGACGGCGCTTCGCCAGCGCCGCGGCGAGCACGCCGGTGCCGCAGCCGAGATCGAGCGCGGTCGCCGCCGCCGGGTTCGTGCGCTCCAGGGCGGCCAGCAGCGCCCGGGTGCCGATGTCGATGCGCGTGCCGGCGAAGGCCGCGCCGTGCGCGCAGACCGTGAGCCCCAGGTCGGGGTGGTCCTGGCGGTGCGGGAAGGACGACGGCCCGGGGCGCGGGCCGCGGGCCACCAGCACCCGCGACTTCTGCCGGGCCAGCGTCGCCGAGACGTCGGTGAAGGAGTCGCGCAGGACGTCGTTCATCGCGTGGGTCATGTGCTTGACCCGGCCGCCGACCAGCACGGTGACGTCGGGCGCGACGTCGGCGGCGATCGCCTCGGCGATCTCCCGCAGCGCGTCCAGCGCCTTCGGTGCCTGGACCAGCACCACCCGCGCCCCGGCGGCCGCGCCGGCGGCCAGCGGGACGGAGCGGAACGTGCCGGTCAGGCCGAGCCGCTCCGCGTTGCGCCCCAGTGCGAGCTCGCCCACCAGCAGGTCCTGGGCGACCCGGACGTCGGTGGCGCCGTGCAGCGCCACGGCACCGAGGGTCAGGGCGCCGTAGGAGTCGTCGACGACGACGACCTCACCCGGCCCGCACAGGGCGAGCGACGCGGCCGCCTCGTCGAGCAGCAGGCGGTCGGTCGCGTCGACGGCGACCAGGTCCGGCGCCTCGACGTCGGGGTCGCGGCGGAGCTGGTCGAAGAGCGCGGTCGGTGACACGGCCCCACTGTCCCAGCACGCCGCCGCGCCGGACTTCGTGTGGAAAAGCTCGCTCAGACGCCGGGGAGCCCGACGGGGCAGGACACCCCGGTCGAGTTCACCGGGCAGTAGCCGTTCGGCACCTTGTAGAGGTACTGCTGGTGGTAGTCCTCGGCGTAGTAGAACTCGCCCAGCGGCGCGATCTCGGTGGTGATGTCGCCGTAGCCGGCCTCGGTGAGCCGGGCCTGGAACGCCTCGCGGCTGGCCAGCGCGGCGGCCTCCTCCTCCGGCGAACCGACGTAGATCGCCGAGCGGTACTGGGTGCCGACGTCGTTGCCCTGGCGCATGCCCTGGGTGGGGTCGTGCTCCTCCCAGAACTCCTTGAGCAGCCGCTCGTAGGAGAGCACCGCCGGGTCGTAGACGACGAGCACGACCTCGGTGTGCCCGGTCCGCGCCGAGCAAACCTCCTCGTACGTCGGGTTCGGGGTGTAGCCGCCGGCGTAGCCCGCCGCGGTGGAGTAGACCCCCGGCGTCTCCCAGAAGACCTTCTCCACGCCCCAGAAGCAGCCGGCGCCGAAGACGGCGGTGCGCATGCCCTCGGGGAACGGCGGCTGGATGCGGTTGCCGTTGACCGCATGCACCTCGGGGATGTTCGGGAGGGGGGTGGGGCGGCCGGGCAGCGCGTCCTCGGCCGTCACCGGCTGGGTCTTGAACCGGGAGAACAACATGCTCCGAGCCTAGGCCCGCAGGGCAACCCGGTCGCGTGCCACCGACCCGCCCCGGCGGCCGGCGCCGTGGGCGGGCAGGATCGACCCCATGCCCCTGACGACGCGCGAATGGCAGCTGGCCGCCCGACCGCACGGGGAGCCGACCCCCGACGACTTCCGGCTGGTCGAGACCGAGCGTCCCGACCCTGTCGACGGCCAGATCGTCGTGCGGATGATCGCGATGTCGGTCGACCCGTACATGCGTGGCCGGATGAACGCCGGGAAGTCCTACGCGGCGGCCTGGGAGGTCGGCGAGACGATGAAGGGCGGCGCCGTCGGCCGGGTCATCGACTCGCGGTCGCCCTCGGTTCCCGAGGGTGCGCTCGTGCTCGCCGACGCGGGGTGGCGCGACGTCGCCGTCCTGAACGCGAACGAGGTCGCCGTCCTGCCGGACGTGCCCGGCATCCCGCCGAGCTACTACCTGGGCGTGCTCGGCATGCCCGGCCTCACCGCCTGGGTGGGCCTGTTCCGGCTCGCCGACTTCCGGCCCGGGGACGCCGTCTTCGTGTCCGGCGCCGCGGGCGCGGTCGGCAGCCTGGTCGGGCAGTTCGCGCGGCTGCGCGGGGCCTCGCGGGTGGTGGGCAGCGCGGGCACCCCGGACAAGGTGCGCTGGCTGACCGAGGACCTCGGCTTCTCGGCGGCGTTCGACTACCACGACGGCCGGGTCGCCGACCTGCTCGCGGCCGCGGCACCCGAGGGCATCGACGTCTTCTTCGACAACGTGGGTGGTGAGCATCTGGAGGCGGCCATCGGCGCCTTCAACGAGTTCGGGCGGGCCGCGCTGTGCGGGGCGATCTCGGGCTACAACGCGGTCGAGCCGCAGCCCGGCCCCCGCAACATGTTCATGCTCGTGACGAAGAAGCTCAGCCTGCGCGGGTTCATCGTCAGCGATCACTCGGACCTGCGGCCGGAGTTCCAGGAGGCCGTGTCGGGCTGGCTGCGTTCCGGCGAGCTCGTCGTCCGCGAGACCGTGCGCGAGGGGCTGGAGAACGCGGTGCCGGCGTTCCTCGACCTCCTCCGCGGCGGGAACACCGGGAAGATGGTCGTGCGCCTCGGACCCGACCCGGCCTGAACGGGTGAACCGGCCGGGCGGTGGCGGCCGAACGTCCTGAGCACCCCCTGCCCCCCACGGAAGACGAGCGCCGCGCCCCATGCCCGAACCCGCCCTCGAGATCCACGCCGCGCACGGGCCGCTGCGCGCCGTCGCCGTCTTCTGCCACGGCGGCACCGCCAGCAGCGTCGAGCCGCCGCGCGACTACGCGCTCTCCCTGGTGCGGATGCGGGCGTTCGAGCAGTTCGTGCGGCACTCCGCGAGCGGTCGGGGGGTCGGCACGTACCTGGTCCGGTACCGGGTGGCCGGCTGGAACGGGCCCGCCGCCGACGCGCACGCCGACGTCGCCTGGACGATCGAGCAGATCCGCGCCGAGCACGGCGCCGAGGTGCCGATCGTCCTCGTCGGGCACTCGATGGGCGGCCGGGCGGCGCTGCGCGCCGGAGGCGACCCGCAGGTCGCGGCCGTGTGCGCCCTCGCACCCTGGACGCCGCCGGGTGAGCCCGTGGCGCACCTGCGCGGGCGGACCGTGACGATCCTGCACGGCCGGGGCGACCGGTGGGTGCCGGCGAAGCTGTCCGCCGACTTCGCGCTGCGCGCCCGCGAGAGCGGCGTCCGCGTGGCCCGGTTCACCGCGCCGGGCGGCCACTCGATGCTCCGCGGGGCCCAGCGGTGGCACGCGTTCGCGCGGGACACGGTGCTCGGCGCGACCGGGATCGAACCGATGCGGCCCGACATCGCGAATGCCTTGCAGCTTCCCGTTCCGGAGGGGATCGCCGCCGCGCTGTAGGGCGTCCTCCGGGCCGGGCCCGCCCCCCGGGTGCCGCTGCCCGGGCCAACGCAGAGGAGATCCCCCGTGCCCTTCCTGTCCCGAGCACTCGGTGCCGCCACGCTCTCCTTCGGCGTGCTCGAGTTCGCCAGGCCCGACGTGTGGGCGAAGCCGGCCGGCATCTCCGGTCCTTCACCCGCGATGCGGACCTGGCACCACACGCTGGGCGCCCGGGACATCACCAGCGGGCTCGCGCTGCTGCTCGCGCCGGCCGGCCCGGCGCTGCGGGCGGCCACGCTCTTCCGGATCGTCTCGGACCTCACCGACGCCCTCGCGTTCGGGATCAACGCCCCCGACGCCGCCCGCAAGGGCAAGGCCGCGGGCGCCGCGGTCGGCTACGCGGCGCTGAACGCGCTGTCGCTGCGCTGGACCGGCCGGTGACGGCCCCGCACCCGGGTCGGTCCGCCCTGCAGCGGCCGACCGCGGCCGTGGTCGGCTCCGGCGTCGCCGGGCTGACGGCCGCCCACCTGCTGCAACGCACCCACGACGTCACGCTGTTCGAGACCGACGGCCGCCTCGGCGGGCACGCCCACACGCACGACGTGGTCACGGCCGACCAGCGCATGGTGCAGATCGACACCGGCTTCATCGTGCACAACGAGCGCACCTACCCGAACCTGCTGCGGTTGTTCCGCGAGCTGGGCGTGGCCACCCAGCCCACCGAGATGAGCATGTCGATCACCTGCGAGGGCTGCGGGCTCGAGTACGCGGGGGCGCGCGGCCTGTCCGGCCTGTTCGCGCAGCCGCGCCGGGCCGGCAACCCCGCCTACCTGCGCATGCTCGGCGAGGTCAAGCGGTTCCACGCCCAGGCGCGGCGCCTGCTCGACCACTCCGACACGGCCCCGGGCTCCGACGTCGACGGCCTCACCCTCGGCACGTTCCTGGCGATCGGCGGCTACTCCGACTACTTCGTGCAGCACTTCATGATCCCGGTCGTGTCGTGCGTGTGGTCCGCCGGCGCGGCGGTGTCGCTGCAGTACCCCGCCGCCTACCTGTTCCGGTTCCTCGACAACCACGGGATGCTCTCGGTCACCGGCTCACCCGAGTGGCGGACCGTCACCGGCGGTTCCCGCAGCTACGTGGAGCGGGCGGCCAAGGGGCTGCGGGCGGTGCAGACGGGCGCGGGCATCCGCTCGCTCACCAGGCACGTGGACGGCGTGGAGCTGATCGACGGCGACGGCGAGCGGCACGCCGCGGACGTCGTCGTCGTGGCCACCCACCCCGACCAGGCGCTCGCGCTGCTCGGCGACCCGACCGACGACGAGCGGGCCGTGCTCGGCGCCTTCGAGTACTCCCGCAACGAGACCCTGCTGCACACCGACGCCGCCGTGCTGCCCGCGGCCCGGCGCGCCCGGGCGTCCTGGAACTACCGGATGACCGGGTGCGCCCGGTCGGATGCACCGGTGCAGGTCAGCTACTGGATGAACAAGCTGCACGCTCTCGACGAGCCGGTCGACTACCTGGTCACGCTCAACGCGTCCGACCGCGTCGACCCCGGCTCGGTGCTGCGCCGGATGGTCTACGAACACCCGATCTACACGGCGACGTCGGTGGCGGCCCAGCGCCGGCTGCCGGGGCTGAACACCGGGCGCACGGCGTTCGCCGGGGCCTACCAGGGCTGGGGCTTCCACGAGGACGGGTGCGCGTCCGGCGTGCGGGCCGCCGAGAGCTTCGGGGCCGGCTGGTGACGGCGACCCTGCAGCAGGCCGCAGCCCGCTGGACGCCGGTGGCGACCCCCGCGCTCTACGACGTGCGCATCGGGCACACCCGCAGCGGCCCGGTGTCCAACACCTTCGAGTACGGCGGCCACCTGTGGCTGGTCGACCTCGACGACGTCGCCGCCGGACGGCTCGTCCAGGGCCGGCCGCTGCCCCGGTGGCTGCGCGGTCAGGCCCGGTTCGAGGCGGCCGACCACCTCGGCGACCCTGCGCGGTCGATCAAGGACAACGTGGTCGCCTTCGCACGGCTGCACGGGGTCGACGACGTCGCCCGCGTGCTCATGCTCGCCTCCGCCCGCACCGGGCCGGCCCGGCTGTCCTACGTCTTCAACCCGCTGTCGACCCACTGGTGCTACCGCGCTGACGGCTCGCTCGCGTGTCTGGTCGCCGAGGTGCACAACACCTACGGCGAGCGGCACGCCTACCTGCTGCGCCCCGACGACGCCGGCCGCGCGGAGACGGCCAAGGAGTTCTACGTGTCACCGTTCTTCGAGGTCAGCGGCCGGTACCGGATGCGGTTCTCCGCGCCCGGGCAGCGGCTGTCGATCACCATGGCGCTGCAGCAGGGCGGGGTCACCCCGTTCACCGCCGTCCTCCGGGGCACCGCCCGGCCGGCGACCCGCCGCAGCGTGCTGGGCGCGACGCTGCGGCAGCCGATGATCTCGCTCCGGTTCAGCGCCCTGATCAGGGTCCAGGGAGTGAAACTGTGGCTGCGCCGCTTGCCCGTGATCACCCGGACGGCCCACGATCCACCCCCGGGGGTGGTCGGAAGCCCGACCCCCGCGACGGCATCGGCGAACGAGAGGGGGACCTGCGCATGACCACCGTGCAGCGACCCGACCGCGCGAGCACGCGCTTCCCCGTGCCGCGCCCCGACGAGGCGCACTGGCCCGGGCTGGCGACACCGCCCCGCGCGCCGGTGCACGCCCGGATCGCCGAGGCGATCTTCCGCCGCGCCGTGGCCCCGATCCCCGTCCGCGTCGTCCTGCCGGACGGCCGGGTGCTCGGCGCCGGGGGCAAGGACGCCCCGGTCATGCGTCTCGTCCGGCCGGCCGGCTTCTTCGCGCGGCTCGGGGCCGACGCCAAGATCGGCTTCGGCGAGGCCTACATGTCCGGCGACTGGACGACGGGGGCGGGTACCGATCTCGCCGACCTGCTGGCCCCCTTCGCCGCCCGCATGTCGCGGCTGGTGCACCCGCTGCTGCAGCGGCTGCGCCACGTCGTCGAGCGGACCCAGCCCCTCGACGAGGAGAACAGCCCGGAGAACAGCCGGACCAACATCTCCCGGCACTACGACCTGTCCAACGAGCTGTTCGAGCAGTTCCTGGACGAGACGATGACCTACTCCTCCGGCTGGTTCGAGCCCGGCGACGGCCTGGCCGACGCCCAGCGCCGCAAGATGGACGGCGTCCTGGACCTCGCCCGCGTGCGCCAGGGCATGAACGTGCTGGAGATCGGGTCGGGCTGGGGCGCGCTGGCCATCCGCGCGGCGGCCGAGCGCGGTGCGCGGGTGACCACGCTGACCCTGTCGCACGAGCAGCAGGCGCTGGCCCGGCAGCGGGCGAACGACGCCGGCGTGGGGCACCTGGTCGACGTGCGGCTGCAGGACTACCGCGAGGCGCGCGGGCAGTACGACGCGATCGTGTCGGTCGAGATGATCGAGGCGGTCGGCGAGGCGTACTGGCCGACGTACTTCACCCAGCTCGACTCGCTGCTCGCCCCCGGCGGCCGGGTCGGCCTGCAGGCGATCACGATGGCCCACGACCGGCTGCTGGCCACCCGGCGCAGCTACACGTGGATCCACAAGTACGTCTTCCCCGGCGGGATCATCCCCTCGATCCGGGCGATCTCGGACAACCTGGCCGCCCACACGAAGCTGTCGATCGTGGAGCGGCGGGACCTGGGGCCGCACTACGCGCACACGCTCGCGCTGTGGCGGCAGAACTTCCTCGCCAACTGGGGCCGGCTCGAGGGCTCCTTCGACGACACCTTCCGGCGAATGTGGGAGTTCTACCTGGCCTACTGCGAGGCCGGGTTCCGCGTGGGCTACCTGGGGGTGAGCCAGCTCGGCCTGGCGCGCTCCCCGTTCGCGGGCTCCTGATGGAGCTGCGCGGCGCCCGCGTCTGGATCACCGGCGCCTCGAGCGGGATCGGGGCCGCGCTCGCCCGCGAGCTCGCCGACCGGGGTGCCTCGGTGGCCATCAGCGCGCGGAACGAGGAGAAGCTGCGCGCGGTGGCCGGGGACCGGATGTACGTGGTGCCGGTCGACGTCACCGACCGGGCGGCGACGGTCGCGGCCGGCGCCGCCGTCCGGGAGGCCCTGGGCGGGCTGGACGTCGCGGTGCTCAACGCGGGCACCTGGTCGCGGTTTCACGTGGAGCAGTGGGACAGCCAGGCCTTCGCCGATCATCTGCAGACCAACCTGATGGGCACGGTGCACGCGCTCGAGGCCGTCGTCCCGACGATGCTGGCCGAGGGGCGCGGGCGGATCGTGGGCACGGCGTCGGTCGCCGGCTACCGGGGGATGCCCGGTTCGGAGGCGTACGGGGC
Organism: Blastococcus sp.; assembly: GCA_035999465.1. Classification (GTDB taxonomy): domain Bacteria; phylum Actinomycetota; class Actinomycetes; order Mycobacteriales; family Geodermatophilaceae; genus Blastococcus_B. Next base: position 35,671 of record DASYGS010000032.1, on the reverse strand, counting down.
GACCAAGGCGGCGTTGCTGAACCTGTTCGAGGCGCTGCGCGGTTCACTCGCGCCGCGCGGGGTCGTCGTCCAGACGGTGTCGCCGGGCTTCGTGAGGACGCCGATGACCGACCGCAACACGTTTCCGATGCCGTTCCTGATCTCCGCGGAGGCGGCGGCGACCGCGATCGCCGACGGCATCGGGAAGGACAAGGCGGAGGTCGTCTTCCCCTTCCCGATGATGCTGACGATGAAGGCCGCCCGGCTGGTGCCCACCCGCGCCTGGACGGCGATGACCGCCGTCCTCGCCCGGCGCGGGATCACCCGGCGACCCGGCGCCAGCACGCCCTCGTAGCCGGCCGGGGGAGGTTCGCGTCGTCCCGTGCCTCCCTCGCCCGGCGTCCTCGTCCGTGTCGCGGAACCCCTGCGCTTCCTGCTTCCCGGGCGCTGCCGAGCGGCCGGGGAACGGTGGCTCGGCTTCGATCCGGACGCCACGGTCGGCCACCTGGTGCAGGCGGCCGGCGTGCCCCTGACCGAGACGGGGCCGCTCCGGCTCGACGGCGTCCCGGCCACGCGCGCGGCCCGGCCGGCCGCGGGCAGCACCGTCGAGGTCGACCCCGTCGAGCGCCCCCGGCCGGTACCGGCGGCCGGTTTCCTGCTCGACGTCGGCCTCGGGGCACTGGCGCGGCGGCTCCGCCTGCTGGGGCTGGACGCGGCGTGGTCCGCCGACGCCGACGACCCCGGTCTCGTGGCCCGCGCACGGGAGGAGGACCGCGTGCTGCTCACCCAGGACCGTGGGCTGCTGATGCGCCGGGCGCTGCCCGCGGGGGCGCTCGTGCGCGGCAGCCGGCCGGACGACCAGCTGGCCGACGTCCTCGACCGGTTCGCGCCCGTGCTGGCCCCGCTCACCCGGTGCACCACGTGCAACGGCGTGCTCGACCGCGTCCCGAAAGCAGCGGTGGCGGACGTGCTGCCCGAGGGGACCCGTCGCACCTACACGGAGTTCTCCCGGTGCACGGCGTGCGGGCAGGTCTACTGGGCCGGCGCCCATGCGCGGCGGATCCGGCAACTGGTCGCCGCTGCCACGCACCCGGACGCGGTCTAGGGTGGCCGGCACAGGAGAAAACCGACAGGGGAGCGCCTCGGCGCTGAGAGTGCGGGCAACCGCAGACCCTCGAACCTGATCCGGGTCATGCCGGCGCAGGGAGTCTGGAGGAACCATGGCCGACTCGGCCGTCCGTCCGTCGTCCCACGATGTTCCCGGGCCCGCCCCGGCCGGCGCGCGCTGGCGCACCGTCGACATCGTCGTCACCGCCGTCCTCGGCGTCGCCTTCGGCGTCGTCTTCTGGGCGTGGAATCTGGCCTTCGGGCCGCTGAGCGCCCCGCTCGCCTTCCTGGCTCCCCTGGTGGGCATCCTCAACGGCGTCTACCTGATGCCGGCCGTCGTGGCCGGCCTGCTCGTGCGCAAGCCCGGCGCGGCGGTCTTCGCCTCGACGCTGGCCGCCGCGCTGAGCCTACTGTTCGGCTCGCCCTACGGCGGCATCATCATCGTGTACGGCCTGGTCCAGGGCGTCGGCGGCGAGCTGGGCTTCCTGCTCACCCGCTACCGCAGCTTCGGCTGGGGCACGGCCGTCCTCGCCGGGGTCACCGCCGGGCTGTCGACGTCGATCATGGACAACTCGCTCTACTACAGCGATCTCTCCTTCTTCGGCTTCAAGCTCCCCTACACCGTGTTCACGGTGATCTCGAGCGTGCTGCTGGCCGGGGTGGTGGGGCTGCTGCTGGTCCGGGCGATGGCCCGCACCGGCGCCCTGGGCTCGTTCGCCGCCGGCCGCACCCGCGTCTGACCGGGAGCCTCCGGTGACCGGGAGGGTCCCCGCCGACAGTTGTGCTCTGCCCACCGACGTGGCCAGAGCACAACTGTCCCGCAACCTTCCCCCGGCCCGGGTCGTCGCCCGAGGTCTGGGCGTCCGGCACGCCTCGCGGCACGCCTGGGCGCTGCACGGCATCGACCTCGTCGTCGAGCCCGGCGAGCGGGTGCTCGTCACCGGCGGCTCGGGGGCCGGGAAGTCGACGCTGCTCGCCGCCCTCGCCGGGATCCTCGACCCCGAGGGCGTCGAGATCACCGGCGAGCTGACCGTGGGCGGCCGCGCGCCCCGGCAGGCCCGCGGGATCGTCGGCCTGCTCGCCCAGGACCCCGACAGCCAGCTGGTCATGACCCGCGCCGGCGACGACGTGGCCTTCGGCCTCGAGAACGCCGGCGTACCGGCGGAGGAGATCTGGCCGCGGGTCGACCGGGCACTGGCCGCCGTCGGGTTCCGCTACGGGCGCGACCGTTCCACGCAGGCCCTGTCGGGCGGCGAGAAGCAGCGGCTGGTGCTGGCCGGCGTCCTGGTCCGGTGCCCCGGCCTGCTCCTGCTCGACGAGCCCACGGCCCAGCTCGACGGACCCGGCGCCGAGCTCGTGCGGTCGGCCGTCGCGCGCACGACTGCCGACCGGAGCACCACCGTCGTCGTCGTCGACCACGACGCCGGCCCGTGGCTGCCGCTCGTCGACCGGGTGGTCGAGCTGACCCCCGACGGGATCACCGAGCGCGGCGCGGGCTGGGTGCCCACCCCTCGGGCCGCGGGCCTGCGCCTGCCGGACGCTCCGGACGGACCGGTCCTGCTCGCCGCCGAGGCGGCGGGCTTCACCTACCGGGGGACGGCGACGGCGGCGCTGGGCCCCACCGATCTGACGCTGCGGGCCGGTCGCGCGCTCGCCGTCACCGGGCCCAACGGCACCGGGAAGTCCACGCTGGCCCTGCTGCTGGCCGGGCTGCGCGCGCCGACCAGCGGACGGATCGAGGCCGCGCACGAGCTCGCCGACGGAGCGCGGCGCGGCGGACGGCGGCCCGACCGGTGGCGCGCAGCCGACCTGGTCGGCCGGATCGGGACGGTCTTCCAGAACCCCGAGCAGCAGTTCCTCACCGGCCGGCTGCGCGACGAGCTGGCCCTCGGACCGCTCCGGTCGGGCAGCCACGCCGCCACCGCCCACGCCACCGCCGAGGAGCTGCTCGACCGGCTCGGCCTCACCGCCTACGCCGACGCGAACCCGTACACGCTCTCCGGCGGCCAGCAACGCCGCCTGTCGGTCGCCACCGCGCTGGCCACCTCGCCGCGGGTGCTCGTGCTCGACGAGCCCACGTTCGGCCAGGACGCGCAGACGTGGCGCGAGCTGGTGACCCTCCTGGCCGAGCGGCGGGCCGCCGGCTGCGCGGTCGCCGTCGTCACCCACGACGCCGACCTGGTCCGCGCGCTCGCCGACGAGCGGCTCGAGCTGCAGCCCGCGGGCAGCGCCCCGTGACGGCGTCCCTGGCGCTGGGGCCGGCTCCCGACGTCGCGCTGAGCCGGATCAACCCGGTGGCCCAGCTGACCGCCCTGATCGTGGTCACCGTCGTCCTGCTCACCAGCCTCGACGTCGTCACCCCCGCGGTGGTGGTCGCCGCCGAGCTCACCCTGCTGCCGGCGGCGGGGCTGCACCGGCCCGGCGCGCTACTGCGGCGCACCTGGCCGCTGCTGGCCGGCGCGGTGTCGGTCGGGGTGGTCAACGTCGCGCTGTCCACGCACCCGTCCGTGGTCACCGGCGTCGGGCTGGGCCTGCGGGTGGTCGGGCTGGCGCTGCCCGGGGTGCTGCTCGTGGCCTCGACCGACCCGGTGCGGCTGGCCGACGCCCTCACCCTGCACTGGCGCGTGCCGACACGCTTCGCCTACGGCGCCCTGGCCGCGCTCCGGCTCGCGCCGCTGCTGGTGGCCGAGTTCGAGACGATCCGGCTGGCCCGGCGCACCCGCGGGGTCGAGGCCGGGCGGAACCCGCTGGCCCGGGTACGGCTGCTGGGCGGCATCGGCTTCGCCCTCCTGGTGGGCGCCGTGCGCCGGGGCTCCCGACTGGCGACGGCGATGGACGCCCGCGGCTTCGACTCCGGCATCCCCCGCAGCAACGCCCGCGGCTCGGTCCTGCACGCGCGCGACGCGTGGTTCGTCGCCGGCACCGTCGTCGTCTGCGTCGTCGCGGTCGCGCTGAGCGTGGCCACCGGGGCCTGGTCGCCCATCTTCGTCGGCGGCTGAGGGGGCGAAGGAGGGGGCTTCCTGCGCCCGGAGTCCCCCGTCTACCGTGCCCGCGTGACCTCGCAGAGCACCCGCTACGTGGCCCTGCTGCGCGGCATCAACGTCGGCCGGGCCCGCCAGGTGGACATGCCCCGGCTCCGCGAGGTCCTCACCGACCGCGGCCACGGTGCCGTGCGCACGCACCTGCGCAGCGGCAACGTCGTCCTGGAGAGTCCGCTGCCCGAGCCGGAGCTCGCCCGTGAGCTGACCGCGGCCATCGCGGCGGAGTTCGGCATGGACGTGCCGGTGGTCGTCCGCAGCGCGGCGGAGCTCGCCGCCGTGCTCGCCACCGATCCCTTCGGCTCCATCGCCACCGACCCCTCGCGCTACTCGGTCACGTTCCTGCCCCGCGAGCCCGGCGCCGACCTCGTCGCCGCGCTCCCGCCGGCCGACGGCGGCGAGTACCGGGTCGCCGGCCGGGAGCTCTACCTCTGGCTGCCCGACGGCCTCACCAACAGCCCGATGGGCTCCTGGAAGTGGGACCGGCTGCTCGGCGTGCCGGGCACGAACCGGAACTGGAACACCGTGAGCAGGCTGGCCGAGCTCGCCGGCTGAGCCCCGTTCCCGTCACCCGTCACGGGTGACACTGGTCGCATCAGGTTTGGAACCGCGCCCAGGAGCCGATACGGGGGTGTTCGGTCAGCCATCTTCCCGGCGGCCCGATGTGAGGGGACAGCAGGTGACAGGGCACGGGACGGGCTCCACCTGGCCCTCGGCGTACCCGCCACCGGCCTCCCGCGTGCTCACCTGGCAGCTCCGCGACGTCGCCGAGCTGCCGCGCCTGCGCGAGGACATCCGCCGGCACACCGACGCCGCCGTCCAGCCGGACGACGAGGCGAGCGCCGACCTGCGCGACCAGCTCGTCCTCGCGTTCGACGAGATGGCGTCCAACGCGCTGCGCCACGGCGGGGGCGAGGTGCACGCCGTCCTCCGGCTGACCGAGGACTCCTACCTCATCGAGGTGTCCGACCAGGCGGAGGACGCACCGCCGTCCCCGGCCGTCGGCCGCGACCCGAGCGAGGGGGGCCTGGGGCTCTACCTGATCGCCGAGATGGCCAGCCTGCACGGCTGGTACGTCCGCGAGGGACACAAGCACGTCTGGGCGCTGCTCCCCCGCCACTGAGTCCCCCGCCCGGCAGCCGGCCCGGGAGCCGGCGCTCAGCGCCCCGCCGCGTACCCCGACATCCCGCGCGGGTTGGCCGCCGCCCGCAGCACGCCCGTCTCCGGGTCGCGGCCGACCGCCGACAACCGGCCCAGTGACCACGGGCCGGCCACGGTGACCGTGTGGCCCCGGCGGCGCAGCCCGGCGATGACGTCCTCGCCGATCCGCGACTCCACAACCACCTCGGCCGAGGTCATCTCCCGCGGGTAGAACGACGACGGGAAGCTCGTCGTGTGCCAGGCCGGTGCGTCGATGGCCGCCTGCAGGTCGAGGCCGCGGTCGGCGTGGGCCAGCCAGAAGCACAGCTGCCACTGCTCCTGCTGGTCGCCGCCGGGTGTGCCGAACGCCAGGGCGGGGACGCCGCCGCGCAGGGCCAGCGTCGGGGTGAGGGTGGTGCGGGGGCGCTTGCCGGGGGCCAGCGAGTTGGGCAGGCCGGGCTCGAGCCAGAACATCTGGGCGCGGGTGCCGAGGGCGAAGCCGAGCCCGGGGACGACGGGCGAGCTCTGCAGCCAGCCGCCGGAGGGGGTGGCCGCGACGATGTTGCCCCACCGATCGACGACGTCGACGTGGACGGTGTCGCCGCGGGTGGTGCCACGCACATCGACGGTGGGCTCGCCGATCCCGGCGCCGCCGGCCGCGGCGCGGCCCCCGGAGGTGACGAAGGCGGGTAGCCGGGGCGGGCGCCCGCCGGGCGAGCCGGGCCGCAGGTGCGTCGCGGCCCGGTCCCCGATGAGCGCCCGCCTCTCGACGGCGTAGGCGGACGAGAGCAGCTCGTCCACCGGCACGTGATCCACGTCCCCGTACCAGGCCTCGCGGTCGGCCATCGCCAGCTTCACCGCTTCGACGCTGGTGTGGACCAGGTCGGCGTCGGCGGAGGCGGACCGGCCCCGGGGCCCTGCCGTGTCGACGTCGTCCAGCATCGCCAGCGCCTGGAGCAGAGCCGGTCCCTGGGACCACGGCCCGGCCTTCGCGAGCGTCCACCCCTGCCGGTCGAGGGTGACCGGCGACTCGTACCCCGGGGTCCAGCCGGCCAGGTCCTGTCCGGTCAGAAATCCGGCGTGCGCACGACCGGAGTCGTCCTGCACCGGATACCGGCAGAACCTGTCGATCGCCTCGGCGACGAATCCGGTCGACCAGGCAGCCAGTGCCGCGTCGATCTGGGCCTCCCGGGAGGGTCCGCGCGCTGCGTCGAGCAGCCGGCGGTAGGTCGAGGCCAGATCTGTGTTGCGGAAAAGTCTGCCGGCGGCCGGAGGTGCACCGTCGGAGGAGAGCCAGGTGGCGGCCGAGGTCGGCCAGTGGGTGGAGAAGTGCTCGGAGACCGAGGCGACGGTCTCGGTCACCCGGGGAAGGAGAGGGTGACCGGTCTCGGCGTACTCGATGGCGAAGCGGAGGACGGCGTCCAGCGGCTGGGTGCCGTGGTCGCGCAGCAGCGTCAGCCAGGCGCAGACGGCGCCGGGCACGGTGGCGGCGAGGAGGCCGGTGCCGGGGACCAGATCGAGGCCGAGGGCGTCGAAGGCCTCGATCGTGGCGCCGGCGGGGGCGACCCCCTGGCCGGAGAGCAGAGCGGGTCGCCCCGCGCCCTCGCCAGTCCCCTCTCCGCGGGCGAAGAGGATCGGGACCTCGCCGCCGGGGCCGTTGAGGTGGGGTTCGACGACCTGGAGCGCGAAGCCGGCGGCGACGGCGGCGTCGAACGCGTTCCCACCGGCCTCGAGGGTGGCCATGCCCGCGGCTGTGGCCAGCCAGTGCGTGGAGGCGACCATGCCGAAGGTTCCGGCGAGCTCTGGACGGGTGGTGAACACCACCCCACCGTAGGTTCCGGCGGAGTTCCCCGCGGACCGGGCAGTGCCGGACCGGCGGGAGGAAGCGCCGCGGCGGGGGAAGACGCCGTGCCCGCTCCCGCCCGCCCCTCGATCGTGGGGGTGCTGGGCATCTCGCGCAGCACCACGGGCGGGTCGAGCTCCCGGCGGGCCGGCCGCGCGAGCGCGGGGCGGCCCCAGGCCAGGTTCTCGCCGTGCGTGCCGGCACCCCAGAGGGCCAGCCGGCGGATCATCCGGCGCAGCGCCGGGGTGCGGACGGCGTGCTGCCGACCGTGCACGGGCGCGACGTGCCACGCCAGGTTCTCGCCGTGCGTGCCGGCGCCCCAGAGGGCCAGCCTGTTCACCAGGCCGGGACGCGCCGGCGCCTGGACGGCAGAGGGACGTGCACCCGCGGGCGTGGCCTTCGCGGGGACGGGGCGCGGTCCGGCGGGCTGGGCCGGGCGGCGGGCCATGGGTGCCGGGGGCACCGACCGCAGCGGCACGCCGCGCACCGCGCCGGCCCGGGAGGCTCCCGTGCGGTAGGCGGCCGAGCGGTGGGCGGCCGACCGGTGCGTCCGGGGGCGCGGCCGGCCCGCGACACCGTCGGCGCGATCGAGGACGTCGATCAGGCCCGCCAGCGTCTGCGCGGGATCGCGGCCGGAGAGGTCGGCGGGCATGCGCGGCGCGGGGACCGGGGAGGCCTGCTCACTGCTCATGTCGCCTCCTCGAAGTCAGTGACCGCAGCTGGGGAAGGCGCTGCGGTCAAGGGGAAACCTAGGCAGCGGGGCGGGGTTACGACGCCGTCCGGGACGGCCGCCCGGGGGCGCGTGACCGAACCGTTGCGGAGGCCTCCGGGGAGCGGTACCGACCCGTCCTTCACGCCGTGCACAAATCGACAAGCCGTGGCCCCTGAGCGTGAAAATCGCCCGGCGGCGGGCCGGTCATCCCGGGGAGCCGCCGACACACCCGGCGTGTCGGCGGCCCGGGGGTCTCGTCCAGGATCGTCGGGTGCCCACCCCCACGCCCCTGGTCATCGACACCGATCCCGGCATCGACGACGCCCTGGCCATCCTGCTGGCGCTGGCCAGTCCCGAGGTCGACCTGCGCCTGGTCACCACCGTCCACGGCAACGTCGAGCTGGCGCAGACGACGGAGAACGCCCTGCGCGTGCTGCACCTGGCCGGCCGGTCCGACGTGCCGGTGGCCGCCGGCGCGCGCGAGTCGCTGGTGCACCCCCAGCCGGAGCGCGCCGGGCAGGTGCACGGGCAGGCCGGCCTCGGGGGTGTGCAGCTGCCGCCGTCGCCGGCCCGGGTGGACCCGCGGCCGGCCGTCGTCGCCCTCGCCGACCTGCTGACCACCTCACCGGAGCCGGTGACCGTGGCCGCGATCGGCCCGCTGACCAATCTGGCGCTGCTGCTGCGGGTCTACCCCGACGCGGCGGAGCGAATCGGCCGGCTGGTGATCATGGGCGGGTCGGCCGGGCGGGGCGGGAACATGACCGCCGCCGCCGAGTTCAACGCCTGGTCCGACCCCGAGGCCGCCCACGCGGTGCTGACCTCGACGCTGCCGACGGTGCTGGTCGGCCTGGACGTCACGCTGCCGACCGTGCTCGGCGTCGACGGCATCGCCCGCTTCGCGGCCGCCGGGCCGGTCGGCGACCGGGCCGCGGCGATCCTGCAGCAGTACCTCGACGTCCAGAGCACGGCGCACGGCCGCCCGGGCGTGGTCGTCCACGACGCGCTCGCGCTCACCGAGGCGATCGCGCCCGGCACGCTGGGCACCGTCCGGCGGGACGTCGTCGTCGACACGACCCTGGGCGCCGGCCGGGGGCAGACGATCGTGGACCGGCGCTTGGTATCCGCCGCGCCCACCGCGGTGGAGGTCGCCGAGAGCGTGGACAGCGCCGCCGCCGTCGAGTTCCTGGTGGCCCGGCTGGCCTCGCTGGACCGCAGCTAGCGGGCGCGGGCCTGTGTGCCGCCCACGATGCCGAGCGCGATCTCGCGGAGCTTGCGGTTGGAGCGCTGCGAGGCGTCGCGCAGCATCTCGAAGGCGACGTCGGCGTCGACGCCGCGCTGGGCCATCAGCACGCCCTTGGCCTGCTCGATCACCGCCCGGGACTCCATGGCCACCCGCATGTTCCGCGCCTGCTCGCCGAGCTGGGCGTGGGCGTCGGCGTTGGCCACCGCGATCGCGACCACCTCCGCGACCTCGCGCCCGGCCCGCAGCGACTCCTCGCCGGCGAAGGCCTCCGGCTTGGTGGAGTAGTTGTTCAGGGCCCCGATCGACGCCCCCTGGTAGGGCAGCGCGATCGACAGCGAGCTGCGCACCTCCGTCGTCCGGAGCACGTGCGCGACGTAGTCGGGCCAGCGCGTCTCGGTGAGCATGTCGTCGACCCGCAGGAGGACCCCGCCGCGGCCGGCGTCGATGCACGGGCCGTACCCGTGCTCGTACTGGAGCTCGTCGGCCGCCAGGGAGATGGCGCCGTGGTGGGCGACGGTGAAGGGCTTGTCGTCGCGGATCAGCGTGATGGAGCTGGCCTCGGCGCCGGGGATGCCCTGGGCCGCGATCCTCGTGACGTCGGCGAGCACCTCGGTCAGCGAGCGATCGACCAGAACCACGCGACTGAGCTCGCGCAACCATTCCTCCACGCCGACATTCTGCCCCGGGAACGCAAGGAATCGACGCCCCCCTCTGCGCGCCGGAACCCCATCGGTCAGGATGGACCCAGCCGGAACTCCTGTTCCGGCCCCGCCTGCGGAGCAGACGCGAGGGGGAGTCGATGGCCGACGAGCCGGCCCAGCACGCGTGGCCGTGCGCCCCGGTCCCCTCCGTGCCCGGTGACGTCTGGCACTGGCAGCTCGAGGCGATGCACGTCGTCTCCCGGGTCCGGTCCGACCTCCGGGCCCGCATCGCGCACCCCTCGGTCTCGTCCGCGTCGACCGAGGACGCGCGCGACGGGCTGCTGCTCGTCTTCGAGGAGCTGGCCTCCAACGCGCTGCGGCACGGCGGCGGCGACGTCCGCGCCCTCGTGGTGGCCGGCCCCAGCGGGTGGCTGCTCGACCTCAGCGACGAGGCACCGGAGCGTCCCCCGGTCCCGGCGGTCGACCGCGACCCCGCCCTCGGGGGCATGGGTCTGCACCTGGTCGCCCAGCTCTCCCTCGACTACGGCTGGGAGGCCCGCCCCGGCCGCAAGCACGTGTGGGCCCGGCTGCCCTCGGGGCGGTCCGAGCCCACCGAGGTGCGCCGCGAACGGCTGCCGGAGCCGCGTTCCCCGCAGGTGCACCGGGACTGATCGGCCCGGATCACTCCAGGGCGGCGTCCACGGCGGCCCGGAAGCGGGCGGCGTCCGCACGGACGGCGGCCATCGGGCCGAGCACGTCCTCCTCGGCCACCTCCTCGACGGCGGTCCACAGCCGGCGCTCGGCGCGCCGGGCGCGCCGGCGGGCGCGCAGGCCGACCAGCGGGCGGGCCACCAGCGCGAGCAGCAGGCCGGCGAGCAGGCCGCCGGCGACCAGCAGGGTCGGCAGCGGCACCCCCTGGACGCGCGGCAGCGGCAGGACGCCGTCGAGCCGGAAGAACCCGAGGACGACCAGGGCGAGCAGCCACAGCACCCCGGCCAGCGCGACCAGGGTCAGCAGCCACTGCACTCCCCCGGCCGCCCGCTGCCACAGCGGTGTCCGGTCCGGCCCGAGGTCCGTGCCGGCCACCGCCCGGTCCAGCCGGTCGGCCAACGCCTGCTCGGACACCTCGACGGTGCGCCGCAGGTCCTCGCGCCAGGCGGCGGGCAGCCCGTCGCCCTCGACGTCGCGGGCCCGCCGGACCGCCGTCGCCACGGCCGCGCGCTCGGCCACCCCGGGCGCCGGGAGGGAGCTGCGCGCCCGCTCGTCGCCCAGGTGCAGCCGGCCGAGCGGATCGGGGCGCAGCTTCCGGGTCCAGCGGACCAGCGGCCACCCGGTCGCCCCCGCCCCCGACCGCACCTCGGAGCGCTCGACAGCGGCGCGCACGGTCTCCACCCGGGCGGCGCGGGCCAGCGCGGCCACCAGGTCAGCGCGCTCGCCGGGGGCGACGTCGGCCGCGACGTCGTCGTCCGGGCTGTGTGCGGCCAGCGCACCCGCGGCCGTCCGCACGTCGGCCGCGAGCCGGTCGGTCGCCGCCCGCCGGGCCGCCACCCTTCGCGCGATCTCGCCCCGGAGGCCGGGCACGCCGGCACCCGTCCGTGCCGAGAGGGGAAGCAACGGGACGGCGGCCAGCCCCTCGTCGTCGAGCAGGCGCCGCAGGTCGGTCCGGCAGGCCTGCAGGGACGCCTCGTCGAGCCGGTCGGCCTGGTTGAGGACGACGAGCAGGACGCCCGCGTGCGAGGCCAGCGGGCGCAGGTACCGGTCGTGGACGGCGGCGTCGCCGTACTTCTCCGGATCGAGCACCCAGACCAGCACGTCGACCAGCCCCACCAGCCGGTCGACCTCCAAGCGGTGCTCGAGCCGGACGCTGTCGTGGTCGGGCAGGTCGAGCAGCACCAGCCCGTCCAGCGCCGGCTCCGGGGCGTGCCGGTGACGCCGCGGCACCTCGAGCCAGTCCAGCAGCCGGTCGGCGCCGCCGTCGTCGGTGTCCGGCTCCCACACCGTGGCGTGCGCGACGCCGGTGGTCGGCCGGCGCACGCCGGATGCGCTGACCTCGCCCCCCGAGAGGGCGTTGAACAGGGTCGACTTCCCGCTGCCGGTGGCACCGGCGAGGGCGACGACGGTCGCGTCGCCGAGGGCGGCGCGCGCGCCGGCCTTGGCCAGCAGAGCGCGGGCCGCGCCGATCTCGGGCACCTCGAGCCGCCCCTCGGCGATCTCGACCGCCTCGCGCAGCGCCGTCAGCCGGTCGGCCAGCGGGCGCTCCCCCCGCGTTCCCCGGCGGCTCACCGAGACGCCCGGCGGGCCGCGGCCAGGGTGCGGACGGCGCCCCGGAGGTCGTCGGCCGCCGCGGGCGGCGGGGCTGCGGCCTCGACGAGCGCGTCGAAGCGGTCCTGCTCGTACCGCAGGAGGGCGTCGGTCCGCGCGCGGAGGTCCTCGCGGGCGCGGTCGGCCAGCGAGCGGACGGCGGAGTCGCCGAAGACCGCCTCCAGCACCCGCTGCCCCACGGCCGTCGTGCCGCCGGCGACCGCGATCTCGCCGCCGGTCAGACCCCCGGTCTGGGCGAACACCGCCACCATCACCGCGGCCCCGGCGCCGTTGACGCCCCAGGAGAGTGCGCGGGCGCGGGAGCGCTTGTCCGCCCCTTCGGAACGCACCAGGTCGAGCACCGCACCCTGCCAGTCGCGCACCTGGGCCGCGGCCGCCTCGGGGAAGTCCGGCGACACCTGCGCGAGTTCGCGGTCGGCGCCGGCCAGCAGCCCCGGCCCGCCGGGCAGCGACCGCCACGCGGTCACCGTGCGTTCCGCGGCGCGCTCGGCCTCCGCCCGCAGCAGCAGCTCGACGCTGTTCTCCAGCGCGCCCTGCAGCTCCTGGCCCGCGACCGGCCGCCCGGTGACCGCACCCACCACCCGGTCCCGGAACCGGCTCACCTGCCCCTGCAGCGCGCGCATCCACTCCCCCGTGCCGACGAACTCCTGCCAGCGGGCCAGCACCTCGCCGCGGAGCATGGTGCCGCTGCGCACGCCCTCGTCGATCCCGTCGAAGGCCGTCGCGTAGGCGCTCCCGGCCGCCCGGCGGAGCCCGTCTGCCGCGGCCGCCTGCTCACCGACCGCCGACACGACTCCGGCGACCCGCTGTTCCAGGCTGTCGAGGGCGCCGGTCAGCGTCTGGCGGACGACGGCGGCCCGCGCCTCCTGATCGGCGGCCAGCGTGTGCAGCCAGCCCCGCAGCGGGGCCACCTGGTCCTCGGGCAGCCGGCCGTCGGCCAACGGCCGCTCTTGCACGACGAACAGCCGGGCCGCTGAGAGACCGGCCCGCTGGAGCATCCCCGCCAGGTCGGCCGACACCTCGGCAGCGGACTCGGGCGGCACGCGGTCGAGGACGACGGCCAGCGCGGTGCCCCGCTGCTCCGCCGTCCGCAGCAGGTCCCAGGGGACGGCGTCGGCGTAGCGGGCCGCCGTCGTCACGAACACCCACAGGTCCGCGGCGGCGAGCAGCTGGCCGGCCAGGGCCCGGTTGGCGGCGACCACCGAGTCCACGTCCGGCGCGTCCAGCAGGGCCAGCCCGGCCGGGACGTCGTCCCGGGGGACCAGGTGCAGGGTGCCGGGGCCGCCGGCCGCGCCCGTGACCCTCGGCAGGCCCGGCAGCACGCGGTCGCCGGAGAACGCGGCCACGTCGGCGCGGGCGCAGACCAGCACGGGCGCGCGGGTGGTCGGTCGCAGCACGCCGGCGGTGGTGACCGGGGCGCCGACCAGGCTGTTGACCAGCGTGGACTTCCCCGAGCCGGTCGAGCCGCCGACGACGGTGAGCAGCGGAGCGTCGAGGTCGAGCAGGCGCGGCAGCAGGTAGTCGTCGATCTGGTCGACCACGCCGCGGGCCGTCCGGCGCGCAGCGTCCCGCTCCGCCGTGGCCAGGCCCAGCGGCACGGCCGCGACGGAGTCGCGCAGCGCCGTGAGGGCGTCGGGCAGGCGCTGCGGCGGAACGGTCACGCCCCCGTTCCTGCCCCGTCCCCGGGCCGGCTACCCCCGAAGGCCGGGCGGCGCGTCATCGGCCTTCTTCGCCCGCTCCTCGCGCAGCGCCTGGAAGACCCGGCGGCGCGCCCGGTCCTCGTCCTTCTCCTGGATGTTGACGAACCGGATGGAGATCACCCAGCGGGCACCCCGGGCCTGCGTGCGCACGACCTCGGCCTTCGTCTTGAGCGGGCCGTCCTCCAGGGCGATCGCGAGGTCCAGCCGGGCACCGGCCTCGGGCGGTGCGCCGTAGCCCTCGAACTCCGCACGCACGCCGGCCTCGCTCAGGTCGACGGTGTCGCCCTTCAGCTCCACCGCCCCGAACCCGGCGACCACGGGCACGGTGACCCGTCCGCGCACGGCCCTGCGCCGCTGGCTGGCCTCCGCCGGGCCGGTCGCGTGCATCCGCCACCGGATCACCGCACCCTGCTCGACCTCGGTGATCTCGGCGGGCAGGGCACGCTGTGCGTCCTGTGTCTTCCAGAACAGCTCGACGGCGTCGCCGACGTGGACCACGACCTGGTCGACGTACTCGCCGACCGACGGCCGGACGGCGATGAAACCCTCGTGGACGACCTCCACGCGCGCGCTCACCGAGATGCCGCGGCCGACGAGGGTGACCTCGGCCTCGGTCTGCTCCTCGGGGTGGTCGACGCCCGGAACGCTCGTCATGGGTCCTCTCCGATCGTGTGCATTCGGTGTCCTCGACACCGAATGCACTCGCTGCCGGACCCCGCCGCCGGGAACGGTAGCCGTCGGCGCCGCACGGAACGACGCCGACCGCCCGCGACGCGCCGCCGGCGGGTGCCCCGGGAACGGGTCAGCGGGGTACCCGGGGCCCTTCCGCCGGGTCGGGTGTGCGCGGGCGGGGCAGGGCGACCGCGGGGGGCCGCGGCGGGTCGAGGCCGGGAGCACCCACCGTGTTGCGGGTGATCTTGGCGCGGTAGAGCTGCGCGTCGGCGCAGCAGACGAGCTCCAGCGGGAACGCGTGCGCGCCCGCGACGGAGGAGACGCCGAGCGAGACGGTGAGCGCCCCCGCGAGGAGGCCGGCCGGCCGCAGGTCCGCCGTCCCGGCCCGGAGCCGTTCGGCGAACGCCGCGGCACGGGCCGGCCCCGCGCCCGGCAGGAGGACGGCGAACTCGTCACCGCCGAGGCGGGCCACCAGGTCCTGCGTCCCCGCCTCGCGGGCGAGGAGGGCGGCCACCTCACGGAGCGCCTCGTCCCCGGTGGCGTGGCCATGACGGTCGTTGATCGCCGAGAGATGGTCGAGATCGAGCAGGACCACGCCGACCGGCGTGCCGCGCTCCCGGGCCACCCCGCAGACCGCGGCGAGTTCGGCGTCCCATCGGCGGCGGTCGGCGGCACCGGTGAGCGCGTCCTGCCGGGCGAGCCGCTCGACCTCGGCGCGCAGCACGGCGCCCCGCTCCCGCTCCTGCTCGAGCTCGTGCGGAAGCGGCGCGAGACGCCGGACGTGCGCCAGGAGAACGAGCACCGACGCGGTGGCGACGGCGCACGCGGTCACCACCAGCGCGGTCCAGACGGTCGGCACGCTGCACCATCGGCAGCGCGGCACGCCGTCCTGAGCCGGGGGTCCGGGACCGCCCCCATCGGGGGAGGCGCCGGAACCGGTCAGCTGCCCCGGCGCGCGGTGAAGCTGCTGACGAAATCCCGCAGGCTGCGGGTGGGCCGCAGCCACGCGCCGTCGGGCGGCAGCGCGTCGAGGCGGACCCGGTCGAGTGGCTCGACGAAGGCGCCGGGGACGTCCTCGATGTCGATGAACTCGAGCAGTTCCGAGCTGATCGCGTAGCCGGCCACCTCGCTGAACGCCACGACGACGACCTGCGTGCCGCGGCGGGCGAGGTCCTCGAGCGGCTCGGCGAAGTTGCGCCCGTCGCCGGAGAAGACCACCAGCCGGCGCAGGCGGTGGCTGTGCTCCCGGACGGCGATGTGATCGAGCATGTCCTGGTCGATGTCGTCGTCCGGCTGCGACTTGGGCCGCGCGAACACCGCGAACCCGAAACCGCGCAGCGCCTCGACCCAGCGCTGCAGCGGGCCGGGCGCCGGAGGGATGTTGGCGAAGACGCAGGCCTCGACGTCGGGTGCGCCGGGCGCGGACGGGTCCCCGGCGCCCTCGACGAACCAGGCGGCAATCGCGTCGAACCGGGGCCGCGACGCCGCGGTGGGGCGCGCGCCGATGACGGTCGACAGGGTCATGTCGATGTTCGGGGCGTCCCAGATGAGCAGGTCGAGCGCGGGACGCGGGCGATCGTCGACGGCGAGGGCACCCGCCTCGGCGTGCTCCTCGCCCCCGGAACCGTTGCCGAGGTCGGGCACGGGTCCGGCGTCGGTCAGGGTCGCGGTCGCGGCGTCAGGGCTGTCGAGCACGGGAGCAGTCTGCCCGGCGTCCGGCCCGCGCGCCGGGCCGGGCGTCGGATCGGGCGTCGGGTCGGGGCGTCAGCCGGCTCGGCGGACCGTGTCGCAGGAGGCCTCGCGGGCCACGGCCAGCGCGCACAGGTCACCGCCGGCGTCCTTGACGGCACGCACCCAGCCGGGCACCTGCTCGGCCGGCATGGCGTGCCCGAGCAGCCAGCCCTGGGCCAGGTCGCAACCGGCCGCCCGCACCAAGCGCAGGTGCTCCGCGGTCTCGACGCCCTCGGCCACCGACCGGATGCCGAGGGTGCGGGTCAGCCCGACGATCGCGGCGAGCACCGCCCCGCTCTCACCGGCGGCGGCCCGCTCGGCGGCGTTGAGCAGCGACCGGTCGATCTTCAGGATGCTGATCGGCAGCGCGAACAGCTGGGCGAGCGAGGACCACCCGGTGCCGAAGTCGTCGATCGCCACGCGCACCCCGAAGCTGCGCAGCACCGTCAGCTGATCCTCGGCGCGGGTCGGGTCCTCGGCGACGCAGGTCTCGGTCAGCTCGATCACGAGCTGGTCGGGCGGCAGCCCCGACTCGCGGAGCGCCACCCGGACGTCGCGCACCAGCGTCTCGGCCGAGAAGTGCCGGGCGCTGACGTTGACCGACATGCGCAGCGGCAGCCCCTGCGCCGTCCACTCCGCGGCGCGGCGCGTGGTCTCCTGCAGCAGCCAACGGGTGATCGGGATGACCTGCCCCGTCTCCTCGGCCACGGACAGGAAGGAGTCCGGCGACAGCAGCCCGCGCTCGGGGTGCTGCCAGCGGACCAGGGCCTCCACACCCTCGACCTCGCCGGTGTCGAGCCGCACCACCGGCTGGTAGTGGACGACGAGCTGGTCGATCGCGTCGTCGCGGAGCCGCGAGGCCACCTCGAGCCGCCAGCGCGCGGCCTCCCGGAGCACCGGGGAGAACAGGTGCACCCGGTCGCGGCCGGAGCTCTTCGCGGCGAACATCGCGGCGTCGGCGTCGCTGAGCAGCTGGTGCGGGTCGCGGATGCCGTCGCGGGAGACGGCCACACCGATGCTGGCCGACAGCGGCACCGTGATGCCCGAGGACTCGAACGGCACGGCGAACGAGGCCTGCAGCCGGAAGCCGAGCGTCGCCGCCTCGTCGGAGTCGCAGTCGCGCGCGAGCACGACGAACTGGTCACCGCCCAGGCGCCCGACGGCGTCGCCGGGCCGCACCTGCTCGACCAGCCGGCCCGCGACCTGGCACAGCAGGGCGTCGCCGAGCTGGTGACCGAGGGAGTCGTTGACGGTCTTGAAGCCGTCGAGGTCGAGCACCAGGAGCGCGGTGCGCTGCGCGTCGGTCGCGTCGAGGGCCGCGCCGATCAGCCGCAGCAGGGCCGCGCGGTTGGCCAGCCCGGTCAGCTCGTCGTGGGTGGCCTGCCAGGCCAGCGCCTGCTCGCCCCGCACGCGCGCGGTGATGTCGGAGTGGGTGACGACCACCCGGCGCGAGTCGGCGACGCGTGCGGCCTGCAGCTGGAACCAGGCGGTGAACGACCCGAGGCGGGAGGAGTACTCGTAGTCGAAGATGCCGGTCGGCGAGCTGTCGGCGCCGTTGAGCAGGCGGTCCAGCCCGGCGGCGATCGCCCGGTGGTCCTCGGGATCCAGCCCGCGGGACATGCAGGTCACGTAGTCGTCGCCGATACCGCCGGGAGTGATTCCGGCGCTGCGCAGCAGCTCCCCGTTGGTCACCCAGGCCCGGTTGGCCGTGAGGATGCGACCGTCGTCGCCGACCAGCACGGTGGCCGACGGCAGCGTCTCCAGGACGGCGGTCAGCTGGCGCGCCTGCCCGGCCTGCGCCTCGTCGGCGCGCATCCGCTCGTCGATGTCCCGCACGATCACCGTGACGCCCTGCGAGTCGGGATAGACGCGGAACTCGAACCAGTGCTCCCACGGTTCGTGCCGGTAGTCGAACACCCGGGCCTGGGCGCCACCGAGGACCGCGGTGATCGCATCCTCGACCACGGTGCCCCGGATGCCGGGAAAGCTGTCCAGCACGTTGCGGCCGAGCAGCTCGGCGGCCGGACGGGAGAGCAGCGACTCGCCGGCGAGCGTCACGTGCGAGATCCGCCGGGCGCGGTCCAGGCGGTAGACCGCGTCGGGGAGCGGCTGCCCCGGGTCACCGGCGGGCGGTTCGGCACGAGACAGCGCCGGCTCCTGGTCGTGTGGTTGCACGTGCCCGCTCTCTGTTTCCCCCGCCGGAGCACCGCCGCCGGGTCTCGGCGAAGCGCGGCACCGTGCCGACCTGATCGTGCCGAAGTCCTCTGGACCCGACGTCACCCTCGAGAGTAGTAGGAAATCCGAGCGGTCAGGCAGCCGCCACCGAAGCGCGATCGACGATCGCGCGAACGTCCTGTCCAGCGGGGAGTGTGCCCAGGACCGCGCCCCAGTCGCCGGCCAGCCGCGACGCGCAGAAGGCGTCGGCGACCGCCGCGGGAGCGTGCCGGAGCAGCAGCGAGCCCTGCAGGCACAGGGCGAGCAGGCCCGCGATCCGCCGGGCCCGCAGCGGAAGCTGGTCGGGGTCGCCGAGCTCGGCGTGCAGCCTCTTCACCGCCTCGTCGAACCGCCCGTCGACGCCGCGGGCCAGCTCGATCTCGGCGCTGACGGCGGCCAGCGAGTCCGAGGAGCGGCCCATCGCCCGCAGCACGTCGAGGGCGATGACGTTGCCCGACCCCTCCCAGATCGAGTTCAGCGGCGCCTGCCGGTAGAGCCGGGGCAGCCCCGACTCCTCGACGTAGCCGTTCCCGCCGAGGACCTCCATGGCCTCGGCCACGGCCGTCGGCGTCCGCTTGCAGATCCAGAATTTCGCGGCCGCGCCGGCCAGCCGGAGGAAGGCCTGCTCGCGGTTGTCCAGGGCGGCCGCCAGCCGCATGCCGAGCGCGGTCGCGGCCTCGCTCTCCACGGCGAGGTCGGCCAGCACGTTGGTCATCAGCGGCTGGTCGACCAGCCGCGCGCCGAACGCCCGCCGGTGCCGAGCGTGGTGCACGGCCTGGGTGAGCGCGGCCCGGATCGTCGCGGCCGAGCCGAGCACGCAGTCGAGCCGGGTCGTGTTGACCATCTCGATGATCGCGGGGACCCCGCGACCGGGCTCGCCGACCAGCCAGCCCGTCGTCCCCTCGAACTCGACCTCGCTGGAGGCGTTGGACCGGTCGCCCAGCTTGTCCTTGAGCCGCTGCAGCCGGAACACGTTGCGCGTGCCGTCGGGCAGCACGCGGGGGACGGCGAAGCACGAGACACCCTCGTCGAGCTGGGCGAGCACCAGGAACAGGTCGCTCATCGGCGCCGACGTGAACCACTTGTGCCCGGTCAGCGAGTAGCTGCCGTCGGGCCGGGGGACGGCGCGGGTGGTGTTGACCCGGACGTCGGAGCCGCCCTGCTTCTCGGTCATGCCCATGCCGGCGATCAGGCCGGGCTTGCCGGTCGGCTCGGTCAGGCCGAACCGGTAGCCCGTGCCGGTCAGGCCCGGCTCGTAGCGGGCCGCGAGGTCCGGGGTGGCCCGCAGCGCCGGGACGGCGGCGTAGGTCATGGTGATCGGGCAGGCGTGGCCCATCTCGACCTGCGTCCAGCCGATGTAGCCGGCCGCGCGGCGCACGTGGGCGTGGGCGTCCCCCGCCGCGGACGCCGCCCACGGCGCCCCGGCCAGGCCGTGCTCCACCGCCGTGCGCATGAGCTCGTGCCAGTACGGGTGGAACTCCACCTCGTCGACCCGGTGGCCGTACCGGTCGTGGGTGCGCAGCTTCGGGGGGTTCTCGTTGGCGACACGACCCCACTCCTGGGCCTGCTCGCCGCCGGCCACCCGCCCGAGCTCCGCCAGCGACGTCAGCGTGGCGGCGTCGGCGTGCCGGACGCAGGCCTCGGCCAGGGCGGCGTCCCCCGCGATGGGGTCGTGCCCGATCAGCGGCGGGACCTGGTTGGTCACCTCGTGCGTCGCGCTCATGCCAGGACCGTACTGCCGGGTAGGGCCACCCGCGCCCACCGCCGTGATCATCGGCGAATGGCTGCCCGACACGCCGACGGGGGCAGCCAGATAGCGAGGATCGACTCGGGGTCAGGCGGGTGGGCCGCCGACCAGCGCCGCGCGCAGCAGCTGCATGGCCATCGTGACGGACCGTTCCCGGACCGCCTCGCGGGAGCCGCCGAGGCGCAGCGCCCGGCTGTGCCCGCCGTCGGGGCCGAGCACGCAGATGTGCACCGTGCCGACGGGCTTCTCCGGGGTTCCGCCGCCCGGGCCGGCGATCCCGGTGATTCCGACACCGACGTCGGCGCCGAACCGTGCCCGGGCGCCCTCGGCCAGCGCGACCGCGACCTCGGGGCTCACCGCGCCGTGCTCGGCGAGCACCCCGGCGGGCACGTCGAGCAGGCGCTCCTTGGCGGAGTTGGCGTAGGCGGCGACCCCGCCGAGCACCCAGGCCGACGATCCGGGCCGGGCGGTCAGCCGGGCGGCCAGCAGCCCCGCCGTGCAGGACTCGGCCGTGGCGATCGTGCGGCCGCTGCCGGCGAGCGCGTCGGCGACGAGGTCGTCGACGGTGGGGCCGGTCGAGAACACCGTGTCCCCGTGGTGCTGCTGCAGCAGGGCGACCAGCCGGTCGTAGGCCGGGGCGGCGGCGGGCGCGAAGCGGGTGACGACCTCGAGCTCGCCGTCGCGCAGGCACGTGGTGATCTCCAGGCCGGCCAGCTCGTGGTCGGCGTCGCGCAGCGTGGCGGCCAGCTGCGACTCCAGGGTCCCCCAGAGCCGCACCGTCTCCTGACGCAGCTCCTCCCGGCCGGCGAGCGCCTGCTGGGTCGCCGCGGCCGCGACGGCCGCGGGCCACATGGCCTGCAGCTCCGACGGCGGCCCCGGCAGCACGAGCACGGTCGGCCCGCGGCGCCCCTCGGCCGGGGGGACGACGAGCCCGGGCGCCGTCCCGACCGGTTCCAGCACGGTCGCCCCCGCGGGCACCTGGGCCTGCTTGCGCGTGCCCGCGGCGGTGGACACGGGATCGGCCTGCCAGCCGCGCCGGGCCATGAGCCGTTCGACGACCGCGCCGATCCGCTGCTCCAGCGCGGTGTCGAGGACCGGGGGGCGCCCCTGGAACTCCCCCACGACCAGGGCGGTGAGGTCGTCGGCCGTCGGCCCCAGGCCGCCCGACGTGATCACGAGGGGAAGGCCGGCGCCGGCCAGGAACGTCAGGGCGCCGGTCAGGTCGCCGGGGCGGTCCCCCACGACGACGACGTGGCTCACGTCCACCCCGAGCAGCCGCAACTGCTCGGCCAGCCACGGCCCGTTGCGGTCGGCCACCCGGCCGGTGAGCACTTCGGTGCCGGTGACGACGATTCCGGCGCGGACAGTCACGGTCCCGACCCTAGGTGGGCCCGCTGCCGAGGGCGGGACCGGATGCCCGCGTCGTACGGGGCGCCTGCCCGACCCCGGGAGCGGTCCCGGCTACCGTGCTGGGCGATGCAGGTCCGGCCCGCGGACCGCCGAGCGCGCGAGGAGGGCCCGTGAGTCTCCCGTCCGACCCCCAGGTGCCCATGGATCCCGAGAACCCGGCGCAGCCCAGCACCCGGGAGATCCCGGTCGTGCCCGCGGCCACCGCGGCCACCCTGCCGCCGCACCCCGGTGCCACGGTCCAGGCGCCGGTGCCGGCCGCCGAGCCGATGGACGCACCCCAGGCCACCGGGCCGGTCGACTTCGTCCCCGGGCTCCCCGGCCCGGGCACCCCGCCGCCCCCGCCCGCGCCGGCCGGGTCGAACGGCGCGACGGCGGCGTCCGCGACTGCCGGCACCGCCGGCCCGACCTGGCCCGACACCCTCGAGACCGAGTCCCCCGCGGCCGGCCCGAAGAAGGACCGCGCGCCCCGCGACCGCTCCGCCCTCGCCGGGATCGGCCTCGCCGTCCTGTCGGTGGTGCTGCTGGAGGTGGGCCTGGCCCTGCGCGTCGGCCTCCGGTCGCTGTGGGCGGTCGTCCCGCTGTGGTCGGCGTTCGCCACGGTCGCGGCGATCCTCACGCTGCTGGGAGTCGCGCCGTCGTCCGCGGGCAACCGGCTCCGGCCGGGCGTGGCCTGGAAGGTGGCCGCCGGCGGTCTGGTCGGCCTGGCGGTCTTCTGGCTGCTCGTGGTCCTGCCCCACGCCGACACCGACCGCGGCTTCCTGCTGACCGCCGCGCTGGCCGCGATGGGCGCGGGCCTCTGGGTCGGCGCCGGCCGGAAGGCCTGACGCCCCGGCTCAGGCGGGGCGGGCGCGGAGCGCCAGCAGGGCGACGTCGTCGGTGAGGACGTCGGGCAGATCTGCCAGCAACCGGTCGCACAACTCGTCCAGCGGCAGGTCGTTCAGCCCCCGGGCGACCCGGCGCAGCCACTCCTCGCCGTCGTCCAGCGTGCGCCCCCTGCGCTCGACGAGGCCGTCGGTGTAGAGCACGATCGTCGCTCCCGCCGGCAGCACGACCGCATGCTCCCTGCGGGGCTGCTCCGGCGCGACGCCCAGCAACAGGTCGGGCTCCCGGTCGAGGGAGGTCACCGAACCGTCGGCGCCGAGCAGCAGCGGCGCGGGGTGCCCGGCGTTGGACCATCGCAGCAGGCACTGCCCCGGCCCGTCGCCCGGGGCGCCCTCCTCCACCCGGACCAGGACGGCGGTCGCCAGGGCGTCCACCTCGAGGTGGCCCATCGCCCGGTCCAGCGCGCTGAGCACCCCGGCCGGGGAGTCGGGGAGGCTGTGCGCCACCCCGCGCAGCACGTTGCGGACCTGCGCCATCGCCGCGGCGGCATGACGGTCGTGACCGGTGACGTCGCCGATCGCCACCATCGTGCTGCCGTCACCGACGAGGAACGCGTCGTACCAGTCGCCGCCGACCTGCGCCTGCTCCGCGGCCGGGAGGTAGCGGACGGCGATGTCGAGGTGCTCGAGCGGTGGCGGGTCGGTGAGCAGGCTCCTCTGCAGCGCCTCGGCGATGCCCTCGACGGCGGCGTGCGCCCTGCGCTCGGCCTCGCGCGTCCTGATGCGGTCGAGCACCTGGGCGGTCTGGGCGGCGAAGGCCTCGAACAGTTCGATGTCCGCGGGGTCGAACACCTGCGGCCGCTCCCAGCCCACGGTCAGCGAGCCGAGGGTGCGGCCGCCGGCGACCAGGGGGAGAGACATCCACGCCTCGGCGCCGGTGGTCTCGAGCACCTCGGCCATCTCGCGGGTGTAGGCCAGGCAGGCCGCCCGGTCGCGGAGCACCACGGCCTGCCCCGTGCGGACCGCCGAGGCGCCGGGCAGCGGGTCGTCCAGCGAGAGCTCCGCGTACCGGCGCTGGACCTCGTCCCCCAGACCGTCGGTCATCAGCCGCAGAGCGCCGTCGGGCTCGAGCACCGCCACCGCGACGCCACGGGCGCCCAGTGCGGCGAGACCGCGGCCGGAGACGATGCGCGTCAGGTCGTCGACGCTGTCGGACGCCGCGAGGTCGAGGGCGAGCCCGGCGAGGGCCGCCAGGCGGCGGGCGGTGGCGACCTCGGCCTCCCGCGCGGCGGTCAGCTCGAGACCGCGCGCGTGCAGGTCGGACTCGACCTCGATCACCCGCCGCTGCCACTGCGCGCCCCGAGCCCGCTCCTCCGCTCTCCGGCGCTGGTCGAGCACGTAGTCGGTGATGTCCTCCGCCCGCTGGAGGAGGTAGGCGCAGGCTCCGGACTCGTCGGGAACCGGGATGCTGATCAGGCTCCAGAAGCGCTTGCTGAACCCGCCGCGCCCGTCCGGGATGTCGTACTCCTGCAGGTCCATCGTGTGCACCCGGCCGGAATCCCGGGCGTACTCGAAGGACCGGCGCACCTTCGCCACGCCGCCGTCGGCGTCGGTCTCGTTCGGGTTGCCCGGGAAGGCGTCGAACACCGGGCGCCCGACGAGGTCAGGGAGAGTTCGGCCCGTCGTCGCCAGGTAGGCCGCGTTGGCGTCGACGATCACGAGGTCCGGCGTCATGACCAGGTAGGGCGTGGGCATGGCCCGGAAGATGGCGCCGTAGCCGGCACCGCCCAGCGGAGCGGACAGCTCTGTCACCTCATGCTCCGGCCGGGCCGCGACGCGCGTCCGCCTCATCGGGCCCTGCTGTGTTCAAGACCCGGAACGATCCTCGCACGCCCGGCGGCGGGCCGGGAGCGGGGGCGGTCAGTCGCGCTTGTGGTGCCCGTGCCCCGCGCCGCCGCCGTGACCGTGGCTGCCGTGCCCGGGGGACGGCCCGTCCTGACGGCCGCCGCCCCCGTTCCCCCGGCCCTCGTTCCCCCTGCTCGCGTCCCCGTGCACCGTGACGGCGCCGGAGGTCCCGGATCCGGCACTCCTGGAGACCGCGACCGCCGGCACGGTCGCGCCCTGGGACGGCACCGCCGCCGCGCCGGGCCGGGGCGCCGGCACGGGCGCGGGCTCCGAGGGCGTCACGGCATAGGACACGGTGATGAGGTCGCCCGCCGCCCGGAGGCCCACCGGGTCGATCGCGGTGACGGTTCCGGCAGTGGCGCCGGTGGTCGGTACCGCCCTTTGCTGCACGCGGAGCCCCCGGGCGGTCAGTTCCGCCGCGACGTCGTCGACGGGCCGGCCGACGTAGTCCGCCGCCGTCACCAGGATCGACGCCACGGGGGTGCCGGCCGCAGCGACCGGCTGGGCGACCGCGGCATCGCCGAGGACCTCGAGCGCGGCGATGCCGATGCCGGCGCCGGCCAGGAGCAGCACCAGCGGCACGAGCAGCCGCAGTCCGCGCCGGGCACGCCGTCCGGACGCCGCGGCACGGCCGGGCCGCGCGAACACGCGGGTCGGCCGCACCCCCGGCGGCAGCGCGCGGCCGGCCTGCACGTCCTCGACGGCGGCGCGGAAGGCCGCCCCGTCGGGGAAGCGGTCGGCCGGGTCCTTCACGAGGGCGCGGGCGATCAGCGCGCGGACCGGCGCGGGGACGTCGCCGGGCAGCGGGTCGGGCTGGTCGTGCAGCTGGCGGAGCGCGATCTGCACGGAGTTCTCCCCGTCGAACGCACGCCGTCCGGCCAGGCACTCGTAGCCGATCATGCCGAGCGCGTAGACGTCGCTGGCCGGCGCGGCCTTGTGGCCGGCGGCCTGTTCCGGCGACAGGTAGTGCGCGGTGCCCACGATCTGCCCCGTCTGGGTCAGCGGCACGCTGGACGCCGACCAGGCGATCCCGAAATCGGTGATCTTGACGGTGCCGTCGGGAGCGACGAGCACGTTGCCGGGCTTGACGTCGCGGTGCACCACGCCTGCGGCGTGCGCGGCGGCGAGGGCGGCCGCGGTCTGCCGGAGGACGTCGAGCGTCCGGACGGCGTCGAGGCGGCCCTCCCGGGCGAGCAGCGCCGAGAGCGACTCCCCCTCGACCAGCTCCATGACCAGGTAGGCGAGCGCCTCCGGCCGGCCGTTCCCGGCGGCCACCTCGCCGTAGTCGAACAGCGCGGCGATGTTGCGGTGGGCCAGGACGGCGGTGTGCTGGGCCTCGGCGCGGAACCGCGCGGCGAAGGTGGGGTCCCCGGCGAACTCGCTGCGCAGCACCTTGACCGCGACGGGGCGCTGCAGCAGCAGGTCCCGGCCCCGCCACACCTGGCCCATGCCACCGGTGGCCAGCAGGTCGAGCAGCTCGTACCGGCCGTCCAGGACGGTCACGGGGCCGGGGCAGTCGTGTCGGGAGCCGTCGTCGGCGTCGTGTCCGTCGGCGTGCTCGACTCGGAGGAGGGCGACGAGCTGTCGGAGCTGCTGCTACTGCTGCTACTGCTGCTGCTGCTGCTC
The DNA here is from genome assembly GCA_035999465.1 of Blastococcus sp. Classification (GTDB taxonomy): domain Bacteria; phylum Actinomycetota; class Actinomycetes; order Mycobacteriales; family Geodermatophilaceae; genus Blastococcus_B. The sequence goes on along the minus strand of DASYGS010000032.1, from coordinate 9,820 downwards.
TCGGTGTCGCTCGAGGGCGCGGAGGAGTCGGGCGCCGAGGAGCCGGCCGCGGGCGAGGACGGCGCCGCGGACGTGGACACCACGCTCGTCGTGGGCGCGGCGCTGCTCGTCGGCGCACCACCGAGCGCGGCGCCGGTGACCCCGCCCCCGACGGTGCGGCTGCGCCCGGAGGCGGCCGGCGCATACGAGACGAGCACGCCCTGGCCGGGCCGCAGCCTGACGCCGGTGGGGTCGACGCCGGTCACCGTTCCCGGCGCGGCACCGGACGCGGGCACCGCCCGCCGGTGGACGGTGAGCCCGTAGGCCGCCAGCTGGCTCGCGACCTCGTCGATCGGGCGTCCGACGTAGTCGGCGGCGACCAGCACGATGCCGGCCGTGGCGTGCGTCTCGGCCGCCTGCGCGGTGCTGGGGGGAGTGTTGTTGGACACCAGCTGCAGCAGGGCGGCGGCGATGCCGGCACCGACCAGCAGGGCCAGCAGCGGGAGGAGCGCGCCGGCCACCCGCCCCCGCCGGCGGCCCACCGGCGGCCGGGAGACGGCGGCGACGGCGGTGGCCGGTCCGCCGGAGCGGGGCGCGGGGACGCCGTCCGCGGCGACGGCGGCCACTGCAACCGTGGGCGGCGGGTCGGGCAACGGGCGCCCGGCGGCGATGTCCTCGATCGCGGACACGACGGCGGCCCCGTCGACGAGGCGGGTGGCCGGGTCCTTGGCCAGCGAGCGACCGATCAGCCGGCGGACGTCGACCGGCACCGTCGCGGGCAGCGGCTCGGGCTCCTGGCGCACCTGCTTGAGCGCGATCGTCACCGCGTTGTCGCCGTCGAAGGCCGGATGCCCGGTGAGGCACTCGTACCCGATCAGGCCGAGCGCGTAGACGTCGCTGGCGGGGCTCGCGGCCCGGCCCTCGGCCTGCTCGGGGGAGAGGTACTGCGGGGTGCCGATCACCTGGCCGGTGCGGGTGAGGGCCACGCTGCGCGCGGACCAGGCGATGCCGAAGTCGGTGATCTTCACGCTGCCGTCGGGGCGGACGAGGATGTTGCCGGGCTTGACGTCGCGGTGCACCATGCCGGCGCCGTGCGCCTCGGCGAGCGCGAACGCGGTCTGCCGCAGGAACGACAGGGTGGTCGCGGTGTCGAGGCGCCCCTCGCGCGCGAGCAGGGCCGACAGGGGCTCGCCCTCGACGAGTTCCATGACCAGGTAGGCCAGCGTCTCGCCCGTGCCGTCCTGGGCTATCTCCTCGCCGTAGTCGAAGACCGCGGCGACGTTGGGGTTGCTCAGCGAGGCGGCGTGCTGGGCCTCGGCGCGGAAGCGCGCGACGAAGGTCGGGTCTCCGGTGTACTCGCTGCGCAGCACCTTGACCGCTACCGGCCGGTGCAGTGCGGTGTCGAGGCCGCGCCAGACCTGACCCATGCCGCCCGCGGCGATCAACCGCTCCAGCTCGTAGCGGTCACCCAGGCAGCGACGCCCTGGTTCGACCACTGAGCACTCCTCGTCCTGTCCGGCCCGCCGGGGCGGACCGTTCTGCAGCCTCCCGGGACACTCCGCGGGACTTCCCGGTTCTCCTTGTCCACTCGGGGGTCGGCCTACACATCGCCGCGCCGTCCCCACCCCGAAAGGGGATGCACCTCACGTCAGCCCGTGGGGGACGGCGTCGTGGTCGTGCCGGTTCCCGTGCCTGTGCCGGTCGCTGGGGGTGGCGGGGTCACCACCGGTGGCGGGGTCACCACCGGGGGCGGGGTCACCACCGGCGGCGGGGTCACCACGGGCGGCGGGGTCACCACGGGCGGTGGGGTCACCACCGGGGGTGGGGTCACCACGGGCGGCGGGGTCACCACCGGCGGCGGGGTCACCACCGGCGGCGGGGTCACCACCGGGGGAGGGGTCACCACCGGCGGCGGGGTCACCACCGGCGGCGGCGGTGGTGCCGCGCCTGCGACGGTGGCCCGGGGAGTCGTGGGAGCCACCGGTGGCGCCGCCGGCGGTGACCACACGGGACTGGCCAGCACCGCCTGGGCCAGCGGCGGGACCGGCACCGCAGCCGGGGTGGGCGCGGTGCCGGTGGCGGCAGCGGGCGCGAGGGTCGGGTGGGCCAGGTCGGTCCAGCGCGGATGGAGGCCCGCGTCCGCCGGCGGCAGGCGCAACGGCCGGGGAAGGGCCGCCGCGACCGGAGCCGGGCTGCCCGCGTCGCGCAGGCCCTCGTGCACCAGTCCGGCCAGCGCACCACCGAGGAGCAGTCCGGCGGCCGGCGCCACCACCCATCGCCGGAACGGCCTCGACGGCCGAGCTCTGCCTCCCACATCGCCTCCCGCGTGGATGCGGCCGGGCCCCGAGGGTCCCGCCCGCGTGAGGCGGCCATGGTCCCCGGCGCTGCGCGTCGATCAGCCGCCTCGCGTCCGCATCGGCCTCTCGCCACAGCTCTCGACGGCGCGCCGGGTGCGCTTCGCACGCACCTCTTCACGCGCCGGTGGGATCAGCCCCGGACAGGGCCGCGCGCCACCCCGCCTCGCGCAGCCCGCGTTCCGCCACCTCTCCGGCCACCGACGTTGCACGGCGGTTGCGGCGATCGCGCTCGGCGGGGCTCCCGACCTTGCGATCGGCGGGCCTCGCTGTGACGGTGGTCATGTCCGTCCATCCACCGCGCCCACACCGGGAGACCCCCATGGCCGACGCCCCCGCCTTGACCGAACTGCTCGCCGATGCCCCCTCCAACTGGGGCAAGTGGGGCGACGACGACGAGGTCGGCGCGCTCAACTATCTGGGCCCGGAACAGGTGCTCGCCGCGGTCCGGCTGGTGAGCGAGGGCAAGGTGTTCACCCTGCAGCGGCTCATCGGCGACCCGAAGGGCGACCCGGTCTGGCCAGGCCGCACCCCCGCCGAGCGCATCCAGGTGCTCGACGAGTCCGACTGGGACGAGGGCGGCAAGGGCCCCGCCTACCCCGGCGGCCTGCACTACGCCGACGACAAGATCGACGCCTACCTGCAGGGCTCGACGCAGTACGACGCCCTGGGTCACCTCTGGTACGACGGCAAGATCTGGAACGGCTACGACGCGCGCACGACGGTCGGCGGCCTGGAGAAGGCCAGCGTCGAGCCGATCGCCCAGCGCGGCGTCGTCGGCCGGGCGGTCCTGCTCGACATGGCCCGGTTCCGCGGCAAGAACACCCTCGACAAGGGCGAGACGTTCACGCACGAAGACCTGCTCGCCTGCGCGAAGGCCCAGGGCGTCGAGATCGCCAAGCGCGACATCCTGATCATCCGGACGAACTTCCTGACGCTCTTCCACGAGCAGGGCGACGCCTTCTACGAGGGCTTCAACGAGCCCGGCCTGGTCTACAGCCCCGAGCTCGTGCAGTGGTTCCAGGACATGGAGATCCCGAACCTGGTCACCGACACGATCGCCAACGAGGTGACGACGGACCCGAACAACGGGGTCGCCCTGGTGCTGCACAGCGCCCTGATGCGCAACCTCGGGATCGCCCTGACCGAGATCGCCGACCTGGAGGCGCTGGCCGCCGACTGCGCCGAGGACGGGCGGTACGCCTTCCTCTACGTCGCGGCACCGCTGAAGGTCGCGAAGGCGGCCGGGACGCCGGTCAACCCCGTCGTCATCAAGTAGGCCGGTCGTGAGCGCCTACGACGACCGGCCCTGGCTCGCCCTCTACGGCGACCAGCCGCCCGACTACGAGTTCGAGTTCGGCAACGCCCTCGAGATGTTCCGCGCCGGCGTCGCGCGGGATCCCGACGGCGACGCCCTGAGGTACTTCGACGGAACGATCTCCCGCCGGGAGCTCGACGAGCAGAGCGACGCGCTGGCCGCGGGCCTGCTGGAGTCCGGCTTCTCCGCCGGTGACCGCCTTGCCGTCTACCTGCAGAACGTGCCGCAGTTCGTGATCGCGATGGTCGCCACCTGGAAGGCCGGCGGCATCATGGTCTCGATCAACCCGATGAGCCGGAAGCGGGAGCTGTCCTACCTGCTCAAGGACTCGGGGGCGACCGTGCTCGTCTCCCTGGAGGCCCTCTACGACGAGGTCGCGCGCGAGGTCGTGCCCGACACGGACGTGCGCCTGGTGCTCACGACCAGCGAGCTGGACTTCCAGACCCGCAACGACGAGCGGCTCTTCGCCGGCATGAGCAAGCGGCGGCCCGAGGGCACGACCGACTTCCTGGAGTTCGTCGAGCAGCACCGCGGGCAGGTGCCGCCGCCGGTCGACCCGAAGCCGGACGACGTCGCGTTCCTGACCTACACCTCGGGCACCACCGGCGTGCCCAAGGGGGCGATGAACACCCACCGGAACGTGGTGTTCACCGCGCAGGTCTACCGCGACTGGGTGCACGCGGGCCGGGACGGCGCGATCTTCGGCGTCGCCCCGCTGTTCCACATCACCGGGCTGATCGGCCACATCGCGGTGAGCCTGCTCGCGCCGGCCCCGCTCGTCCTCGCCTACCGGTTCGAGCCGCAGGTGGTGCTCGACGCCTTCGTCGAGCACCGGCCGACCTTCACCATCGGGGCGATCACGGCGTTCAACGCCCTGCTGCACGCACCGGGGTTCACCCGTGACCACTTCTCCTCGTTCACCTCGGTGTACTCCGGTGGCGCGGCCATCTCACCGACCGCGGAGAAGACGTTCCTCGAGGCCACCGGCATCCAAGTGCACAACGCCTACGGCCTGACCGAGACCACCTCGCCCATGACGGTGACGCCGTTCGGCTCGCCGTCGCCGGTCGACCCGACGTCGGGAGCCCTGTCGGTCGGCGTGCCGGCGCCGAACACGATCGTCCGCATCCAGGACGACGACGGGCAGGACCTGCCGCTCGGCGAGATCGGCGAGATCGTCGCCGACGGGCCGCAGGTCGTCGCCGGCTACTGGGGCAAACCCGAGGAGACGGCGGCCAACCTGCCCGGCGGGGCGCTCAAGAGCGGCGACGTCGGGTTCATGAACCCCGAGGGCTGGGTGTTCATCGTCGACCGCAAGAAGGACATGATCAACGCCTCGGGCTACAAGGTCTGGCCCCGCGAGGTCGAGGACGTCCTGGCCGAGCACCCGGCGGTGCGCGAGTCCGCCGTCGTCGGCGTCCCCGACGAGAAGCGCGGCGAGACCGTGAAGGCGTTCGTCAGCCTCAAGGCGGGGTCCTCGGCGACGGCCGACGAGCTGATCGCGCACTGCAAGGAGCGCATGGCCGCCTACAAGTACCCGCGGCAGATCGAGATCATCGACGAGCTGCCCAAGACGGTCACCGGCAAGATCCTCCGCCGGGAGCTGCGGGACCAGCCGAGCGGCGGCTGACCCCCGCCGTCCGCGTCCCGCCGGTGCCCGCAATGATCAGCGACGCTGACCGTTGCGGGCACCCGCGGCGGAGGAGATGACCGCAGAGAGGCGGGACGACGATGTCCGAGTTCGTGACCAGGGACGACGACGGCGGGGTCGCCACGATCACGATGCTGCGCCCCGGCCTGTCGCACGCCTCCCGCACCGACCTGCTGGCCGTCGTCCGCGACGTCGCCGCCGACCGGTCCGTGCGCGCGGTGCTGCTGACCGGCACCGGGCGGGCGTTCTGCGTCGGCCAGGACCTCGGCGAGCACATCGAGTCGCTGCGGGGCAACGCCGCGACGTCCCTGAACGTGGTCGTCGAGGAGTACAACCCGCTGATCCTGGCGCTGTCGGCGCTGCGGGTGCCGCTCGTCGTCGGCATCAACGGCGCCTGCGCGGGCGCCGGGCTGGGGATCGCGCTGGCCGGTGACCTCCGGGTCGCAGCGGCCGGCGCCAAGTTCACGACGGCCTTCGCCGGCATCGGCCTGTCCAGCGACTCGGCCCTGGCGTCGCGGCTGGTGCACTGCGTGGGTGGCTCCCGGGCGGCCCAGCTGCTGCTCACGCCCGAGCCGTTCACGGCCGAGACCGCCGAGCAGTGGGGGCTGGTGCACCGGGTCGTCGCAGCCGACGAGGTGGCGGCCGAGGCACGGGCACTGGCCGAGAGGCTGGCGAACGGCCCGACCGCGGCCTTCGCGGCGATCAAGACCGTGTTGGCCACCGCCGCGACCGACTCGGTCGAGGACACGCTCGCCCTCGAGGCGCGGCTGCAGACCGAGCTGGGCGCGACGGCCGACCATCGGGAGGCGGTCGAGGCGTTCCTGGAGAAGCGGGCGCCTCGGTTCACCGGCTCCTGAGGCCGAACTGCAGGCGTGCACCTGCCGTCGGGGCGAGCTCCCCCACCCGGCGACAGGGCGTCAGGGGACGGGCGTCAGCGCGCGAGGCTCGCGCACACCGGGCAGACGTCCCGGGCGGCGAGCGGCCACTGCGCGTCGGTCATGACGCGGGCGAGGGAGCCGCAGACGGTCAGCTCGCACGCGCCGTCCACCTCCGCCGGCGGCCGGTGCAGCTCGACCGCGTGCCACAGCTCGGCGGTCGGCCCGTGGGCGCGGCTGCGGGCCGCGGCGTACACAGTCGTCTGCAGCATCATGGGTCAACGGTCGGCACCGGCCGCGCGGAAAGTTACGGGCCCCGCCGTCCCCTTCACCCGGAGGGGGCAGGGAGGTCCGGGCGGGGACGGGACGCGCGAGTCCGCCGGTAGGGGCAGGATGCGGTCATGGAGCTGACCAAACACGGCCATGCGTGCGTCGTCCTCGGTGCCGGGGATGCCCGGCTCGTCATCGACCCGGGTGCGTTCACGGCGCCGGAGGCGCTGGACGGCGCGACCGCCGTCCTGATCACGCACGAGCACTTCGACCACTTCGATCCCGCGCGGCTGCGGGCGGCGATGGACGCCGATCCGGCCCTCGAGGTCTGGGCCAACAGCTCGGTGGCCGGTCAGCTGGAGGGGCTCGGCAACCGCGTGCACACCGTCGGGCACGGCGACGCGTTCACTGCGGCGGGGCTCGACGTCACCGTGCACGGTGAGCTGCATGCCGTGATCCATCCCGACCTGCCGCGGGTCACCAACATCGGTTTCCTCGTCGGCGGCCAGGTCTTCCACCCCGGCGACGCCCTCACGGTGCCCGAGGAGCCGGTGCCGGTGCTGCTGCTGCCCGTGCACGCGCCCTGGTCGAAGATCTCCGAGGTCATCGACTACGTGCGCGCGGTCGACGCCGATCAGGCCTACGCCGTGCACGACGGGCTGCTCAACGACAACGGGCTCACCGTCACCGCGGCCATGCTGGGCGAGAACGGGCCCGGCACGCCCACGCCCTACAGCCGGCTGACCCCGGGGGACTCGGTCGAGCTCTGACGGCCCGCCGGGCCCCCCGGGGGACGGCTCAGCGGACGGCGCGGTCGTTGCGGCCGGTGATCGTGGAGGCCGCCACGACCAGCACCGCCGCCACGATGATGGAGATGATCCAGCGGATCCAGTCCACACCATTGGTGTGCGCCACGCCGAGGGCACCGGCCACCCAGTAGCCGATGAGCACCCCGCCGATGCCGCACAGGAGCGTGAGCCACAGGGGCGTGTTGTCCCGGGCGCCGGGCGCGACGAACTTCCCCAGCAGACCGATGATGAGCCCCGCGATCAGCAAACCGATGATGGTCATGGCCAACCCCTCAGTCGTCCGCCCGGCGTGCGAGCTCCCGGCACAGTGCCGGGTGCGCCGCCGGTGCACGAATGATGCCGTTACCCACGCCCCGGACCACAGATGCGCCGTTCGCCCGATCGTGATGATCGGGTCCTTCTCAGGACCGCCCGACGCGAGCCACGTGGGCGGGCACCTTCTCCAGCTCCGTGTCGACGGTGCGCTGCACCAGCCGCAGGAGACCGCCGCGCTGCAGCCGTCGCAGCACGCGGCCGCCTCCGGTGGGCTCGTGCGTGATGGTCATCGTCACCCGCGTGCCGCCGTCGGCGGTGTCGTCCAGCTCGATGCGCGTCGTCCAGGTCTCGGGCGTGAGGACGAGCCGGGTGGTGACGAGCCGGAGCGGGACCCAGTCGACGATCTCGCCCCGCGGGGCGCCGGCCGGGGGCGGGGTGCCGTCGAGCCGCCCGGGCGCGCACACGAACGTCGTCCCGATGCGGGGGCCGCCCGCGCCCTCGACGACGTAGGAGACGTCGCAGACCGCGCAGTAGGGCTCGAGGACCGCCAGGGCGCGCCAGACCTCCCGGCGCGGCTGGGGGACCTCGAGGACGCCGCTCGCGCGGGTGGCGCGGTCAGCCATCGGTGCGGCCGCCGACCGAGACCTCGAACTCGACCTGGCTGACGTCGGGACGCAGCCGCGAGAAGCTGTGCACCAGCGGGTGGCCGGCGCTGTCACGGACCGTCGTCCGGACGACGAGCAGCGGCGACCCGGCGACGACGTGCAGGATGTCGGCCTCGTCGGGGGCCGCGGTGCCGACGTCGACGACGATCCGGGCGTGCGCCAGATCCGCGCCGTACTCCCGCCGCAGGTACTCGTACAGCGATCCCTGACCGAAGTCCGCCCGCGCCGCCCGCGGGTAGAGCGTCGCGGGCATGAAGCTGTGCGCGACGTGATTCGGGGTGCCGTCGACGCTGCGCAGCCGCACGAGCTCGACGACGTCCGCGGCCGGGTCCAGCGCCAGCTCGACGGCCACGGGTGCCGGTGGCGGGACGATGCGCTGGGTCAGCACCGTGGTGCCGACCTGCGCACCGGTCTCGGTCATGACGGAGTTGAACCCGGCGATGCGGTGCACGAAGCTCTCACGGTACTCGTGCCGGATGGCCGGGCGCGTGACGTACGTACCCCTCCCCTGCTCGCGCACCAGATGGCCGTCGGCCACCAGCCCGTCGACCGCCCGGCGCAGCGTGATGCGGCTGACGCCGTACTCGGCGCACAGCAGGGGCTCGGGCGGTAGCAGCGTGTGCTCCGGCAGGGCGGTGACCCGGCGCCGCAGATGCTCGCGGACCGCGAGGTACTTCGGTCCGGCCACGGGGCTCGTCACGACGTCGAAGGTACGCGACCGGAAAGACGTCTAGACGTCATGTCGTATGAGACGTCCATCGCTGAACCCCGAGCCGCCTCCGCACCTGCGGCAACGACACGCCCCGAAGGATCCGCAGCGACCGAACCGGTAGTTCTCGGCCCTGCGAGTAGCCGAACAGGGCTTTCGCGGACCATCATCACCCCGTGACCGATACGTCCGACGCGCGCAGCCGCAGGTGGGAGGCGACGCACCAGCGGATCTACGACGCCGCCATGGCGCTGTTCACCGAGCGGGGCTTCGACGCCGTGAGCGTGGGACAGATCGCCGCGGCGGCCAGGGTCTCGGTGCCGACGTTCTATGCGCACTACCCCAGTAAGGAACACGTCATCATGCAGCTGCCGACGGCGGAGGACCTGGCGGCGCTCCTGCGCGGCCAGCCCGCCGACCTGCCGGTGGGCTCACGGCTGCGCGCCGCCGCGCCCGTCTGGTTCGCCCAGTGGACCTGGGAGGAGCGGGCTGAGACGCTCGCCCGCTGGAAGATCATCGCGTCGACCCCCGCGCTCCGAACCCGCGCGGCGCTCTTCGAGCGCGAGACGGCCGGCTACGTCGCCGACGCCCTGCCCCCGGCGCAGGCACCGCTGTCGGCCGCCGACTCGATCATCATCAACGCCTACCTCGCGGCCTACACGGCGGGCATGCTCGCCTGGGCCGACGGGGACGGCGAGCGGAAGCTCGAGGAACTCGTCGACGAGGCCTTCCAGGTGCTCGACCAGGGCTGACCGGGCTCACCGCCTGAGCGACGCGCAGCTCCCCCGGCACCTGCGCGTCAGCGGGTGGCGGCCTTCAGCGTCTTGGCCGTCGCGGGCCAGCCGGCCCAGAACGCCTCCTCGGCCCGCTCGGCCCGGATCTCCTCGAGCGCGTGCAGCCGACCGTAGGTCCACGCGTTCTCGCCGGCAGCCTCC